>JANYLR010000001.1 GCA_025363715.1 Holophagaceae bacterium | reverse complement strand
CCCAGGTCCCGGGCCAGGCTGCGCACGTAGTAACCGCCCCGGCAGGTCAGTTCCAGGGTGCTGTGGCGAGGCCCGTCCGGGGGCAGTTCGTGGTCGAGCCAACGGGCCGACAGCAGGAACACACGGCTCGGCTTCATGAGCACCACTTCGCCCCGGTGGGCCTTCTTGTAGGCGGCCTCGCCATCAATCTTCTTGGCGCTGGTGGCGGGAGGGATCTGCTCGGTCCAGCCCAGGAAGGGCGCCAGGGCGGCTTCCAACCCGTCGGGTGAAAGGAGCGCGGCCTTGGCTTCGGACACGGGCTTGCCGTGCAGATCGCAAGTATCCGTCTCCACGCCCCAGGCGAGCTCGGCCATGTAGGTCTTGGGCAGCGGATGGAGCAGCTCCATCAGCCGCGTGGCCTGCCCCGCCAGCACCAGCAGCAGGCCCTCGGCGAAGGGATCCAGCGTACCGCCATGCCCCAGGGCCAGCTTCTTCTGGCCCGCCTCCCAGGCCCGGCGCTTGAACCCGCGGATCACGTCAAAGCTGCTCTGGCCCACGGCCTTGTGGACGAGGTGGATGCCGGATTCGACCATTCAAGATTCCGTCGCGCCGGTTTCAGGATCAGCGGGCCGGGCCGCCCGCTCCTTTTCGATCTCTGACAACAGCGTCTCCAGGTGGTTGCCCTCTTCCAGGGTGCCATCGGGGAAGAAGCGCAGCTCGGGCACCCGCTTCATCTTGAGGCGCGTGGCCAACTGGCTGCGAAGGAAACCCGCCGCCCGGCCCAGGGCCTTGCGGGTGAAGCCATCCTGGGCTTCCTGATCGCCGCCGTTGGCGGGTAGCACGGTGAAGTAGACCTTGGCTACGCTCCGGTCCGGGGAAAGGCGGACGGCGGTGAGCGTCACGAAACCCAGCTCGGGATCCCGCAGCTCCCGCTGCACGAGGGTGGAAAGGAGGAAATGGACCTGATCTTCAAGGCGTTCGGGGCGTAGCATGGGAATCCTTTGCAGGCTCCATTCTACCCGACCCCGCCTTTTTGCCTTCTCCATGGAGCGTCGAGCCCTTCCGCTTGCTACTGTTAGTCCCTCCAGAGGACGGCGCCTTGATCGAGTGGTTCGAAGCATGGTTCGACGAAGACTATGCCCTGCTCTACTCCCACCGGGATGAGGAGGAAGCCCGCGTGGCCGTGGCCAGGGCCCTGCGCGTGGCGCCGGAGCTGAAGGAGGGCCCCGTGCTCGACCTGGCCTGCGGCACGGGGCGGCATCTCGAAATCCTGCGGAGGACCAACCCCCTGACCTTCGGCATGGACCTTTCGAAGGCCCTGCTGGGGATGGCCCCCGGCGGGCTGCGCCCCTGGCTGCTCCGGGGAGACATGCGGCGCCTGCCCGTGAAGGAGGGCTCCCTGCACGGCATCTGCCTCTGGTTCACCCCCTTCGGGTATTTCTCGGACGAGGAGAACCGGGCCCTTATGCTGGACCTGGGCAACCGGCTGAAGCACCAAGGCGTCCTGGTGATGGACTATCTCAACGCCGATCTGGTGGCCAGGACCCTGGAACCCGAGGACGTCGTGGAGCGAGGCGACGTCCAGGCCCAGAGCCGCCGATCCATCGAGGGCAACCGCCTGGTCAAGCGCATGGTACTCACCCACCGGGACACGGGCGAGATGCGGGATGTCATGGAAAGCGTGCGTCTCTACACACCCGGCGAACTGCAGGAGATGGCCGTTCGCGCTGGCCTCCGTCTCCGCCGGGTCCTGGGCACCTACTCGGGAGAAGCCTTCCACCTGGATAGCCCCCGCTGGATTGGTATCTTCGAGAAGGCGTGGTAGGGAAGGCATCAGGCTCCGGGCTTCGGCCTTCAGGTAGCGGCACCCGATAGCCGACCCTGCCCGCTTCCGTCAGAATGAACTTTCCAATCAGCCAGGAGCAGCCATGAGCTTCCAGTCGGTACGCGATCTCGATGTAGAGGGCCACCGCGTCTTCCTGCGGGCGGATCTGAATGTGCCGCTCAAGGATGGGAGGATCACCGACGCTACCCGCGTGCGCGAAACCCTGCCCACCCTGGAGTGCCTGCTCGACGGCGGCGCCTCCGTGGTGCTGGCCTCCCATCTGGGCCGGCCCGAGGGCAAGGGCTTCGAGGCCGCCTACAGTGTCGCCCCCGTGGCCGCCTGGCTCTGCGAGCAGGGCTTCGATTGCCGCCTGGCCAGCTATGTGAACGGCCCGGCGGTGGAAGCCGAGGCCGCGTCCCTCCAGCCGGGCCAGGTGCTCCTGCTGGAAAACCTTCGCTTCGAGAAGGGCGAGACCAAGAACAACGCCGAGTTCGCGGCCAGTCTGGCGCGACTGGCCGATACCTACGTGAATGATGCCTTTGGCTCTGCGCACCGGGCCCATGCCTCGGTCAGCGGCATGGTCGCCGACTTCCCCAAGGGCCGTGTGGCCGCGGGCTTCCTTATGGAAAAGGAGCTGAAGGCCCTAGGCAAGGTCATCCACAACCCCGACAAGCCCCTGGTGGTGATCTTCGGCGGCGCCAAAGTGAGCGACAAGATCGAGCTCATCCAGAACTTCCTCGGCAAGGCCGACGCCATCCTCATCGGCGGCGCCATGAGCTACACCTTCCTCAAGGCCCAGGGCTTCGAGATCGGCAAGAGCCTTTGCGAAGAGGACAAGCTGGCGATGGCCCTGGACCTGCTGAAGCAGGCCGAGGCCAAGGGCACCCGCCTCCTGCTGCCCCTGGACCACGTGGCCGCGGCAGAATTCAAGGAGGACACCGACTGCGCCATCACCGTGGACCAAAATATCCCCGTCGACCGCATGGCCCTGGATATCGGCCCTGAGACCGTGGCGGTCTACGCGGCGGAGATCCGTGCCGCGAACACGCTGCTCTGGAACGGCCCCATGGGGGTCTTCGAAATGGCCCCCTTCGCCAGCGGCACCCTCACCATGGCCGAGGAACTGGCCGATGCGGCCGACCGGGGCGCCTTCGTATTGGTAGGCGGTGGTGACAGTGTGGCCGCCGTGAACAAGGCGGGTGTCACGGCCCGCATGGGCCACGTCTCCACCGGCGGCGGCGCCAGTCTCGAATTCCTCAGCGGCCTTGAGCTGCCGGGTGTCACCGCGCTCCAGCGCTGACGGGGCCCAATCCGCGGTTACGGCGCTGCCGGCAGGAGATACTCCAGGGCATAGCTGTGTTCCTTCCCCGTGATCGTGATGGTCATCTGGCCTGTGATCCCCTTCAGCCCCTCGGTGCCGGAATCCGGCACGATCAGCACGGTCCATGGCCCCGGCACGCCTCGCGTCATCAGCGCATTGTGCTGGAGGATGAAGGAGCCCTTTCGGCCTTGGAGAGAGCCCTGGACCCGCTCGATGGCCGTGTAGCCCGCCGAGCCCTGCTCCTCGGTCATAGCGGTCAGCATCTCGCCCTGGCTGCTGCCCTCCAGGTCTCCCTGGAACCGCTTGTCGATGGACATGCGCCCCGGTGTCCAGACCCCCTTGCGGGCTCCTTCACTGAGCGGAGCTACGGTCACTTCGAAGGAACCCTTGGCCAGTGTTGTCATGCGAGCTTCCTTTTTCTGAATCGGGGTGGTGGTCGCTGGGGCCTGGGCCGTCAGGGCAGGCACCATGGCTGTGCAGAGGGCCAGGCCGAGAGCGTGCATGAGTGGTCGGGACATGATGGCTCCTCGGGATGATGGATGAACGCAAGGATGGGTCGGACGGGGGAGCCTGTATTGTAGAAACGCGACAATCAATCTCATGGGGCAGGCATCGTGGCAAGGGCCGTGGAGTGGAAGCCGAGGGGCGTGGTGGGCGTGGAGTCCATCCGGCGCACATCCCCGGTCGGCCGGTTCCTTCCGGAAGCGCCACTCGAACATCTGGTTGAACGGTTCTGGACCATCTCCTGGGATCTGAAAGATCAACCACCTCAGACGGGGGAAACCCTGCCCCACCCCTCGGTCTACCTGGTGGTCGAAGCTGGTCGCTCGGGCCTGGCGGGCGTCAATACGAAGCGCTTCGTCCGCACCCTGGAAGGGCGTGGCAGGGTGTATGGCGTCAAGTTCCATCCGGGCTGCTTCCGGCCCGTCTGGACGGCCTCGGTGCGGACCCTCACGGACCGGGTGCTGGCCCTGGAGGCAGCCTTCGGTCCAGAGGGCGGGGCATTGGAAGCCGCGGTCCTCCGCTGTGGTGACGATGCAGTGGCGGCGGTTTCGATCCTGGAAGCGTTCCTCCTGGCGCGGCTGCCACCCTGGGACGCCAAAGCCCAATTGGCCAAGTCCCTGGTAGCCCGGATCCTGGAGGATCGGACCCTCACCCAGGCCGAGGCGGTGGCCCGCGAAGCAGGCCTGAGCCTCCGCTCCCTGCAGCGGCTGTTCAGCGAGTACGTTGGCGTGAGCCCCAAGTGGGTGATCCAGCGCTACCGGCTGCATGACGCCATGGAGCGGCTGGAGGGGCTGGAGGGGCCACAGCCCGTGGATCTTCCGGGCCTCGCCCTCTCCCTCGGCTTCTTCGACCAGGCTCATTTCAGCCGGGTCTTCAAAGCCTTTCTGGGCCGGACACCGAGCGGGTATGGCCGTCCCAGGGAAGGCTGATAGCCTCTAGCGGAAGACCCCCATCATTCAGGAGAGTCCATGCACTATGTCGTCGCCAACTGGAAGATGAACCTCGCCTCAGACGAGGCACGGACCTTCTGCGAGGATCTGCTCGGGCGTTTCACGTCCGAGGGAGGAACGGAAGTTGGGATTGCTCCTCCTTACACCTTGCTGCACCTGGTGAGTGCCCTGGTCCGGCCGAAGGGCATCCAGGTCTTCGGCCAGAACGGCCATGCCGAAGCCAAGGGCGCCTTCACCGGTGAGATCTCCATGCCCCAGCTGCGGGATGCGGGCTGCTCCGGCGTCATCCTGGGCCACAGCGAGCGCCGCCAGTTCTTCGGCGAGACCGATGCGGCCCTGGCCCGGAAGATCCAGGCCGCCTGGCAGTGGGACCTGCTGCCCCTGCTCTGCATCGGCGAATCCCTGGCCCAGCGGGACGCGGGCCAGACCCTGGAGGTGCTTGGACAGCAGCTATCCATCCTGGCCGAGACCGGTCCCGGCCCCCTCTGGGTGGCCTACGAGCCGGTCTGGGCCATCGGCACCGGCCGCCGCGCCGAAGCCGCCCAGGTGGTGGAGGCCCATGCCTTCATCCGCAGCGAGCTGAACCGCCACCTGGCCGGCACCGAGTACCGGGTGCCCATTCTCTACGGCGGCAGCGTCACCCCGGAAAGCTTCCCGGAGCTGCTGGGCCTTCCTGAAGTGGCCGGTGGCCTGGTCGGCGGGGCCAGCCTCGATCCCCGCAAGTTCGCCGAGCTGGTGAAGCAGGCGGGCTGATCACTCCCGGTCCCACAGCATCCAGGCCACATCCGCGGCCAGGCCCAGCAAGCCCACCGTGCTGAGCCAGTGCCCCTGGGCGTTCATCTGGCGCCGAAACTCGAAGGAGGAGGAGGGGTGGAGCTCTTTGGGTGCCTCGGCGGCTCGCTTGGCCTCCTTCAGTTGTTCGAGTTCCAGCTCCCGGGCCCGGTCCAGGCCGCCGCCGGCGATGAAGGCCAGCACCCGGCGCAGCTCGTCCTTGTCGAACCAGATGCCATGGTCCTTGCAGACATCGAGCACGACGCCGGAGCGCTTGGCGTAGTTCACCCGGTTCATGCGCTGGCGGCAGGCTGGACAGGGACGGTACTGGACCGCCTCCAGCGCCACCGCGGGGGGTGCGGTGGGCGCGGGCAGCGCGCCGAACACGGCCCCCTGGCGCTCCCGGCTGGTCCCCAGCTGCTCGAACACGGCCCGATCCAGCCAGAGTCCGCCGCAGGCATGGCATTCCCTTACCTCCAGATCACCCACCCGGACGGCCACCATGGGCTTCGCGCAGGCCGGGCAGGCGGCGCCATCAGGCGTCGGGGATGACCGGGGGGCCAGGGTCGCGCCGCAGCCCGGGCAGTGGGTGGCGGAAAGGGCGGCCAGGGCGAAACAGGCAGGACAAGCCACCGTGGCCAGCTGGGCCTTGCAGTAGGGGCACTGGGGAGCATCCGCGGGCACCGAAGCACCGCAGCCGGAACAGCGGATGACGCGAGCTTCCATCAATCCCTCTTGGGCTCGGAGGGAGGGGGTGGTGGCAGGTCCGAGGGCGGCGGTGGTGGCGGCCCCTGCGGAGCCGGCGTTGGCGGCTCCGCCATCTGTGGAGTGTTCCGCGGAGCCGTCGGATCCTCGTAGAACTGTTGGTCCGTCAGCCGGGTGAGCTGGAAGTAGGCGGACAGCTTCTGCACCACCGCCCGGGCAAAGCCCTTGGCCTCCTCCTCCCGGATCCGGCCGTCATCATCACGGTAGCCCCGCGGCAGGGGATCCATGGCCTCCACCACGTCGCGGGGGTCGATGGCATCCACCCACAGGGGCTCGGGGTTGCCGGGCTGAAGGAGGCTCAGCTGGGCCCGCACGGCCTGGGGCCGGTAGCCCAGACGGTCCCGCACCCGCTCCTGGTGGGCCGCCGCATGGGTGCCCACCCAGAGGCCCCAGAACAGTCCGTCCACGATGCCCCAGCCGCGGTTCCCGGAGACGGCGCTAAGGGCGCCCACCGTCACACCGGTGGCGACGCCGATGGCCGCGGGACTGGCCTGGCCTGGCGCGGGCGTGATGTCCTGGATGTCCACCCGCAGCTCAGAGGTGCCAACCGGGGGCTTCACACCTTCGGGCACCACGGTCAGGCGGGTGGCAAGCCGGGCCCGCAGGGCGTAGGCATATTCCTTTTGCAGAGAATCCCGGTCCTGGAGGCGGGCCGGCAGGGTCACCGTCACGCGGACCGGCGTCGGCCGCTGCCGGAAGGCCTCGACATCAGGCCGGGTGCATCCGAAAACCAGTAGCAAGGCTGGAAGGAAGAGCCAGGGAGCGCGCCGCATGGGAGACCTCCGGTAGAACCTAAGTGTGCGTCCGAACCGGCAGAGGTGTCCAGGAGGCCGGTAGAATGGCGGTACCTGGAAGGCTCCTCATGCTCATTCTCATGGAAACCCACGCCACGCCAGAGCAAGTGCGGGAGGTGCTTTCGCTGCTGGAGGCCGCAGGCATCCGCTGCCAGGTGAATGAAACGCCGGAAGCCCTGAGCATCGTGGCGCCCAACGCCTCCAAGGCCCTGAAGGCCGACCGCATCGAACCCATGGCCGGCGTGCGCCGGGTGGTGCCCATCACCAGTCCCTACAAACTGGCCAGCGCCGATGCCGTGGCGGGGCGCACGGTGGTCGATGTCCGGGGCGTAAAGATCGGCGGGCCGGAGCTCGCCCTGGTGGGCGGCCCCTGCGGCGTGGAAAGCCGCGAGCAGCTCTTCACTGTGGCGCGCTACGTGGCCGAGACCGGCGTGAAGCTGCTGCGGGCGGGAGCCTACAAGCCGCGCACCAGCCCCTACGCGTTCCAGGGCCTGGGGCTCGAAGGCCTGCGTCTGCTGGAGGAGGTCCGCGCCGAATTCGATCTGGGCATCGTCACCGAAGCCACCGAGGTCGAGACCTTCGATGCGGTGGAACGCAGCGCCGACATGGTGCAGATCGGCGCCCGCAACATGCAGAACTTCGCCCTGTTGCGCCGGGCCGGGCGCTGCGGGAAGCCGGTGCTGCTCAAGCGCGGCCCCTCGGCCACCCTGGAGGAATGGCTCTACGCCGCCGAGTACGTGCTGGGCGAAGGCAATCGGAACCTGGTGCTCTGCGAGCGGGGCATCCGCACCTGGGCCGATCATGCCCGCAACACCCTGGACGTGAGCGTGGTCCCCGCCGCCAAGGCCCTCACCCACCTGCCGGTGATGGTGGATCCCAGCCACGCCACGGGGCGCCGGGACCTGGTGATCCCCTGCGGCCTGGCGGGGGTGGCCGCGGGCGCCGATGGCCTGCTGGTGGAAACCCACTGCCATCCCGAGAAGGCCCTCAGCGATGGCCCCCAGGCCCTGCTGCCCTCGGATTTCATCCGCCTGGTGGAGCAGGCCGGGGCCGTGCACCGGGCCCTCCGGGCCCCCGGCCTCACTGGGCTCTGGATGTAGGGGGCCAAGCATGGCAGACTAGATGGTTGGAGTTTCCATGAACGGCCTCGCCCTCACGCTTCTCATCCTCTTCGGCATCCTCCTCATCGGGACGATCCTGCTGCAGCCCGGTACCAAGGGTGGCCTTGGGGCCTCCTTCGGTGGTGGCGGCGCCAACTCCGCCTTCGGCGCCCAGGGCGCCACGCCCTTCCTGTCCAAGGCCACCTACTGGCTGGCCGGGGGCTTCCTGGCCACCACGCTGTTCATCGAAGTGCTCATCATCCGGCAGAACCGCTCGGTGCTCGACAAGACCGCGGACAAGCCCGTGGCCACGGCGCCAGCGCCCGTGGTGCCCGTGCCGGCCCCGTCTCCCCTGCCCGCTCCGGCCCCGGCGAAGAAGTAGCCGCAGCCCCCGCGAAACCGGTCATTGACCGCATTCGCGCTTTGCGAGACACTTGTCGTTCCACGTTGCCCGCGTGGTGAAATTGGTAGACACGCCATCTTGAGGGGGTGGTGGCCACAAGCCGTAGCAGTTCGAGTCTGCTCGCGGGCACCAAGTCGAGAGCGCCGGAATCGGCGCTCTTTTTTTGGCTTCAGGCTTGAGGCTTCAGGAGGGAGGTACGGCCTTCGGCCGCGAGACTGGAGTCCAGAGGCACAGATTCATGCGGCGGCCTGCGGCCGCACCTGCTTTCCGGTTTGGGCGAGGCAGATCCCTTGGGTCGGCGCCAATCTGGTGATCAGCGCGACGCGAAGCGTCGCATCAGAGAGCAGTACCTCCAGACTCCAGACTCCAGACTCCAGACTCCAGACTGATAGTCTCGTTCCATGCCCTGGCCTGCTTCCCCGGAACTCCTCACACCCCTCGCCCCCTGGTTCGAGCGGGTGCGGCGGGACCTGCCCTGGCGGGCGGCGGACCTGGAGGCACCTCACCCGGATCCCTATGCGGTGCTGGTGTCCGAGCTGATGCTGCAGCAGACCCAGGTGGCCACGGTGGTTCCGTATTTCACGCGCTGGCTGGACGAGTTCCCGGATCCACGGGCCCTTGCCAACGCGGAGGATGACGCAGTTCACAAGGCCTGGGAAGGTCTGGGCTACTACCGCCGCGCCCGCTTCCTCAAGGCCACGGCTACCTCGGTGGCAGCGGAGGGCTGGCCCGCCGATCTGGCGGGGCTGGCGAAGCTGCCGGGCCTGGGCCCCTACACCGCGGCCGCCGTGGGTGCCATCGCCTTCCAGTGGCCCACGCCCGCCCTGGACGGCAACGCCTTCCGGGTGCTGGCCCGCCTGCTGCTGATCGACGGTGATCCGAAGGACCGCGCTGCGGATCTGCGGTTCTGGCTCGCCCCGGCTCTTGGTGCCCTGGGGCCCTCCCGCCTCACCCAGGCACTCATGGAGCTGGGCGCCACGGTCTGCAGGCCCTCGCCCGCCTGCGAAAGGTGTCCGCTCGCCGGTCACTGCGCCGCGAAGCTCGCTGGCCGGACCGGCGAGATCCCGCCAGTAGCGAAACGGGCGAAGTCCACCTCATCGGCACTCTGGCTCGTGGCCTTCGAGGCTGAAGGGCATGTGTTACTGCACGCACCCACCCCCAAGGGCCTCCTGGCTGGCCTCTGGCGCTGGCCCACTTTCTTGGCCACCGTTCACCTCCCGCAGGCTACGGCCCAAAACCCGCAGCCCACCCGCGCCTGGCCTGGCTGGACCCAGGTCTACACCCATCGCCGCGAGGCCCTAAGCCCGCTGCACATCGTTCTGGCGGACCGCTTCACGCCAGCTGCGGGCCTCCGCTGGGTGGCGCGCGGCGAGCTGCAAGGCCTCCCCTTGGGCAAGCGGGACCAGCGGCTCCGCGACCTGCTGGACAGGCCCGGCCAGGGTCCATTAGAAGCACCGGATCCCGCGGCCCTGATCAAAGCTTGTGCAGCCCCTTCGGTGTGATCCGCAGGTCCAGGGGCGGCAGGCCCATGGCCCGCAGGGCGGCCTCGGCGGCCTCGCGTCGGCCCTCCTTCACCACCAGCAGGCAGCAGCCGCCGCCGCCCGCTCCACAGGGCTTCATCCCGGCGTACCAGCCCTCCCGTCGGCCCCGGTCCCGCACGGCGCGCATGGCGTCGGTTTCCACGGCGGGGGACATCCGCATCCGGGCCTGTCCTTCCCGTTCCAACAGCTCGGCCACGGTGGCCGGGTCGGTGGGCAGGGCCCGGGCCATGTCCAGGACGATGTCGCGGATATCGGACAGCGCCTGGCGCGTCTGGGCATCGCCTTCGATGAAGCGTTTGTAGGCCTCCCAGTTGGTCAGGCCCGAGTGGTGCGGCTGGCCGGTGTAGAACACCACCAGCTCCGCCAGCAGGCCCGGATGCGGCTCGAGTCGCTCCCAGCGTGGCGTGGGCTCGTCCCAATGGAGGGCCAGGGCCCCCCCCAGTGCCGCCGGGAAGTAGTCCTGCCAGCCGGTGGGAGTTTGAAGCTCCAAACTCTCCAAGTCCCGTAAAAGTGAGATCTTGGAGGCAAGACCTGCACCGGCCTCCACACCGAGGGCAGCCCCCAGCAGGCCCACGCCCAGACAGGAGGAGACCCCCAGGCCCGAGCCCTTGGGCACGGGACTGTGGATGGTCAAGGAGGCCGGTGGCCTTCCGGAGGCATCCAGCACCCGCCAGACCCAGGACAGTCCGGCCGGAGCTTCCCTGGGCCAGGTCTGGAAGGCCAGGTCGACGCCCAGATCCCGACTCGTCAGGCGATGGCCGGGGCTACTCCGGGAGATTTCGAGCTCGATCCAGAGATCCACGGCGGCGTTCACCGTGAGGCAGCCACCCAGCATCGCGTAGATGGGCCACAAATCCAGGGTGCCCCCCGCGAAATCGATGCGGACCGGAACGCGCCAGGTCTCGGGGGCCACTGGGGGGCTCAAAGGCCGAGGTCGCTCAGTTCCTGCTGGGCCGTGCGGGCCTCGGCGCTGCCGGAGAAGCCCTCCACCAGTTCCCGGAAGGACTTCACGGCCGCGGGCTTCAACCCCTGCTTGAGCAGGCACTGGGCCCGCTTGAGCTTGGCGGGCAGGAACTGGGGCGAGGCCGCGTGGTCCTTGATGATCCGTTCGAAGGCGGGCTGAGCCTTCACATAGGCCCGCAGGTTGTACTGGCAGAGCCCCAGGAAGAACAGGGCGTCGGGCCGTTTGGCGCTCTGGGGGTAGGTGGTCAGGAAGAGGTCGAGGCCCTCCGCGGCCAAGGAATAGTTGCCGCGGTTGTAGTCCAGCACCGCGGCGTTGAAGGCCCGTTCATCCTCCGCTGACGCCGTGGTCGCGGGCTGGGGCTCGGCTGCCGCGGGCCGGCTGGATACCTTGCCTGGGCTGTTGAGGCGGTTGTTCAGCACGCGGGTGGTGTCCTGCACTTGCCGCAGGCTTTCCTGCAAATCCGCCTGGAAGCGGCGGTCCTGGATGCGGGCCTCGGCGGCCGCCTGCTGGTCGACCTGGGCCTTCTTATTGCCATCCTCCACCGACTGGCGGAGCTTGAAGACCTCCAGCTTGAGATCGCCCACCTCCTGCTCGACGCGGCGGAGCTGGTCCTCCGACCCGCAACCAACGGCGAGCAGGGCGGCCAGGGCGGGAAGCATCATCTTGCGTACGGTCATGGAGGCTCCGGAATCGCTTTCAATCCTAGACGAAAAAAGCGGGGGCGATGGCCCCCGCTTTTTTCGCGATGGAACAGCTTACTTCAGCTTGAACTCGCCGCGGCGGTTCTGGCTCCAGCAGCCTTCCTTGGCTTCGGCGCAGATGGGCTTTTCCTTGCCGTAGCTGATGGTGGTGAAACGGGCCTCATCGACGCCCAGGGTCTTCAGGTAGGCGAGGGCAGCGGCGGCGCGCTTGTTGCCGAGCGCGAGGTTGTACTCGTTGGTGCCGCGCTCGTCGCAGTGGCCTTCAACCTCGACCTTGGCCACGGGGAAGGCCTTCATGAAGTCGGCGATTCCCTGCAGGATGGCCCGGTCCTTCTCCTTGATCTCAGACTTGTCGAAATCAAAGTGGATGGTCAGAAGGGCAGCATCGGCGGCCTTCTTGAAGGCGGCGGCCTTCTCGGCCTCAGCGGCCTTGCGGGCAGCTTCTTCGGCGGCGGCGCGATCGGCGGCGGCCCTGGCTTCAGCGGCAGCGCGGTCAGCGGCAGCCTTGTCGGTAGCGGCCTTGTCAGCGGCTTCCTTCTCGGCCTTGGCAGCGTCCCAGCCATCATTCCAGCCCTGCATCTTGTGCGGGTTGTCCTTGTCGGCCAGATAAGGGTTCGTGGTGCGGGCCTTCCCGTCCTTGAAGGCCTGGGCACCCTCGTTGAAGGCAGCCTGGGTCTCCTGCTTGATCTGCTCTGCGGTCTTGGGGGGCTTGCAAGCCAAGCTGCCCAGCGTGATCACAATGGCCGCAGGGACGAGGTAGGTTCCGTATCGCATGGGTTTGTTCCTCCTGGATAAGCCTGAGTATAGGACGGACAGGGTTCTGGGAATGGCCATAATTTTCAGCGTCCGCGAATCCAGCGGGGGCTCTGGCAGCCCGCCAGTTCCATCAGACGCAGGATCTGGCGGCCGGAGAGATCTGTGGTGAAGAGCTGGGAAGAACCGAAGCGGTTGCTGGTGAAGACCAGTCGGCGCTCATCAGGAGACCAGGCGGGGGATTCAGAGGTGCTCACCCCGGTGGTGATCTGGTAAGCCTTTCCTTCCCCCAGCTTGTAGACAAAAAGATCGAACTTCCCCTCGAAGCGGGAGACGTAGGCGAGCATGGCTCCGTTGGGGCTCCAGGCCGGGCTGGCGTTGTAGAGGCCCTCCCCGGTCAGGCGGCGGAGGTTGGAGCCATCGTCCTGCATGAGGAAGACCTGGGGGCCGCCTTCCCGGTCCGAGGTGAAGGCGAGCTGGTTCCCGTTGGGATTCCAGCAGGGCTCAGTGTTGATGCCATTGCTGTCCGTCAACCGGCGGGCTCGGAGGCTGCTGAGGTCCAGCACCATGATGTCGCTGTTGCCGCGCCGGTCGCCCTGCACGAAGGCGAGGCGCTTGCCATCCGGGGACCAGACGGGCGAGGTGAGCATGCCCCCCGCGCCGCTGACCGGATAGAGCTTCTCGTGGGGGCCATCCTTCTTGCGCTGGCCCCAGATCTCCGGGGCGCCGCCCTTGTAGGTGACGTAGGCTAGACGGCCGTCGGTGGCCAGGGTTGGCGAAAGTGTGAGGCTGCCGTGCCGGGTGAGCTGCACGAGGCCAGCGCCATCGCGATCCACCTGGAAGATCTCCTTCACGCCCGGAGAGGTCTGGCGGACGAAGACGATGCGGCTCGAAGCCACGCCCTTTTCGCCGGTGAGGCGGCCCACGAGATCATCGGCCAGGTAGTGGGCAAGGTAGCGGAGGGGAACGATGCGATTGGCATTGTAGGTGCGACTGAACACGCCCTTTTCCGCGGCCGTATCCAGGGCCGAAGCCTCCATCTGGAGGTCGCCGTTGGCCGCCTTGGTCAGCTTGGTGTTCAACAGCCACTGAGCCCCGGCCTCCTTCCACGCCTTGGCAGGAGCTCCATCGGCGGGGAGCCGCTCCTGCAGCATGGCGATGACGCCGGTCTCATCCAGATCCTTCTTCAAGACGGCTGTGAACTGCGCGGCAACGGTAGCGTCATCCAGGCCGGTAGCCTTGGGCGTGGTCATGGCCAGCACGAGCTTGGCACTGCTGGTGGCGCTCAGCACCACTTCGGTCTGCTGGGCCCGCAGCCCCGGCGCCAGGAGTGCGCAGAGGAATATCCGAGTCAGGAATCGCGGCATGGCATCTCCGGGTCTTCAGACTATCAGATGAGCTGCGAAGAGCCGAGGTTCCGGTGCGACTGGATACGCTCGATCAGGGCGCGATTCCTCGGCGGGATGGGCAGCCTGAGCATCTCCCTCACGGTGAACCAGCCCCAGGCGAGCTCCGTGCGCGGGTCACCTTCGACCTCCACGAGAAAGGGATGCAGATTGACCGACCCCTCCAGCACGGGCCACGGCTGCGCCCCTTGCAGGAGCATTCCGGTTTCCTCCCGCAGTTCCCGCGCCAGCGTCTGCGGGGGCATCTCGCCCGCTTCACACTTGCCGCCCGGGAATTCCCAGAGCCCGGGCAGCACCGGATTCGAGGGCGCGCGCCGCTGCAGGAACCAGCGCTCGCCCCGCCGGATCAAGGCGAGGGCCACGTCCTTCATCCGCCCTCTCCGGCTGGTTCCTGCACCTCGGCCAGCAGGACCAGGCGGTCCGCATAGCGCCGCCGCAGGGTCTCCACCCACACCAGCTTGAGGCGGCCATAGGCGGGCCGCAGCTCCCGCTCCACCCAGGTCCGCAGCGCCTCCAGGTCAGCGCAGGCATCCAGGCTGTGATGCAGTTCGTCGCGCAGGGCTTCGTCCACCTGCTGGACCGCGGCCACGGGCGCGTAGCTGATGCGGTGGAACGGGCTGACGCCCAGCTCCTGGAGCCGCGCCCGGTGCAGGGCCGTGCCATAGCCCTTGTGCTGGGCGAAGCCATAGCCGGGATGGGCCTCCTCCGCCGCGACCATGAGCGCGTCCCGGTGGGCCTTGGCCAGGATGCTAGCGGCGCCGATGGCGCAGCTGAGGGCGTCGCCATCCACCACCAGGCGCTCCGGCAGC
Organism: Holophagaceae bacterium; assembly: GCA_025363715.1. Taxonomy (GTDB): domain Bacteria; phylum Acidobacteriota; class Holophagae; order Holophagales; family Holophagaceae; genus Geothrix. The sequence goes on along the minus strand of JANYLR010000001.1, from coordinate 31,751 downwards.
CCCGTCCGCGGGCCGCGGTTGCCGTCGATGAAGAGGATCCGCGGCCGCAGGGCCAGGTTCGCCACGCACTGTCGCATGGCCATCATGGTGGCTTCGAGGATGTTCTCCCGGTCGATGGCCATGGCCTCCAGCTCCGCGATCCCGTAGGCCGGCAGGATGGCCTTCAGCTCCGTGGCCAGGACCTCGCGCCGCTCGGGCTTGAGTTGCTTGCTGTCCCGCACGCCCCTTAGCACGTGGCCCCATTTGTGGACGGTTTCGGCGTCCAGCACCGCGCAGGCAGCCACCACCGGCCCCGCCCAGGCGCCCCGCCCCGCCTCATCCACGCCCCCCCAGGCCACGCCCGGTGGCACGTTTCCGAGGTCCCATTCGAGGGGGTTGAGCATGCGTAGAAGGTAGCAGGCTTCAGGCTTCAGGCTTCAGGCTTCAGGCTCAGCACTTCAGGGACTCCCAAGCGATCAACCAAGTATCCATCACTCCCCTGAAGTGGCTCCGGTGCGGTCCGGGCCGGTAGATGGCCTGGATGGGGATGTGGGCCCAGCGCAGCTTCCAGTCCGCGGCCTTCATGGCGATTTCCATTTCGATGGCGAAACCGGTAGCCCTGAGCTGGAGCCGGTCCAGCACCTTCTTCCGGATCAGGCGGAAGCCACTCTGGCTGTCCTGCCAGGTCACGCCGGCGATGCGGCCCAGAGTCCAGGTACCAAGGGCATTGGTGCGCCACCGCTTGGCGGGGATCTTGGCCCGGTCCTGGAAGCGTGAACCGATGAGGAAATCCGCGTCCGGATGAGCCTTCAGATAGTCCAGGAACCGCTGCAGGTCCGCGGGATCATGCTGGCCATCTCCATCCAGGAAGAGGTAGAAATCGAACTCATCGGCCTTGAGGCGCGCTATGCCGGCCCGCATGGCCTGGCCCTTGCCACCGCCCTGTCCCGGTTCCAGACGCAGCACTTCGGCGCCGGCCGCGGCTGCCACGGAAGCAGTTCCATCTGTCGATCCGTCATCCACCACCAGTACCCGGTAGAGGCCGAAGGGTTTCAGCCCTGCCAGCACCGGGGCGATGTGCTCAGCTTCGTCATGGGCGGCGATGATCGCGGCGATCCTCACCGGCGCTGCCTCCGCTTCACGGGGGCCCCGGGCCAGGCCTGGCCGAAGGAGGCGCCGAAGGCGGCCCGCTGCACGGCGCTGGCCTTGGGATCCAGCAGCAATCGATGGCTCCGCTCGGGGCTTTCCACCACGGGCACCTCGACTTCGAACACGCGTCCCCGGTCGGCGGCCAGTACCCTGGCTCTGCCCCCGGGTCCCGGTTCGGCCAGCCGGATCTGGGCTTCCGCCGCGGTCGTCGTGCGCCATCCATCCACGGCCAGGATCTCCATGCCGAAGCTTAGTCCAGCCTGGGCGGCAGGGCTGCCCGGGATGACATTCTGCACCGTGGCCCCGTTGCTGGCCAGCATGAGCCCCGTCCAGGCCCGGGCCCGCCGCACCAGAACCGGATCCTGCTGTTCCTCGGAAGACAGCCGTTCCCAGGGCGCCAGGGCCTCCAGCTGCAATCCAAAGGCCCCACGCAGGCAAGTGCCGTCCAGCTCGGCACAGCCCGAGATGTAGGCCTCCCAGAAGGGCGCGGGGTCCTTGCCCGAAAGTTCCTGGTAGGCCTGGCGGATGTCGCCATCGGTCAGGCCCCGCTCGCCATGGCGCCGCCAGAGCAGGGCGAAGAGCTCAGCCAGCCCGGCCTTTCCGCGGCTGCCCTCCCGGAGGCTGGCATCCATAAGCCAGGCCACCATCTCGCCCTTGTCGTAATAACTGACGGAGCTGTTGGCACTGAACTCGTGGGGCTTGTAGAGGCGGATCCAGGCATCCCAGCTGGACTGTTCGAGGGTCTGTTCCAGGCGCCCGGGACGCTGCACCTGCTCGCTCCAGCAGCGGGCCAGTTCCTTGGCCGTGTGGCTCCAGGGCACCACGCCGGCCCGGAGGACGAGAAGGTGCTCCATGTACGAGGTGAGGCCCTCGTGGAACCAGAGCAGCCTGGTGGGGTTCTCGCGGCTGTAGTCGAAGGGGCCTAGGGCGGGGTCATGAAGGCGCTTCACGTTCCAGGCGTGGAAGAATTCGTGGGCCACCAGCTGATAGAGGGCATGGTAGCCCTCGGGCTTGTCGAAAGCCTGGCTATCGGAGATGAGGCTGGTGCAGTCCCGGTGCTCCAGCCCACCCCGCAGTTTCGGCGCGAAGGTACACAGGAAGAGGTAGCGCTTGAATGGAAAGCCATCGAAGATGCCAGCCGCGGTTTCCACGATTTTCTGCGTGGCCTCGGCGATGCGAGCCTCGTCGCCGTTGTGCGGCCCCGTGAAGGCCAGCTCGAACCGGGTGCCACCACTGGTGAAGGCGCGGCTCCGGAAGGTCCCCAGTTCGAAGGGCGAATCCACCAGCGTGTCGAAATCCGCGGCCAGATAGGCGCCCTGCCTGTGGGGCAGGGCGGAAGCCACTTTCCAGGCGGCGGGGAAACCTTCGAAGCGGACCTCCACCGGCCGGTCCAGCTGGTCTTCGAGGTAGAGAAAGGTGGCGGCGGGAATGATCTGGGCGTGGGTGGCATCCAGATGGTTGGTCCGCACCGTCAGGTCATTGCCATAAACCCGGTAGCGCAGCCGGAGCTCCCGGCGGGCGACGGGCAGCTGCCAGCGCTGCTTATCGAGCTTGGCCAGAGGCAGCTCGCGGGAGCCATCCAGGAGCTGGACCCGGTCCACGAACCGGGCATAGTCCCGCACCAGGTACGAACCCGGCGTCCAGGCGGGCAGCGCCGCCACCGCGCCCCGGGCCAGGGCTTCCGCGGGGATGACAAGCTCGACCTCGAAGAGATGCTGGGCCAGATCCAGGGGACGGAGGAGGGCCCGAAGGGGAGCCAGCTTGGCCATGGGCGGTCTCAGCCCAGGGCGCCGTGCAGCCAGCGCCGGGTGATCCAGCGAATCTCCTCCTCGGTGATCTGGTACTGGGGATCGCGCAGCTTCTCCTCGATGAGAGAACCCGCCATGCTGGTGAAGAGCATCACTTCCTTCCGGGCCCGGTCCAATCCGATCCCGAACACGTGATTCATGAACAGGCCCAGGGGGCTCAGGCCCCGCTCCACCAGGGGCATCAGATCGCGGAAGCCCGAATCCGGCGAGGGCACGGCGATGGACCGGTAGATGAAGCCGGTGAACTCCTGGCTCTCCAGGAGCAGCTCCAGGTAGGACCGGAACAGGTCCAGGCAGGCCGCCTCCACCTCGGCCGGCGCCTTGATCGGCGCGGTCAGGAAGGGTTCCACCAAAGCCTGGATGCGCACCGCCATGCTGGCCAGCGACACCAGGCAGAGCTGGCGGAAGAGGCCTTCCTTGCTGCCGAAGTGGTAATAGAGCGTGGGCTTGGACACCCCCGCATCTTCGGCCACTTCCTTCACCTGGACGCCGTCATAGCCCTTGGCCGCGAAGTGGGACAGGGCGGACAGCAGAAGGCGGGCATTCAGATCCCCCGCGTTGCTCAGCCGCTCGAGGGCCGCGTGGAAACCGACCTGGGGACCCACACCCAAGGCCTCGGGCCCAAAGACCGGTACCATTTCCTTGAGACCATGGTCTGGAACGGTGGACATAGGCTGCCTCTGAAGATCCCCCAGGATGCCATGAAGGGGCTACTTACGGTTAAAGGACCCAGGAGTCTGTCCAGGTATTCGAGCGCCCCGCGATGGGTCCAGGCGGGTTGCACCGCAAGGAAGGGCCCGCCGGGCGATGTGGTGGCATCGTTCTAGGGCCCTGACGCCGCGAGGCGCCCGCCTGGGCCCATCCCGAAGGGCGAATGGCGGCGCGCGTCGCCATGCTGCGTCAGGCTCGGATCGCGTAGTACCCGCTACGCCCACCTCGCCTTCCTTGCCTGGCTCGCGCGGCGCCACTCGCGCGGGGCATTCCAATTACCTGGACAGACTCCTAGTGCACCGCAGATCGCCAGGGCAGCGTCAGGAGCACCTCGGCTTCCCGGTCCAGCCACCAGTCGAGCCTGCTTGCAGCCTCGCTCCCGAAGCGCTCCTCCGCCAGGCTCCGGTAACTCAGCGCATGCCCCGCCTCGCAGCGTTCCAGTTCCAGCAGGAAGGCCAGCCAGGGCGCCGAGCCCAGCTCCAGGTGGGAGGCGCCGGCTTGGGCCAGCAGCCACAGCCGTTCACAGCTGCGGGCTTCGATGAGGGCGGCAATGAGCAGCCGGTCCAGCAGCCCTTTGGCGGCCAGCCCGTGCAGGGCCTTGGCATAGGCATTCCCCCGGTCCGGCAGCAGGGGCCAGCCGAAGCCCAGGAGCGCCTCCAGCACCCGCCGGTAGTGGTTCAGCTCCTCCTCGGCGAGCCGGGCCAGCAGCACCGAGGCCCGGGGGGAATCCGCACAGGACTGGCTGAGGTTCAGGGCGTTGAGGGCCGCCTTCTTCTCGTTGTGGGCGTGGTCCGAGAGCAGGGCGGCGGGATCCGCCAGGGCCGCCTGGGCCCAGGCGGCGGGGGTCTGGGCGCGCAACGCCAGGGGCGGCTTGAAGCCAGTCATCCAAGACCCCGCCCCAGCTTCAGGAAGATCTCCCGCCAGGGCCCGGGCAGCGCCTCGGCGTCCCGCTCGATCGTGGCCTCGTCGCCCCGCACGAAGGGCCCGGTGCGGCCCGCGGCGCCCCGCTCCGCCACGTTGCGGAGGGTGGCTTCCGCCAGGGGCAGGAGCCCCCGCCCCGGCAGAGCCACGCCCTGGGCCCGCAGCAGAGCCTCGGCGCCCAGCCAGAGCGTGGCCGCGTGGCCGGAGGTCAGCACGGCCGCCGCATGGTAGAGCGGCTTCAGCTCCGCGGGCAGGTCGAAGGCCGCAAAGCCCAGGTCCCCGAAGGCCCGGCGCAGGCCATCCGGCACGGGGCCCGTGAGGGCCAGGGGCGTACCGGCCCAGTCCCGGGCCCGGCCATCGAAGCTGGTCAAGGGATGGGCACAGGGCACGCCCGCCAGATGAAGGCTGCCCGCCAGGTGCACACAGCGGCCGGGAAAACAGGCCGCGAGCTCGGGCACCGCCCGGTCCGGCACCGCCAGCAGCACCAGGCCTTCGGGCCGGGCCCCGTGCTCCAGCAGCGCCACCCGCGGCCCCCAGGCCTCCGCCAGTGCGCGTCCGGCGCGGCCCCGGCCCAGGATGGTGAATTCGGCGGTCATGCCAACAGTGTGGCGTACCTCGGGCTTCAGGCTTCAGGCTTCGGGCTTCGGGCTTCGGGCTTCGGGCTTCGGGCCTCGGGCCTCGGGCTTCGGGCCTCGGGCTTCGGGCCTCGGGCCTCGGGCCTCGGGCCTCGGGGAGGATCGGCGGCGGCTCGAAGACCGCACCTTCTTTATTCCTTGGTCCGTGAAATTAGGAACGGCCGATCACAACTCCACGGCCCTTTTTTTCTGAAGCCTGAAGCCTGAAGCCTGAAGCCTGACTCACTACACTCTCCCCATGCCCCACCCCTCCCCCACTCCCTGGGCCCTGCCGCCCGACCTGCCTTGGCCGCGGTTCCTGCGCCTACTCCGGCAACAGGATCCACCCCGGGGCTGGCTGGAAGCTGCCGCGGAACTGCCGGAGCTGAAGAAGCGGCCCCTGCTGCTGCGGTGGGTGGCCCAGCACCCCAAGGCCCCAGCCCACCTGAGGTCGCGGCTGCTGGTCCGGCTGCCCTGGCGGGCACTGGCGGCGGTGGCGGCGGATGCGGCGGCCCACCCCCAGGCCCGGCAGCAGGCCACGGAGAAGCTGCAGCAGCAGTGGCCGACCCTGACTACGGGCGAGCGCCGCAGCCTGGCCCTCCACGCGCCCCGACAGCTCTGGTCCCTGGTATGGAAGGCCCCCACGGTCACCGTGCTGGCGGCCTTCCTGCAGCACCCGAAGCTGGGACTCGACACCCTCGTCGCCCTCATCCAGCCACCCCTCCGCCCCGCCCAGGTCGATGCCCTGGCCGCCTCCCGCTGGCGGGAAGTGGGGCCGGTGGCAGAGCAGGTCCTCCAGTCCCTCGACCGCAGCCTCGCACTGCCGGACTCCGGCCTGGTCCTGGGCCACGCCGCGCCTTGGATCAAGGCCCTGGACGAAGCGACCCGCCTCCTCGCCGCCAGTCGCGTCCTCACCCCCGCCCTGCGGCGGATGGTGCATCCAAGGCGGGAAGGCCCCTAGGCGCGCTTCAGAACTTCAGTAACGCAGCGCTCGATGTCGCGACCATGTGGGTCACGAAGCAGGCTCCAGTGGAGCCTGCGAAGTGGGGCCCCACAGGGAGCGAATCACCTCTGGTCAGCAGCGCTTGAGAACTTCCGCCACGCAGCGCTCGATGCCCACCCACACGTCACTCAGCCGCGCATCATCGAACATGTAGGCCGGCGTGGTGATCAGGTTCAGGGCGTCGTCGATGACGATCTCCCGGGCGCTGGGCGTGTCCTCGTGCAGGTGGCCCAGGCGACGCATGGCGTCGGCGCAGCCGGGATCGCCGCCCAGGGTGAGACGGGCCGCGTGCTGGCCCGAGAGCACCAGGGCCACCAGGGCGGGCGCGATGCAGATGGCGCCCACGGGTTTCTTCGCCGTGAAGAAGCCGCTCACGAAAGCGGCCACATCGGGCCGGACCTCGGCCTCGACCCCCTTGAAGGCGAAGGAGCAGTGGTTCTTGGCCACGCCAAAACCACCGGGCATGAGCAGGGCGTCATAGTCCTCGGCCTTGGCCTGGGCCAGGTCCAGGCACTTGCCGATGCGGGCGATGCGGCTGGATTCCTCCAGGATGTTGCGGGTGACGCCGGGCACGGGCTGTCCTGTGACATGGTTCACCACATGGTGCTGGTCCGCATTGGGGGCGATGCACTGGACGTCCGCGCCGTGCTGATCCAGGGCCAGCAGAGTGAACACCGCCTCGCGGATCTCCGCGCCATCCGCATGGCCGCATCCGGCCAGCAGCACTGCGACCTTGGGCGTCTTCGCCATGGGAGCCTCCTGAGAATTTCGATGATTATCGCGTCAATTCGAATGGCTGGTCGCGGAAGACACGGAAATTCGCAGAAAGCTCGGAAGGAGGGAAGGCCAGTACCGCGTCTCCCTGCTTCTTTCCGCGGCTTCCGCGCATCCTCCGCGCCCTCCGCGACCAGCCATTTGATTTCGTCTACCCTGGACAGATGCGCCTCTCCTCCCGTCTGCCGCAGGGTTTCGAGCCCAATGCCCTGACCGCTGTGTTGGCTCGGTTGAAGGCCGAGGGCCGGGAGCTCGTCGATCTCACGGTGTCCAACCCCACGCGCTGCGGGTTCGCCTACCCCGAAGTGGAAATCCGGGCGGCCCTCTCCCAGCCCACCGTGCTCAACTACGATCCCGACCCCCTGGGTTCCCGGACGGCCCGGGAGGCCATCGCGGCCCACCATGGGCACGGCCTGCGGACGGAAGATCTGCTGCTGACGGCTTCCACCAGCGAGGGCTATGGCCTGCTCTTCAAGCTGCTGGGCGACCCTGGCGACGAGGTGCTGGTGCCCAGCCCCAGCTACCCGCTCTTCGACTGGCTGGCGCGACTCGAGGGCCTGCGCGCCCACTCGGTACCTTCGTATTTCCACGAGCGCTGGCACCTGGATCTCGACGCTCTTGAAACAGCCATCGCCCCGCGGACCCGGGCCCTTGTCGTGGTAAATCCCAACAATCCCACCGGCCACTTTCTGTCACAGACCGAATGGCGAGGACTCACTGAGTTGTGCGCCCGCCGCGGCCTGGCCCTGCTGGTGGATGAGGTTTTCGCGGACTACGCTCTGGAGGCGCCATCTGATCGCCTGGCAACCGCGCTGCTGGATGCCGATCCACCCTGCCCGGTCTTCCTGTTGTCGGGCCTCAGCAAGGTCGCGGCCCTGCCGCAGTTGAAACTCGGGTGGATCGCGGTGCACGGTCCAGGCGCGGCGGCTTACCTGGAAGCCCTGGCCTTCCTCGCGGACCAGTACCTGTCCGTTTCCGCCCCGGTCCAGGCGGCGGCGCCGACCCTGCTGGCCCTGGCCCCCGGCATACGGGAGCAGGTGCGAACTCGCCTTCAGGCCAACCTCCGCACCCTGGACAGCGCCCTGGCTCCCCACCCGCACCTGTCCCGCCTGCCCGTGGAAGGCGGCTGGTCCGTCCTGCTGCACCGCCCGGCGGTGGATCCGGATGAGGCCTGCGCCCTGCGGCTCCTGGAGGCCACCTCGACCCTCGTGCATCCAGGCTCCTTCTTCGACCTGCCGGGGGACGGCCACCTGGTAATCAGCCTGCTCACCCCCGAGGCCATTTTCCGCGAAGGGCTGGGGCGCATCTTCCCCTTGCTCTGACACGCCTGCATAATCACCCCACCCCATGAGCACACTCACCTCCTGCCCCAGCTGCGGTGCCGCCCTGAGCTTCCGGCCCGGGACCATGGTGGCCGTCTGCTCGTATTGCAAGGCCCTGGCCGCCCGGAAGGATCGCGATCCCGAGCTCATCGGCAAGGTGGCCGATCTCGTGGACACGGGCTCCCCCCTGGGCCTGGCCGCCTCCGGAACCTTCGCGGGCCGGGGCTTCTCGCTGGCGGGCCGGGTCCAGCTGAAGCATCCGCTGGGCGGTGTGTGGGACGAGTGGTACCTGGCCCTGGACGACGGCCGCTGGGGCTGGCTGGCAGAGGCCCAAGGCCGCTTCTACCTGACCTTCACCCAGGCTCCCCACGGCACCCTGCCGTCGATCGACAGCCTGCAGGCGGGCGGCCTCGCCGACCTGGGGCCGGATGGCCGCTGGACCGTGGGCGAGCTTAGCGAGGCCACCTTCCACAGCGCCGAGGGCGAGATCCCCTGGGCCGTGGAGCCCGGCGGCACCTATCGCTTCGCCGACCTTTCCGGAATGAACGGTGCCTTCGCCACCCTGGACTACAGCGAGGAGCCTCCGCTCCTCTTCCTCGGCCGCGAGATCCCGCTGGCGGATCTGCACATCCAGGGCGGCACGCGGAAACCCGCCAAGGTGGGCACCCAGGGCCTGGGCTGTCCCAAGTGCGGCGCGACCCTTTCGCTGCATGCGCCGGACCAGACCCAACGGGTGGGCTGTCCCAGCTGCGGGAGCCTGCTGTCGGCGGAGAATGGCAAGCTCGCCTTCCTGAAGAGTCTGAAGCAGCCCCACCCGAGCGTCGTGATCTCCCTGGGAGTGGAGGGGACACTGAACGGCGAGAAGGTCCTTTGCATCGGCCAGCTCCGCCGCAGCTGCACCATCGAAGGGCAGGTCTACCCCTGGACCGAATACCTGCTCCTCGACAGCCAGCGCGGCTTCAAGTGGCTGGTGGAAAGCGAAGGCCACTGGAGCCTGGCCACGGCGGTGGCGCCCGGCGACGTGCCCCCGGCGGCTGATGGCCAGAAGAACCTCTCGGCCCTGGGGGCCAACTGGCGGCGCTTCCAGGATGTGAACGCCGTGGTGGAGGGCGTGTGGGGCGAATTCTACTGGACCGTCGAACAGGGTGAGCGGGTGCAGGTCGCCGAGTTCGTGGCCCCGCCCCGCAGCCTCACCCGGGAGCGCCAATCCCACAAGGGCGGCGGCGAGGAAGTGAACTGGAGCCTCTCCACCTACCTGGAGCCGGGCGAGGTCTGGGCCGCCTTCAAGCTCGAAGGCGCGCCACCAGTGCCCCAGGGCATCAGCTCCTTCCAGCCCAACCCCCACAAGGCCACCCTGGCGAAGACCTGGCTGTGGATCGTGGGGGCCTTGGCCCTGCTGCTGGTGGTGGTGATGGTCGAGTCCATGACCCATCGCAATGTGGAGCTGTTCCGCCGCCGGCTGGATCTCTTCGAAATGGCCCGCCTCGATCCGGCGGCGGCTACGGCTGCGACGCCCCGCAAGGCCATCCCCACGCGGCGGCCGGCCCCGGCCCCCCTGCCCGCAGTGACTCCCAAGGATGAGCCCCAGGAACCCGTCTTCTTTTCCAGCCCCATCGAGATCAAGGACGGCCACAAGAATCTGGCGGTCACCCTCAGCTCTCCCGTCAACAACAACTGGGTCGAGCTGGAGGGCGCCCTGGTCAGCGAGACCACCGGGGTGGCGGAGCTCTTCCTGGTTTCGAGCAGCTACTACCATGGCGTGGACGGTGGGGAATCGTGGACCGAAGGCGGCCAATCCGACACCGTGTTCCTCAGCGCCGTGCCTGCCGGCAGCTATGTGCTGCGCCTGGCCCCCCAGTGGAACGGCCCGGTGCCGCCCGTCCGATTCATCGACGTCCAGCTGCGCCAAGGGGTCATGCGCTGGCTTTACCCGGGCCTCGCCCTGCTGGCCATCCTCCTGGTGCCCCTGATCATGATCTTCCCCATGGTCAGTTTCGAGGGCCGGCGCTGGCAGGAGAGCATGTACGGCGCGAACGCGTCCTCCAGCGGAGGTACTGACTGATGCGGATTCTCTACCTGCTCTTCCTCGGCACCGGCTTCAGCCTGGTGGTCGCCAACGGGTTCTTCGGCCGGGAATTCTTCGGCCAGCGCCGCCGCGCCGACCTGCCGCCCAGCGTCCGCCAGACCCCCGGCGCCTACCGCACCTTCCTGCATAACAATGGCTTTCACGGAGGCAAGTGATGATCACGAACCAGATGCTGCACCAGCTCCTCGTCGCCGCCGTCTTCTCCGCCCTGGGCCTGGTCATCCTGGGCCTGGTCTGGCTCTTCCTCGTGAAGGTCCTCCCCTTCTCCCTGCGCAAGGAGATGGAGGATGACCAGAACATCGCCCTGGGTATCGTCCTCGGCTGCCTCATCCTCGGCATCAGCATCATCATCGCCGCCGCGATCCATGGGTGATGGAGAAGGAAAAGATCGACCACGAAGACAGGAAGACCACGAAGCAAGACAAAGAGGAGTTATCGCCTTCAAGTCGCCGAGGAGAAAGTTCTGAAATGCCCTCATCCCTGCATTACTTGGTGTCTTGGTGGTGAATTTTTTCACTTCTACATTTCTTAGTGGTCTTCCTGTCTTCGTGGTGAGTCATTTGATCTCTAGTCTTCAATATGTCTGAACCCATCGAACAGTCCCAGCCCGCGCTGAAGGCCCCGCTCCTCTTCATCAGCGTGCTGCTCATCGCTTCCTGCGGGCTGATCTACGAGCTGGTGGCGGGAACGCTGTCGAGCTACCTGCTGGGGGATTCGGTCACCCAGTTCTCCACGGTCATCGGGGTCTACCTCAGCGCCATGGGGCTGGGATCCTGGCTGTCGAAGTTCTTGAACCGCGGCTTGGCCCGCCGCTTCGTGGATCTGGAGCTGGCGGTGGCCTTGGTGGGCGGCTTCTCGGCCCCGATCTTGTTTCAGGCCTTCGCCCACACCCATGCCTTCCGGGTGGTGCTCTACAGCGTGGTGATGGCCGTGGGCACCCTGGTGGGGCTGGAGATCCCCATCCTCATGCGGATCCTCAAGGACCAGGTGCGCTTCAAGGACCTGGTGGCCGGCGTGCTCACCCTCGACTACATTGGCGCCCTTTTCGCTTCCCTGCTGTTCCCGCTGCTGCTCATGCCCAAGCTGGGCCTGGTACGCACCAGCCTCCTCTTCGGCCTGTTGAACGCCGCCGTGGGCCTCTGGTCCACCCACCTGCTGAAGTCCCAGCTGGGGGTCACCACCTGGATCCGCTTCCGCTGCCTGGCGGTCATGGCCCTGCTGGCCCTGGGCCTGGCCTTCGCCGGAAAGTTCACGCTGGCAGTGGAGGAGGAGATCTTCGCCGACGAGATTGTCTACGCCCGGGACAGCGACTACCAGCGCATCGTGCTCACCCGGGGCCGGGGCAGTTTCCAGCTCTTCCTCAACGGCAATCTGCAGTTCTCCAGCGCCGACGAGTACCGCTACCACGAGGCCCTGGTGCACCCGGCCTTCGGCCTGCGCCCCGACGCCAAGCGCGTGCTTGTCTGCGGCGGCGGGGACGGGCTGGCCGTGCGCGAGGTGCTGAAGCATCCCTCCGTGCAGGAGGTGGTGCTGGTGGATCTGGATCCGGCCATGACCGACATGGCTAGTAAGCAGCCCATGGTGCGCCTGCTCAACGGCGCCGCCCTGGACGATCCCCGGGTGAAGGTGATCAACGCCGACGCCATGGTGTGGCTGCAGGAAACCAGCGGCGCGCCCTTCGACCTGGCCTTCGTGGACTTCCCGGACCCCAACACCTACGCCTTGGGCAAGCTCTATACGTCACGCTTCTACCGCCTGCTGCAGCGCCGCCTCACCGAGGACGGCATGATCACCGTACAAAGCACCTCGCCCCTCATGGCCCGGCAATCCTTCTGGTGCATCACCGCCACCATGGAAGCCTCGGGCCTGAAGGTGCGGCCCTTCCATCTGGCGGTGCCCTCCTTCGGCGTCTGGGGCTTCGCGCTGGCCTCCAAGCACGACTTCGAGGTGCCCTCGCGCGTGCTGCCGGGCCTGCGCCACTTGTCGGACGAGGCCACCGCCGCCATGTTCGCCTTCCCCAAGGACATGGATCGCGTGCCGACGGAAGTGAACCGCCTGGACAACCAGGTGCTCGTCCACCTCTACGCTCGGGAGTGGCGGCGGTGGTCGTGAGCCAGCCATGAAGCGCCGGGACTTCCTCGCGGCGACGGCGGCTTCGGCGCTGCCCCTGGCCTGCCGCCGCAAGCCGGAGTTCTCCTTTCCCGGCGAGTTGATGGGCCCGGATCTGCCGCTGGGGCACTGGGTGCGGGGCGGCATCTTCCCGGATCCCGGTTGCTTCGAGCCCGTCTCCGTGCTCATCGTGGGTGGCGGCGTGGCGGGGCTCAGCGCCGCCTGGCGATTGGCGGGCGCAGGCCTGGACGACTTCCAGGTGCTGGAGCTGGAAGCGGCACCCGGCGGCACATCGAGGTCTGCGCAGAACCACGTGAGCCCCTACCCCTGGGCCGCCCACTACCTACCGGTACCGGATCGGGGCAACCATGCGGTGCTGCGCCTCCTGAAGGAATGTGGCGTGCTGGAGGGCTTCAATGCCAAAGGCGATCCACTTTTCGCGGAGGAAGCCACGGTGCGCGCCCCGGAGGAACGGCTCTTCGCCTATGGCCAGTGGTGGGAGGGCCTCTACCTGCGCGCGGGCTCCAGCACCGAGGACGAGCGGCAGTACCACACCTTCTTCGCGGAAGTGGACCGCTGGGCCGCGTTCAAGGACACGAAGGGCCGCCCTGCCTTCAGCATCCCCAGGTCGCGGTGCTCCGACGCACCTGAGGCAAGGGCCCTGGACAGCCTTTCCTTCGCCACCTGGCTGGAGGCCCGCGGCCTAGACTCGCCGCGCCTGCGCTGGCTGCTGGACTACGCCTGCCGGGACGACTATGGCTCCCGGCTGGAGACGACCAGCGCCTGGGCCGGCCTGTTCTATTTCGCGGCCCGCAAGCAGGGACCCGGCGAGGATTCCAGGCCGCTCCTCACCTGGCCCCAGGGCAATGGCTTTTTCATCGATCATCTGCGCCAGGCGAGTGGTGAACGACTGCACTGCGGCGTGATGGCCACGGCGATCCGCCCGGATGGGAAGGACCTGCTGGTCACCGCCTGGGATGTCCCGAACCAGCGGAGGCTTGGATTCCGGGCACAACGGGTGATCTTCGCCGGGCCCCAGCATGTGGCCCGGCATGTGATCGAAGGATTCAGCGCCGCGCGGCCGGCTTCGACGCGCATCCGCAACGCGCCCTGGCTGGTGGCCAACCTCACGCTGCGGGCCCGGCCGCCGGAAGCCGGCTTCCCCCTGGCCTGGGACAACGTGCTGCGGGACAGTGAAGCCCTGGGCTACGTGGTGGCTACCCACCAGAGCCTGCGTGATCATGGCCCCACGATCTGGACCTGGTACCGGCCCTTCGCCGGCCCGGACTGCGACGCCGAGCGGGCCCGGCTGCGGGCCATGGACTGGCCAGCCTGTGCCCGCATGGTGATGGATGATCTCCGTCCGGCCCACCCGGATCTGGAGAAGCTGGTCACCCGGCTGGACGTCATGCGCTGGGGCCACGCCATGGTGCGGCCGGCGCCGGGCCTGCTCTGGGACCCGGAGTTCCTAGCACTGACCCTACCCTTCGGCGGCATCCACTTCGCCCACACGGAGCTGAGCGGGTTGGCGCTATTCGAAGAGGCGCAGGATCACGGTCTCCGTGCGGCCGAGGAAGTGCTAGCTGCCCTGAGCCATGGCGGCGGCAGCTGGCGCTGACTGTCGCCGTTCCTCCAGCGTGGCTTCGCCCTGGGCCGGGATCCGCACGATCCAGATCCAATCGTAGGTGTTGAGAGACCAGTAGGGCACCGGTGACTTGACGCCCAGGCCCCGCACGAGCTTCTTCATCTGGTCATGGTGCCAGCAGACCAGCACCCTCTTCCCCCGCTGCCCGGCGAGGATCTCCGCGGCCAGGGCCGCGGTGCCCGCCTTGGGCCGCAGGAGGGGAACCAGGCCCAGGCTCGTCGCCGTGGGCGCGAGGGTCTGCTGGGTGCGCTGCAATTCCGAGGTGTAGAGGACGGCGGGCAGGAAGGCCGTCAGCACCGGCACCAGGCCCTGGGCCCGATTGTGCCCCGCGTCATTCAGGGGGGAATCCCCATCCAGGAGGGACTGACGCTCCGCGTGCCGCAGCAGCAGGACTGTGGTCTCCTGGGCGCCCAGCCCCATCGTAAAGATCAGCAGACCGACGATCAGGAAACCGTGCAGGGCTTTCGTGCGGATCAAGGGAGGCTCCTCCCCTCCAGCTTGACAGCGGCCCGGTCCGCGCTGTGACGTCTGGCACATGCGCCCACCGGACCAGGTAGCACCTGGGTGGCGGCTTGCATCGTTTTTCTCACAGGACCCCCAGGTAACGTGAACCCTGAACCCGGTTCACCTGTCCTAACATGATTCATTGTTTTCCTTATGAACCACTTGGAATGCCTTTTTATCGCTTGACCCGGCCCATCCGGGGGCGTGGCATGGAGCCAGAAGCCCCTCTTATATTCACAGTCCTTTCCACCTCCTGATGAGGTTTGGCAGATGTCCGCGGCCGAGGTCGTTCCCCCCAAGCGCGATTCGACGGACAACCTGTCGGGTCCGCTGGAGTCGCGCCTGGTCTTGCTCGCGGAAGCCGTCACTCGTCTGGAAGCCAGGGTGACGGATCTGGAAGCCTCACGGCCGGTCCAGAAGGTCTCCCTTGAGACCGTGCTATCGAGTGGCGGGGTCGCCCAGGCCACCCTGCCCAGCCCAGTCCGGATCATGGGGCTTATCGGCCGCGTCTGCCTCATCCTGGGCGGCGCCACCTTCATCCGCTCCCTGGTGGATGCCCACACCCTGCCCCAGGGCTGGGGCGTGGCCCTGGGCCTGGTCTACGGCACCACCTGGGCCCTGCTCGCCGTGCGGGCCCAGCAACCGCTGGACGCGGCCTTCCACGCCCTGGCCTCGATCCTGATCTCCTATCCGTTGATCGTGGAATCCACCGTCCGGTTCGGCATCCTGGCGCCCGGTCTGGCGGCCCTCCTCCTGCTCCTCGTCGCCTTCCTGCAGGTCGCCGTGGCCTGGAAGCGAGACCTCGGGGCCATCCTCTGGACCGCGAATCTGGCTGCCCTGGGTTCGGGTCTGGCCATGATGGCCATGGTCCGGTCCATCGAGCCTTTCCTGGCGGTGTTCTTCATCCTTGGCGTCGCGGCCTTCTGGCTCACGGAGGGGCAGCGGTGGCAGGGGCTCCGCTGGCCCGCCGCATTGGCGGCAGATCTGGGCGTACTCATCCTTACCTCGCTGGCCGCCTGGCCGGGTGGCATACCCGAGACCTACCGGGGCATCACGCCGGGCCGGGCCATGGCCTACGCCCTGGCCCTGGCCCTGCTCTACATCGGCAGCTTCGCCCTGCGCCTGCTCCGGCAGCGTAGCGGGGTCAACGGCTTCGAGATTGCCCAGACCTGCCTCGTCCTCCTGGTGGGCTTCGGCGGGGCGCTGCGCGTCGCCGTGGCTTCGGGCTCTGGGGTGGGCCTGCTGGGCGCGGGCTGTGCCTTGGCGGGGCTTGGGTGCTATGCGGCGGCCATCCCCTTCGCGGAGGATCGGCCGGAGACCAGGGCCAACTTCCGCTTCTTCACCTTCCTGGCGCTCGTCTACCTGCTCCTGGGGGGACCGGTCCTGCTGCCGCTGCCGGTTTTCGCCCCGCTGGCCTGCGCCCTGGGTCTGGTGGCCATGCTGGCGGGCCTCCGCTGGCAGCGCACCCTCTTCATCCTCCAGAGCAGCCTCTACCTCCTGGCCGCAGGCCTGGCCTCGGGTCTCGCCGCCTGGACCGCCCGGGCCTACCTATCCCCGGGGGGACCCGCCGCCGCCCTGGCTCCCGGTGGCTTCCTCAGCCTGGCGGGCCTGGTGGGCGCCCTTGCCTTGTTCCTGCTGCGCCGCCCCGCGGACACCCTCACCGCCCAGGTTCGGCCGCTGATCCTGGTGCTGGGAGCCGCCACCGCCGCGGGTGGCGGTGCCCTGATGATCCAGGCTGGCAGCCGCGTCCTTCCGGCGGATCCCGGTGCTCTCGCCGCGATCCGCACAGGTGTGCTATCGGTGCTAGCCATTCTCCTGGCCTGGTGGGGCCGGAGGTTGCCCATCCTGGAACTGCGCTGGCTGGTCTATCCGCTGTTGACCATCACTGCCCTCAAGTTCCTCTTCGAGGACGTGACCGTGGGCCGTCCTCTGACCCTCTTCCTCGGATTCATGTGCTACGGCGCCACCCTCATGCTCACGCCCCGTTTACTGAAGAACCCAATCCCTGCCGATACCGAACAGAACAACGATCCACACCAGCCGGAGGTTCATCCATGAACACTCGCCCGATCCGAACCGCGGGCCTGACGCTGCTGCTCCTGGCGGCGCCTGCCTTCGCGAGCCAGCCCGAAAAGGGAAAGAAGGGCGAGGCCGTGGCCCAGGAGGGCCTCCAGGTGCCCAAGCCGCCCTTCACGGAAGGAGTCTTTCCCTGTACCGCCTGCCATGACGGCAAGCAGGTGAAGGTGAACACCCAGCGGCGGGAGCTGGCCATGCACAGCGAGATCGAGCTCAAGCATGGGCCCGAGAGCCGCTGGTGCCTGGACTGCCATGATGCCAACAGCCGCGACAACCTCCATCTGGCCAGCGGCGAGAAGGTCGATTTCACCGTTTCGTACAAGCTCTGCGGCCAGTGCCACGGCGACAAGTTCCGGGACTGGCGCCTGGGCATCCATGGCAAACGCACCGGCAGCTGGAACGGGGCCAAGCAGTACCTGCTCTGTGTCCACTGCCACAATCCCCACGCCCCGCATTTCGCCCCCCTCAAACCCATGGCGCCACCCACCCGGCCCGAGAACATCAAGCTGACGAAAGGGGGTGCCCGATGACGGACCAGCTGCCTACGCCTCTGCCAACTGGCTGTGAGCCTTCCAGCAACTGCGACAGCCGCCGGGAATTCCTCGGCACGGCCGTGGCCGCTGTGGCCATGGCCCTCACCGGCTGCGGGAAGCTCAGCAAGGAGGAGTTCCTCCAGCACAATTTCCGCGAGCTGACCAAGGATGAGATCCAGACCATCATCGCCCGCCTGGAGAGCGAGTACAAGGCCAAGTACGGCAAGACCGTGAAGGTGAACAACGAGCCAGCCATGCCCGGCGTGATCTTTGGCTACGCCCTGGATCTCAGCCGCTGCATCGGCTGCCGGCGCTGCGTCCATGCCTGCGTCAAGGAGAACAACCAGTCTCGGACCCCGGAGATCCAGTGGATCCGCGTCCTCGAGATGGACAAGGAGGAGGGCGTCAACCTCCAGCACGCGGAGCAGTACTACGACCCCGCCGAGGTGCCCCGGGAGGGCCACTTCTACATGCCAGTGCAGTGCCAGCAGTGCAAGAAGCCCCCCTGCGTCAAGGTCTGCCCCGTGGGCGCCACCTGGAAGGAGAAGGACGGCATCGTCGTCGTCGACTACAACTGGTGTATCGGCTGCCGCTACTGCATGGCCGCCTGCCCCTACGGCGCCCGCCACTTCAACTGGGGCGAGCCCGGCCTCAACCCGGCCGACGTAAACCCTGACACCCACTACCTGGGCAATCGGCCCCGCCCCAAGGGCGTGGTCGAGAAGTGCACCTTCTGCGTCCAGCGCACCCGCAAGGGGCTCTACCCCGCCTGTGTGGAAATTTGTCCGACGGGCTCACGGAAGTTCGGCAACCTCCTGGACGCCAAGAGCGAGATCCGGCAGGTGCTGGAGCACAAGCGCGTCTTCAAGCTCAAGGAAGACCTGAACACCCAACCCAACTTCTTCTACTTCTACGGGGTGTGAGGCCATGGTCATTCTCAGCCACTTCAAACACTTCATCACCGACACCGTGGGCCTGATGATCCAGGGGAGCCGGCTCTACTACGCCTGGGTGGCCTTCCTCCTGCTACTCATCGGGGTGGGCGGCTTCGCCTACGCGAACCAGCTGAACCACGGCCTGATCGTCACCAACATGCGGGACCAGGTCTCCTGGGGCTTCTACATCGGCAACTTCACCTTCCTGGTGGGCGTGGCCGCGGCCTCGATCATGCTCGTGATTCCGGCCTACATTTACGACTGGGGCCCGATCAAGGAGGTCACCATCCTGGGCGAGATGCTGGCGATCACCGCCCTCATCATGTGCCTGGGCTTCGTCATGGTGGACATCGGCCGCCCCGACCGGTTCTGGCACATCATGCCCCTGGTGGGCCATCTGAACTGGCCCCACTCCCTTCTGGCCTGGGATGTGATCGTCCTGAACCTCTACCTGTTGCTGAACTGGTTCGTGGTGACCTACCTACTCTTCAGTTCGTACCTCGAGAAGCACTACAAGAAGGCCCTGGTGCTTCCCCTGGTGCTGCTGTCCATCCCCATGGCCGTGAGCATCCATACGGTCACGGCCTATCTGTACAACGGCCTGGCCTCCCGGCCCTACTGGAACTCGGCCATCCTGGCTCCCCGCTTCCTGGCTTCGGCCTTCTGCTCGGGCCCGGCCGTGCTGCTCATCCTCCTCCAGGTGCTCCGGCGCACCACGCGCCTGAAGATCACCGATGAGGCCATCTTCAAGATCGCCGAGCTCATGGCCTACACCATGGGCTTCAACCTCTTCCTCACAGCCGCCGAAGCCTTCAAGGAGATCTACTCGGGCACCGAGCACATGATCTATTTCCAGTACCTGCTCTTCGGGATCGAGAAGAACGGCGTCCACTACAACACCCTGGTGCCCTTCGCCTGGGCCTCCATCATCACGGGCTTCATCGCCTTCCTGCTCTTTCTCATTCCCAAGACCCGGACCAACTGGACCACGCTGAACATCGGCTGTGTCCTGATCTACGCCAGCGTCTACATCGAGAAGGGCATGGGCCTCATCATCCCCGGCCTCACGCCCGACGCCCTGGGCGAGATCTTCGTCTACCGCCCCTCCTTCACGGAGATCGCGGTGGCCGCGGGCATCTTCTCACTGGGGGCCCTGGTGTTCACCGTCATGCTGAAGGCCGCCGTGCCCATGATGCTCGGCGAGTTCACCATCTCCAAGGGCCGCAAGGCCGCCGTAGCGCCATCCGAGGCCGACCCCATCGAGGCTTAGAGACATCCACACTTCTATTGATGCTCGCCGGAACTTTCCCGGCGAGTTTTTTGTCCCTTCAGGATTTCAGGGAAAGCAGGAACGCAATGGACACAGAGAACTGCCATGGGCAGGTTCCATCGCGAGGCCTCGCGTGCGTTCAAGATTAGCTGGTCACGGAAAACACGGAATTCAACGAAGGACGCGGAAGGGCCTGTGGCCCTCGCCGCGCGGGCCCGCCGGAGGCGGCTTCCGGCCTGGCCGGAAGTGATCCCGGGTTTTCGGAGCGGACGCCCCTGCCTTTTCCGTGGTTTCCAGCTTTCTTCCGTGGCTTCCGCGACCAGCGCTTTTCTCTGTGGCCTCTGCGGCTCTCTGTGTCCTCTGTGTTCCGCTTTTCTGGTCTCCGAGTTCCTGGATGAAACCTTTTTTACCACCGCTCCTGATCGGTCGCCGGGGCCAAGGCCCAGGCATCGGAGGCCACGCCGTTGATGGTGGCGCCACTCTGCATCACATGCTTGGTGTTGGCCAGGAAGCCGTGGGGGAAAATAGGCGCAGGCGCACTGGCCGCATCAAGCCGGGCGATCAGTTCCGGTGGCAGCGTCACTTCCAGGGAGGCCAGGTTGTCCTCTAGCTGAGCCAGGGTGCGGGCGCCAAGGATGGGACTGGCCACGCCGGACTTCGCCAGCACCCAGGCCAGGGCCACCTGGGCCACGCCGCTGCCCAGTTCGGCCGCCACGGCCTCGGCGGCCTCGATGATGGCGTAGTTGCGGTCGGTGAGGCTCTTGGATACGCCAGGCACATGGCGGCCCTCGCCTTGCGGGTGCTTGTTCCGTCCGTACTTGCCCGTGAGCAGGCCGCCCTTCAGCGGCGACCACGGCGTGACGCCCAGGCCATGGGCCCTGGCCATGGGCATGAGGTCGTGTTCCACCGTGCGCTCGATGAGGGAGTACTCGATCTGCAGGGCCACGAAGGGGGACCAGCCGTGGGACCGGGCCTCCAGCTGGCCCTGGACCACCTTCCAGGCGGGTGTGTCCGAAACCGCCAGGTACCGCACCTTGCCCGCCCGCACCAGGTCGTCCAGCGCCCGCATGGTTTCCTCGATGGGCGTATGCGGGTCGTCGAAGTGCATCCAGTAGATGTCGATGCACTCCGTCCGGAGGCGGCGCAGGCTCTGTTCCAGTTGCTGCTGGATGGCCTTCCGTCCGGCCCCGCCGCCGTTGGGATCGCCCCGGTGCATGCTGCCGCAAAACTTGGTGGCCAGGACCACCCGGTCCCGGCCGCCCCGCTCGGCGAAGTAGTCGCCCAGGATGGCCTCGCTGTGGCCCTTGGTGTAGATGTTGGCCGAATCGATGAAGTTGCCGCCCGCCCCGAGATAGGCATCCAGCATGGCGCCGCTTTCAGCCACGTCCGCGCCCCAGCCCCAGTCCACGCCGAAGGTCATGGTGCCCAGGCAGAGCGGGCTGACGCGCAGTCCAGAACGACCCAGCGTGCGGTAGTCGGTAAGCTTCATGGTGGCCTCCTGAAGTCGATGCGGCCACCAGCCTACACCGCTTCACCGGGGGGTATATCGGGGCGCGCTCAGATCCCAGGCTCCTCATCGTGGGACTCGTCTGGATTGTCGGCCAGGATGTGGCGGAACCTCTCGAGATGGGTCAGGAACAACTCCACCAGGCGCGGATCGAAATGACCGCCGCCGCCTTCCCGGATGAGCTCCACTACCTTGGCCTCGGGCCAGGGATCCTTGTAGTGGCGATGGTTGCTGAGGGCATCGAAGACATCCACCAGGGCGGTGATGCGGGCCTCCAGGGAGATCTGCTCCCCCTTGAGGCCCTTGGGGTAGCCGCTGCCATCCCATTTCTCGTGGTGGCCGATGGCGATCCGGGCCCCCATCTGGATGAAGGGCACGGTGGAACCTTTGAGGATGGTGGCGCCCATGGTGGTATGCCGCTTCATGGTCACCCACTCGCCTTCGGTGAGGGCGCCGGGTTTCTGCAGGATCGCGTCCGGCACGCCGATCTTTCCGATGTCGTGCATGGGGGCTGCCGCCTTGATGGTGTCCACGCCCTGGGGATCCCAGCCCAGGAGCCGAGCCATCTCGGCGGCATAGAGGCCGATGCGGCGGACGTGCATGCCCGTTTCGTTGTCCCGGTGTTCGCTGGCGGTGATGAGCCGGAGGGCGATCTCCTCGCGGGAATCACGGATTTCCACCGTCTGCTCCCGCACCTTCTGGGCCAGCTCGGCCTCCCGGTCCCGGAAGGCGATCTCCAGCATCCGCCGACGCAGGGCCCCGTTCACCTGGACCAGGATCTCCCGGGGCTGGTAGGGCTTCAGCACATAGCCGAAGGCCCCTCTCTGGAGGCATTCAATGGCGGTCTCGGCATCCTCGAGGGAGCTCACCATGATCACGGAGGTATCGGGGATCCGGTGCTTGAGCGCCTTCACTAGATCCAGACCCGAGGCACCCGGCATCTGGATATCACAAAGCACCAGGTCGATGGCCTCCGAATCCAGCACGGCCAGGGCGCTGGAAACATCCTCCGCTTCGCGGCAGCGGTAGCCGGACTTGGTCAGGATGTGCTTGAGTGAAAGGCGCACGATGGGCAGATCGTCCACGATGAGGACACAGGCCTGTTCGGGCAACACTTGGATCTCCCTGGCCATGGTCTCCCCGGATGGCGACTCATCGGTTGCCGCCTTGGATGCCTGTACTCTCTGATCATCCCATAGGCAGAAACAGCGCTGCCAGGATATAAGCCCACTGCAAATCACCTGTCGTCCTCTTCAGCGGGCCTATTCCACCATTCGCCAGGACTGGCGAATAGGACGGAATGGCCCGGAGGGCCGTTGCCGCCCGAAGGGCGAGGGCACAGGATGTGCCCGAGTCACCATTCGCCAGGACTGGCGAATAGGCCCGGCTGCGCAGCAGACGGCCCGCGTGATGCTCAACGGTGCGGGGGCCCCACTCGGAACGCTGCCTGGGCAGCGTCCACTCGTGACCCGCATCCGCTTCGCGGGCGAGGGCACAGGATGTGCCCGAGTCAGGATGCCTTACCGGGCCCACTCCAATGAATCCCTCTTGGCCGAATAGTGCGCGCCCAACCCGAGGCTGATGGCCCGCTCGCAAAGCTCCAGAGCCCCGTGGAAATCGCCCAGCTCGCTGTGAGCCTGGATGCCCCGCTCAAAACAGGTGAGGTCTTCCAGCATCCGCCGGTACTCATGGGGGAAGGCCGCCTCCAGGTCAGGCAGATAACCGAGGGCCTGGTTCACGGATTCCACGCAGACCTCCCACTGCCCACACTGGGCCTGGGCTTCGGCGCTCAGGTCGTAGGCGCAGGCCTTCACCGCATTCGGCAGGCTGGCCTGGCTTTCGAAGGTGCGACGCAGGTACTTCAGGGCGGATTCCGGCCCGCTGAAGGCCGCCTCGCGGTGCCCCGCCAGCAGATCCTCCAGGGTGTCCTTCACCGACTTGCGGACGGGTTCGTTGCGCTTGGCCATGTTCCACTCAAAAAAAAGGAGTCCACAGATTCCACAGATTCCACAGATTAAAAAACCTAGACCAGGTGAGCGAGATCCAGCTCCGATCCGCGCCTTTCAGAATCTGTGTGAATCTGTGAAATCTGTGGATGAATTCTTTTATTCGTACTCAATGGTCGCCGGTGGCTTGCTAGTGATATCAAACACCACCCTGTTGATACCCCGCACCTCCCGCACAATTCGTTGCGCGATGCGATCAAGCAATTCGTGGGGCAGGCGGGCCCAGTCGGCGGTCATGAAATCCTCGCTGGTCACGGCCCGCAGGGCGCACATCCACTCGAAGGTGCGCTCGTCGCCCATGATGCCCACGGTCTGCACCGGCAGCAGCACGGCGAAGGCCTGGCTGGTACGGGCGTACCAGCCACTCTCCCGCAGCTCCTGGAGGAAGATGGCATCGGCGTTCTGGAGGATCGTCGCCCGCTCCCGGGTGATGGCGCCGGGCAGGCGCACGGCCAGGCCCGGCCCCGGAAAGGGGTGCCGCTGGTTCATTTCCTCGGGCAGGCCCAACGCCAGTCCCGTGGCCCGCACCTCATCCTTGAACAGCTCCCGGAGCGGCTCCACCAGCTGCATCCTCATGCGCTCCGGCAGCCCGCCCACGTTGTGGTGGGACTTGACCAGGATGGCGCCGCCGATGCCGCTGCTTTCGATCACGTCGGGGTACGTGGTGCCCTGGCCCAGGAAGTCGGCCTGCACCTTGCCCGCCTCGCGTTCGAAGACCTCGATGAACTTGCCGCCGATGATCTTCCGCTTCTGCTCGGGATCGGTGATGCCGGCCAGGGCACCCAGGAACTCGTCCGAGGCGTCCACCCAGATCACCTGCAGCTCGAAGGGCGCGAAGTAGGCCTGCACCTGCTTCATCTCGTCCTTGCGCATGAGGCCGTGGTCCACGAAGACACAGGTGAGCTGCCTGCCGATGGCCTTGTGCAGCAGCAGGGCCGCCACGCTGGAATCCACGCCGCCGCTGAGGCCCAGCACCACGGTGCCCTTCCCCACCTGGGCGCGGATGGCCTTCACTTTTTCGTCGATGAAATTGCCCGCGTTCCAGTCCAGGACCAGGCCGCAATGCCGCAGGAAATTCAGCAACAGAGGCATGCCTTGGGCGCTGTGGGTGACTTCTGGGTGGAACTGAAGGCAGTAGATCCCACGCTTGGCATCCTCCATGGCCGCCACCGGCACGCTGGGCGTCTTGGCCGTAACGGTGAACCCTGCGGGGGCGACTTCCACGTGGTCGCCGTGGCTCATCCACACCTGCTGGGCGTGGGGCAGCCCCTCAAAGAGCATGGAGATCTCGGGCAGGGCCTGGATATCCGCCTTGCCATACTCCCGGCTGGCAGAGCGGTGCAGCTGGCCGCCCAGATTGCGAGCCAGGAGCTGCTGGCCATAGCAGATGCCCAGGATAGGCACACCCAGATCAAGGATGGCCGAGTCGAGGTCCGGCGCACCCGGCTCCAGCACCGAGTTAGGCCCGCCAGAAAGGATCACGCCCTTCAGATCAGCGCCGCCGATCTCTTCCGCCGTGGCGCCGCTGTTGTAGACCAGGCCAAAGGCCCCTAGTTCCCGCAGCCGCCGCGTGATGAGCCGGGTGTACTGGCTGCCGTAATCAATGATGGCGATGCGCTCGTGGTGCATGGGAACCTCAGGAAAAGCTCTCAACCGCAGACGACGCAGATTTCGCAGATGAAGTTGATGGAGGTTGTAGCTCTATTATCTGCGCCCATCTGCGACATCTGTGGTTTCACTTCAAATTCACTGCCACTGCGAGAAATCGGCCACGCGCAGGAAAGCCTGGCGGAGGCGGTGGAGCAGGTTGAGGCGGGCGGCTCGGAGCGTTGGCTCCTCGCACTTCACCATGACGGCGCCGAAGAAGGCTTCGAGGGGCTCGGCGAGGTCGGCCAAGGCGGCGAGGAGGGCCACTTGATTTGGGGAGGCCTCCAGTGCCTTCAGGCGGTCGGCCAGGGCCTTCTCGGTGGCATCCTGCATCACGGCGGCATCGAAGGCCTGGCCGGGAGCCTCGTCCTTCAGGATGTTCCCGATGCGCTTGGCGCTCTGGGCCAGGGAGGCAAACCGCGGATCATCGGCGAAGGCGGACAGGGCCTCGCAGCGGGCCTTGAGGTCCGCCAAATCCTCCCAGCCTGTGGCCAGGGCCGAACGGCGCACGGAGCCAGCGTAGCCCGCTACCTCCAGCTGATAAGCCACCCGGTCCCGGAAGAAGGCCAGCAAGGCTTCGGTGGATTCCGGCGCCGACTTGGTGGCCTTGTCGCCGACCACGCGGAGGGCTGTGGAGATGAGGTCGCCGGGCGTGAAGGCCCAGCCCCGCTCCCACAGGATGCGCACGATGCCCTGGCCGGCGCGGCGGAGGGCCAGCGGATCCTTGGAGCCGCTGGGGATGAGGCCCACGGCGAAGCAGCCCGCCACGGTGTCCAGCTTGTCGCAAAGGGACAGCAGGCAACCCATGGGTGTGGAGGGAATCGCATCCTCGGCGCCGACGGGTCGGTAGTGCTCCTTCACGGCCATCCAGACTTCTTCGTGGGCGCCCTCGTGCTTGAGGTACTCGCCGCCCATGATGCCCTGCAGCTCCGGGAACTCGCCCACCATGAGCGTGCGCAGGTCGCACTTGGCCATGCGGGCCGCCTCCATGGCGCGGTTGATGTGCTCGTCATCATCGGAAAGCCGCGTGGCCAGTGCCTTGGTGATGGCCACCACCCGTCCGGTCTTGTCGTAGTAGCTCCCCAGCTCCCGCTGAAAAGTCAGTGCCTGAAGTTTTTCCATCCGGACCGAAAGCGCCAGCTTCCGGTCCTCCGCGAAGAAGAACCGGGCATCGTAGAGCCGCGCCTTCAGCACCCACTCATTGCCGGCCTTCACGAAGCCCGCGGGATCGTCCGGTCGGTTGGCGGCGGTGAGAAAGCAGGGCAGCAGGGCACCATCCGGCCCCTCGATGCAGAAGCTCTTCTGGTGCTCGCGGAGGCTGGTGACCAGCACCTCCTTGGGCAGCTCCAGGAAGCTGGCCGGAAAGTCGCCCCGCACAATTTTCGGAAACTCCACGATCTCCGCCAGGGTGTCGAGCAGCGACCCATCGGCCACCACGCGCCCGCCCACCTCGGCGGCCAGCTGGTCCAGCTGCTCCGCGATGCGCGATTTGCGCACGGCAACGCTCGCCACCACACCAGCGGCTTCCAGGGCCGTCTCGTAGGCCTCCGGCGTCGCCACCTTCACCGGCGCCGGGTGCTCGCGGTGGTACAGCCGATGACCCCAGGTCGTGTTCTTGGCAGTCACACCATCCACAGTGAGGGGCACCACCTGGTCGCCGAAGAGGCAGAGGATGTTCCGGATGGGCCGGACGAACTCGAAGTCCGACTTGCCCCAGCGCATGGCCTTGGGCACGTGCAGGCTCTCGATGAGGTCAGGCAGAGCTTCCGCCAGCAGGTCCACCGTGGGCCGGCCCTGCTTCGTGATCGTCACCACCGCGCAAGGCTCCTTCTTCCCGGCGGGCTGCTCGAAGCGCACCTGGTCGAAGTCCACACCCCACTTTTCCGCGAACTTCTGCCCCTGGATCGTCGGCTGGCCCGCCTCGTCCACGCACATGCGCTGCGGCGGACCGACCTGGGTCTCGATCTGATTGGGTTGGGCGGCGGACAAGGCTCCGCGCCAGCAAAGCTTGCGCGGAGAGAAGAAGAACTCAAGAGCAGTGACAGGCAGGCCCTGGTTCTTTGCCCAGGCTGAAAAACTCGGACTGAATTCTTCCGAGAGTGGCTTCAGGAACCGCGCCGGGATCTCCTCGCAGTGCAGCTCCAGCAGGAAGGTCTTGGTGCCGCTCACTTCGCACCTCCCTTCGCTGCAGCCGCACCATTTTTCTCCGCGCTCTCCGCGGTTGGCGTCTTCCCTTCCTCATGCTCCAGGTACGCCCTCGCGCAGGCGCTGGCCAGGTCGCGCACCCGCTTGATGATGCCGGGCCGCTCGGTCGTGCTCACGGCGCCGCGGGCATCCAGCACATTGAAGGTGTGGCTCATCTTCAGGGCCTGTTCGTAGGCGCTGAGGAAGTGGCCGTGGTCCTTCAGCAGGCGCCAGCCCTCCTTTTCGAAGGCGTCGAAGAGAGTGCGGTGCAGATCGATGTCCGCGTGCTCGAAGCTGTAGGCGCTCAGCTCGAACTCCTCGCGCTGGCGCATCTGGCCGTAGGTGACCGGGAAGACGCCGTCATCCGTCTTCACCTCGCCGTGCACCAGGTCGAAGATGTTGTCGTAGCCGCCCAGGAACATGCAGATGCGCTCGATGCCGTAGGTCAGCTCGGCGCTCACGGGCCGGCAGTCCAGGCCGCCCACCTGCTGGAAGTAGGTGAACTGGCTGATCTCCATGCCGTCCAGCACCACCTGCCAGCCCACGCCCCAGGCGCCCAGGGAGGGCGATTCCCAGTTGTCCTCCTCGAAGCGCAAGTCGTGCTTGGAGAAGTCGATGCCCAGGGCCTCCAGGCTTTCGATGTAGAGGTCCTGCACCTTGGCGGGGCTGGGCTTGAGGAGCACCTGGAACTGGAGGTGCTTGTAGACGCGGAAGGGGTTCTCGCCGTAGCGGCCGTCCGCCGGGCGCCGGGAGGGCTCCACGTAGGCCACGTTCCAGGGCTTGACGCCCAGGGCGCCAAAGAAGGTGAGCGGGTTCATGGTCCCCGCGCCCTTTTCCAGATCGTAGGGCTGGCCGATGAGGCAGCCCCGGTCAGCCCAGAAACGCTGCAGGCGGAGGATCAGTTCCTGGATGTGCATGGGGGCTCGCCAAAACGAGCATTGTAGCGGGTTTTCAGCTATTTGGTAAGCTCAGGGGATGGTGATCCGCACAGCCCTTCTGACGGAAGCCCAGGAGCTGGCGCTCCTGGGGGCGCGCCTTTGGCGCGAGACCTACGCTGGGCTGATTCCCGAATCGAATCTGGAACTCCACCTGGCGGAGACGTTCGGGTTGGTCCAACAGGCCACCGAATTGGCTGATCCTGGCAGCACCACGCTGGTGATCGATGAAGGTGGCGCGCTGCTGGGCTATGCCTTGCTCCGGGCCTGCGGCCCGGAGGTGGAAAAGCGCCTAGGCTCCTTCAGCAAACCGCTTGAAGTGGCAAGGTTCTACCTCGATCGGTCGCTGCATGGGGCCGGAGCCGCCAAGCAACTGATGGCCGCGGTGCTCGCCCACGCCGTCGCCGTGGGCCACGACGGGGTCTGGCTGCAGGTGTGGGAGCAGAATCTCCGGGGCATCCGCTTCTACGCCAAGGCCGGCTTCACCGAACTCGGCGAGACCACCTTCCCCGTGGGTGACATCGTGTACCGCGACCGACTGCTGGTGCACACGCTGATGGGGCGGAAGGTCTGATCAGGCCTTGATCACATGCGTATCAGCGAGCAGATCGTGCAGGCACCGCCGGGTGGGCTGGAAGATGAGGAGCGCGTCCACCAGGTAGATGAGGTTCCCGATGCCCCGGACCTTGAGCACCAGTTCCAGCACCACGGCCACCACCGCGAAGGGCAGCCAGCGCAGGAAGAAGACCCGCCAGATGCTGGGGATGTCCCCATCGCTGGTGATCATCCGGATGCCCAGGACCTTCTTGCCGATGGTCTGGCCGCGCCGCACCAGCAGCACGATCTGCGTGATCAGCACCGCCAGCGAGATCCCCACCGCCGCGACCACCAGGACCACCAGGGAACCCATGCGCCCCGATAGCAGGGCCATGGGGAGCAGGAGGGCGATGGCGCCCAGGGGGGCGAAGCCCACGAGGCCATCCACCAGGGCCGCACCGAGACGGCTGAGCCGGGTGGCCGCCTCCACTTCGTAGGTGTCCTGTGCCGGGTAGGGATCCATGGTCGCGCTCCGCTCCTCCCAGGGTGCAAAAGGTCCCGGGCCTTGGCAAGGAATCGTTGATCGGGGCTATACTCCCGCTCCTGGATGGATGGGCCATCCAGCTTGAGAGGAGCACCCATGCAGGGGCACAATTACCAGTATTTCGAGCTCGTGGGCACCTCCAAGAGTTCGGTCGAGGACGCGGTGCAGAACGTGCTGGCCAAGGCCGCCAAGGACCTGCCCAACATGCGCTGGTTCCAGCTGGTCGAAACCCGGGGCGCCATCAAGGACAGCAAGGTGTCCGAGTGGCAGGTCACGGTGAAGGTGGGCTGCCGGCTCGAGGAGTAGCCGGCCGCGGACCCGGTTGGCTCCAGAGACCTCACATCGGAGGCTCTTCACGCTGTTCATCCGAGTCCATCCCCCCGCCAAGCAGTGCTTGTCGGGGATCTTTTGTCGTGTTCATCTGGGGTAAATCAGGGAGCCGCCATGTACGCCATGATCATCGTCCGCTACCGTCGTCCCCTGCCTGAGATCGAGGCGGCGACCGAAGCCCACCGCGCCTACCTGCGCACCCTGCAGGAGCAGGGCATCCTGCTGGCCTCGGGCCCCCTGGATCCGCGCACTGGCGGCATGTTCCTGCTGCGGGTCCAGGATGCGAACCCTCTGGCCGACCTCGACACCATCCGGAACAACGATCCCTTCTTCAAGGCCGGCCTGGCCACCTACGAGCCGCTGGTGTGGAACGTGGTGATGGGCAAGGACGGGCTCGACAGGCTCTGAGCCCCAGTCGCCATCAGAGATGAAGATCCACCACGGAGCACGGAGCTCACGGAGGGGCACGGAGGCCTCCGTGCCCCTCCGTGGTGGATCCTTTTCGCTTGAATGCAAATCAGTATGAGCCCGGGCCTTCACAGCAGCCGCGCTACGACCTCGAGCAGTTCCTCCTCCCGGAGAGGCTTGTGGAGGATGTGGTTGACGGCCTGGCTCTTGAGGGCAGCCAGAATGGCGGGATCATGGGTGGCGGTGATCACCACCACCTTCAGGTCCGGCTTTGCCTTCCGGGCCATGCGGGCCACCGTGAGGCCGTTGCAGCCGGGCATGTGGTAGTCCGTGATGAGCAGGTCGGGGTCGCTGGCGCTGATGCGCCCGGCCACCTCCGTGGCGGCCACCTCCGCCCAGGCCTCCACCTGGTGGCCTGCCTGCTCCAGCAGGTGCTGGAGCAGGTTGCGCATGAGCTTGCTGTCATCGACCACGATGATCCTGGCCATGGCGGCCCCCCGGGGCGTCAGGACTGCGCCGGCTTCACTTCCGGTCCTGGGTCCGCTTGAATTCCACGTAGCCCATGTCCACTTCGTTGATGTGGTGTTTCAGCCAGTCCGCCAGGAAGGTGGTGACCTCCATGGTGACGGGCTTGCCATCGGCGAGCTTGGCCTGCAGGGCCTTGGCCTTGTCCACCAGCTGAGCGTGCTCGGCCACGTGGGAAGTCAGCTTGGGGTAGCCCATGTCCTTCATGATCTTTTCTTCCGTCCCGAAATGTTCGACGGTGTACTTCACCATGAAATCCAGACTGTCCTTCACGGCGGTCTTCGAAGTGCCGTCCTTGAAAGAATCCGCCAGCTTGTTCACGGCGGCGAACAACGCCTTGTGCTGGGAGTCGATGATGCTGATGCCCGTCTCGAAGCGGCTGTTCCAAATGGCGATGGCCATGGTGTCACTCCCGTGAAGTTCAATTTCCCCATCGGACCGGATCCCTCCCGGCTTGAATCCGGCTCATGCGCCTGGACTGGCATTCATACCAGTTTGCATTCAACAAAATAGATTCACGACAGTGAACCCATGCCGGGTGCCTCGGTGCCGGGTTGGGAGGAAATGATCCACCACGGAGACACGTAGGCTTGCATCATTCCTCCCAGCCGTTCGGGCCTCTGTGACGTCTCCGTGCCCTCTGTGTCTCCGTGGTGAATCCTTGCCGCTTGATCGCGAAACGGTATCAGGCCTGCTGCTGTCCCTTAAGGAACTCCACCATGGCCCTGTCCACCTTGTCGATGTGGTGCTTGAGCAGTTCCACGAAAAAAATCGTCACATCCATGACCACGGGGGAGCCTTCCGTGAAGCGCTCCCGCAGCTCGCGGGCCTTCACGATCAGGATCGCGTGCTCGGCCAGATGGGCAGCCAGGCCGGGATAGCTGAACTCCCGCATGTACCGCTCCTCGGTATGGAAATGCTCGGCCGTATAGGCCAGGAGCGCCTCCAGGCTTTCATCCATCAGCGCCTTGGACCGTCCGGTCCGGAAAGAATCCGCCAGGACATTCAGCGCCGTGAAGAGGGACTTGTGTTGGGCATCGATCAGCTCGATGCCGGTCTCGTACCGGCTGCTCCAGTTGGCGATGGCCATGGCTCCCCCTAGGTGGTCCCCAAGCATCATCGGTGACCAGGCCCCAGGACATGAGTCCTGCTTCAGCCCCGGCGGCCTGGCTGAATCTCCAGGCTGGTGAGCTTGAGCTGGAGCTCCTTCAGGCTGAAGGGCTTGCGGATGCTGGTCACCGAGGGCCGGCCCTCCAGCAGGGGGGCAATCTCATGGTCGCTGTACCCCGTGGCAATCACCACGGGCAGGCCGGGACAGTGGTCCAGGATCCGCGGCAGGGCTTCGGCCCCGTTCATGCCCGGCATGTTCATGTCGAGGATCACCAGATCCACCGGCAGGCCACTTGCCAGCAGGCGCAGCGCCGGTGGCCCGCCGGGAGCACTGGTCACCGCATGCCCCAGCATCTCCAGCATGGGCCCCACGGATTCACGGATGAGCTCGTCATCATCCACCAGCAGGATCCTGAGGTTGGCCTGGGGAAGATTCGGGGCCAGCTGGGCAGGTTCGGGGGCCGCGGCCGGTCGGCCCACCCGACTGGCCGGGAAGTGCAGGCTGGCCTCGGTGCCTTCGCCGAGCTGACTGCTCAGCGTGAAGGTGCCTTCGTGGGCCACCATGGTGCCGTAGACCAT
>JANYLR010000121.1 GCA_025363715.1 Holophagaceae bacterium | reverse complement strand
GAGCTTGAAACGGAGGGGCGGGATATCGTGGTAGCCGAAGGGCCACCCGTAGGTGAAAGCGAAAGCCCCGGCCACGATGAGCAGAGAACGAACGATGCGCACCCGCAGCTCCTGCAGGTGCTCCCAGAAGCTCATCTTGTCAGGCGGTGGGGCCGGAAGCGCCATGGTCCTCGGGGGAAGAAAACCGGCCTCCCGAAGGAGGCCGGCAATTGCAGGGCCTGCGGGGCTACTTCTTGTCCTTGTCGGTGGTGGTGACGTCATCCTTCACGGAGTCCGTCAGTTCCTTGCTGGCCTTTTTGAATTCCTGGATGCCCTTGCCCAGGCTTTTGCCCAGCTCCGGCAGGCGGGAGGGGCCGAAGAAGATCAGCAGCGCGATGCCGATCAGCAGGATTTCCATCATTCCTAGGTTGCCCATGGTGCGCTCCGGATCGGGTGGTGGTCAGTGTTGCAAGTCCGCCAGCGACAGGTCAGCGGGCAGGTCCAGTTCCATTCTAAGCAGAGCCTGGCCGTGGGTCTTCCCCTGGGCATCGGTTTTTACACTTTCACTGCCCCCGCCACCCAGGGAGTCATGAAGAATAAAGTTGATGGCCTTGAGGTTAGGCACCTCAAAGCGTTCAATACTACCTTTGCATATGGTTGAAAAGTGATTTTTGACGCACTCGGCTGTGAGGAACTCCTGGAGGAAGCGGAACCCTGCCTCCGTGTAGGCGATGACGCCTACATTCGAGCCGTCTCCCTTGTCACCGCTGCGAGCGTGGGCGATCTCCTCCAGGTGGATTCGCGTCATGCGGTGACCACTGCCCGGCGGCCCAGGGAAAGGTAGGTCCAGCCTTTGGCTTCCATGGCCTCGGGGCGGAAGAGGTTGCGGCCATCGAAGATGCGGCGGACCTTCAGGGCCTTGGCCACGGCTTCGAGGTCGGCTTCACGGTACTGGACCCACTCGGTGGCGATGAGGAGGGCGTCGGCGCCCTCGCAGGCCGCCAGGGGCGATTCCGCGTAGCGCACCTTGTCGCCAATCCTGGCCTTCACGGCGTCCATGGCCGCGAAGTCATGCACCACCACCTCGGCGCCCAGGTTCACCAGGCCTTCGATGAGTTCCAGAGCCATGCTTTCGCGGATGTCGTCGGTGTCGGCCTTGAAGGCCAGGCCCCAGAGAGCGAAGCGCCGGCCCTTCAGGGGGGCGGGCACGCCGGATTTCACGCCGAAGTGGGCCTTCACCTTGCGCAGGAGCACCTGCTTCTGGTGGCGGTTGGCCTCGACCGTGGCAGCCAGGGTCAGCAAGGGATGACCCTGCTCCCGGCCCACCTTGAGGAGCGCCTGCAGATCCTTGGGGAAGCAGGAGCCACCAAAGCCGGGTCCGGGATTGAGGAAGGCTGGGCCGATGCGGTGGTCAGCGCCGATGGCAGCCTTCACATGGTCCACGTCCGCGCCGACTGATTCGGCCAGGTTGGCGATTTCGTTGATGTAGCTGATGCGCAGGGCCAGCATGGCATTGGCCGCGTACTTGGTGAGCTCCGCGCTGGGAGGATCCATGCGGAACCACTTGCCGCCGCTGCGGTCGAGGAAGGGTTGATAGAGAGCCTTCATGACGCTTTCGGCATGGTCCGTCCGGCAGCCGATCACCACGCGATCCGGTTCCAGGAAGTCGCCGAGGGCGCAGCCTTCACGGAGGAACTCGGGATTGCTCACCACCTCGAAGGCCCGGTCCGTGTGGGCCGCGATGGCGGCGTGGACCCGGGCTGCAGTGCCCACGGGCACCGTGCTCTTGTCCACCACGATCAGGGGTTTGGCATCCTTGCTCCGCAGGGCCATGGCGTCCCCGATCTGGCCGGCCACGGCCAGAACGAACTGCATATCCGCGCTGCCGTCCTGGCTCTGAGGCGTGCCCACGCAGATGAAAGCCGCGTCGGCCGTCGCGATTCCGGCCTTGAGGTCGGTCGTGAAGGTCAGCTCGCCCGAGGCCAGGTGCTTTTTGAGAAGATCCTCCAGGCCTGGTTCAAAAATGGGGGATTCGCCGCGGGAGAGGGTGGCCACCTTTCCGGCGTCCACATCCACGCCGAAGATGCGGTGGCCCGCTTCCGCGAAACAGGCGGCGGCCACGAGCCCCACGTATCCTGAACCAATGACCAGTACCTGCATGATGACCTCTCACAAAGGACCCAGTGTAGCTTGCTATCATTCGAGGGAGGAGTCGGCATGGTGAACCTGGCAGCACCCACGGGGAACGAAGTCAATCTGCTGGAGGTCATGCTCCACGCAGGTCCAGTATCCAAGTCCGTTCTGGTAATCCTCGTGACCTTCTCCCTCCTCAGCTGGGTGGTCATCATCCGCAAGGCCCTGCTCTACCGCCGGAGCCGTGAGGTGTCCGAACAATTCCGGGCGGCTTTCAAGCGCGCCACCGACTGGCGGGAATTCAAGCAGCAGGTGGAGAAGTTCGCGCTCAGTCCCCTCGTGGGTCTGTTCGTGGCGGGGTACGGCGAAGTGACCTACCAGCTGCGCCAGGTGGGCCAGGATGGCCGGCCTCAGCTGCGCAGCATGGAGGCGGTGGAGCGCAGCCTGCAGCGGGCCAGCGTGGTGGAGATGGGGCGCCTCGAGCGCTCCCTGGGCGGCCTGGCCACGGTGGCGGCCGTGAGCCCCTTCATCGGCCTCTTCGGTACGGTGTGGGGCATCATCGATGCCTTTCGGGGTATCGGCGCCACAGGCAACGCGAACCTGGCCACGGTGGCACCGGGCATCTCCGAGGCCCTGGTGGCCACGGCCATTGGCCTGGTGGCGGCCATTCCCGCGCTCATGGCGTACAACTTTTTCCAGGGCCAGCTGAAGCAGTTTCAGACGGAACTTGACGATTTTTCTCTCGAGTTCATCAGCCTCTCCGAGCGGAACTTCACCTGAAAACGCCTCGGCTGCCCCTGTCTCTCGACTGGGAGGACTGGTTCCAGCTCTGCTGCCCGCCCTATGACCAGCCCGAGGCGCTGGACCACTTCGAATGCCGGCTGCCCCTGGCTACGGAGCGCTCTCTCGAACTCTGCGACAACCTGGGGGCCACGGCCACATGGTTCTGCCTGGGGGACCAGGCCCGGCGACACCCGGAACTCCTCCGGCAAATCAGCGCCGCGGGGCACCGTATTGCACTGCACGGATTGACGCATCGGCGAGCCTTCGAGATGGAGCGCAGCGAATGGCGGAATGCCGTGCGCGGTGGCAAAGCCCTGTTGGAGGATCTCGCTGGCCAGGCCGTGGTGGGGTACCGGGCACCGGAGTGGAGCCTCCGGGGTCTGGCCGCGGACTGGTGGCAGGATCTGCCTGAGCTGGGCTTCCGCTACGACTCCAGCCGCGTGCCCCTGGCGGTCATCGGCGATCCCGCCTGGCCCCGGCGTCCCCACCGATTGGCCGAAGACCTATGGGAGCTGCCGCCTCCGGTGTTGTGGTCGGGCCCGCCGCGGTCGCCGCTCTGGGGCTGGGGTCCCCGGGTTCTGCCCTTTAGCCTGGTGCGCCGGGCCATCGAGACCCTGGCCCAGGAGAACGCCGGTACGCCCCTGGTGCTGCATCCCTGGGAGCTCGATGAAGGCCAGCCGAACCTTCCCGGGGGTTCCTTCGGCCACCGTTTCGTTCACTGCGCGGGTCTGCGAGGCTACGGCAGCCACCTGCGGGACCTCCTGGCTGGCATTCACCTGATCAGCCTGGAAGCCTGGGTGGCGGCCCAATGAAGATCCTGCCCCTCATCCTGCTGGCGCCCTCCGAGGAGAAGGCCTCCGGCGGTGCGAAGGGGCGGCTGCCGGAGACACTGGTCCAGCGCTGGGTGCGGGAGCAGTTGGTGACCCTGGCCCGGACCGGAGCTCCCGAGGCGCTGAAAAGGGCCTTCGAGGTGAAGGATCTGGCCCTCGACAAAGCCCGGAGCGAGGCCCTGGCCCTGAAGGGCAGCGTGCCCCTTCTGCCCGCCCTGGCGCGCTACACCGGCGTGGCCTTCCAGGCATTGGATGCGGCCTCGTTGCCGCCGGAGGTCTGGGCCCGCGTGTTCATCCTTTCCAACCTCCGGGGACTGGTGCGGGGGGACGAACCGGTACCGCCCTACAAGCTGAAGCTTGGCGCCCTTCCTGGACTGAAGGCCCACTGGCGGAAGGCGTTGCCAGGGCAGCTGGCCACCCTGCCGGAGGGGCCGGTCTGGGAGCTGCTTCCCGGGGAGACCGCGAACTTGCTGAAGGACTGGAACCGGCCTCGGCACACGGTGGAGATCTTCGACGCCCGGGGCAAGGCCATCAGCCACTTCTCGAAGAAATACCGGGGACTAGTGGCCCGGTGGATCCTGACGCACCAGCAGGGAGAGCCTCGAAAGGTGCTGCAGGGCCGCATTCCCGGGTGCCAGTGGGCAGGCGTTTCCGAAAACGGGCTGGGTGGCCTAGCCCTACGGCTACTGGTGGAACCGTGAGCGACGACTGCAACCGCACCCCCTTCTGGCAGCGGCAGCCCCGGCTGCCCCTGGAGATCCACCGTTTTTTCCAAGACCGCATGGAGGCCGCGCTGCAGGATCCCAAGGCCCGCCAGGCCCTGATCTGGCCCACCATCCTGGGGGCTCCGGCGCTGCGGCAGCTCCACCCCCAAGGGATCCCGGAAGCGGAGCTCTTGAATCATTCGGTCCGCCTGCTGGCCGCCCTGGGCCAGCACGATCCCGCGGTGGCCTGGGGGGCGCACCTCGCCGCCTGGCCGGACACGGCGGAGGGCGGTCCCGGTGGCTGGCGCCCGGCCGCAGCTTGGGGCGCCTGGGGTCCCCTGGTGAGCCTGCGCTGTGGGTGGCAGTTGGCGGCCCTCACGCCCCTGCCTATGGGGGAGCGGTACCCGCTGGCCTGCGGGGTTTCCCTTTTCAACCACGGCCTCTTCCACGAATGCCACGATGCCCTGGAACCGCTGTGGACCCGCGCCGAAGGTACGCTGAAGAACCATCTGCAGGGGCTCATTCTCCTGGCGGGTGGCTATCACCACCTGCAGCAGCAGAACCTGGCCGGCCTGGTGACCCTGTGGGCGGAAGCCCTGAGGCGCCTTGAAGGCAGTGGTGGAGCTGTTTCTACACCCTGGGGAGTCGTTCGCCTGGAGACGGCGCTGGACCTGACGGCACGGAGGCTGGACCATGGGAGGCGCGCGACGGATGGCGCGGACGAGGATGCGGTCTTCGGGTTCCTGTGGGATCTGGACCGCCCCACCTGGGAGCTGGCATGACTCGAGGGGCCGATCTGCTGGTGCTGGGGGGCGGGATCGCCGGTTGTTCGGCGGCCCTGCGGGCGGCGGATCTGGGCGCCTCGGTGGTGCTGGTGGCGAAGGATGACCTGGGCGGCACCAACACGTCCTGGGCCCAGGGCGGGATCGTCGGCCAGGCACCGCCGGAGGCGGGGGATTCACCGACCCTCCTGGCGTCGGATATCGAAAGCGCGGGAGCTGGGCTCTGCCGCACGGAGGCCGTGCGTCTGCTGGCGGAGGAAGGGCCCGGGCTCTGCCGCAGCTTCCTCTGGGAGCGCCTGGGTGTGCCCTTCGACCTGGATGGAAACGGCGCGCCAGCGCCCACCGCCGAGGCCGCCCACAGCGCCCGGCGCATCTACCACGCCAAGGATGCGACGGGCCTGGCCATCCAGTCGGCCCTCAATGAGGCCGTGCGCAGGCACCCGAACATCCAGGTGCGCGAACGGCTCTGCCTGGTGGATCTCATCACCAGCCCCCACCACTGCGTCAATCCGGTCCGCGTCTACGATCCCATCCGCGTCCACGGCGCCTTTCTTTTCGATCCTGCCACCGGCGAGGTGGAAGGCGCCCTGGCGCGGCGCACCCTCCTGGCCACGGGGGGCCTGGGTTACCTCTACCTGCACACCACCAACCCGCCCAGCGCGACCGGCGACGGATTGGCCGCGGCCTACCGGGCCAGCGCCCGCATCGTGAACTGCGAGTACGTGCAGTTCCATCCCACGGCCCTTTACGTTCCGGGCAAGCCCCGGACCCTGCTGACGGAGGCACTGCGGGGCGAAGGCGCCCACCTGGTCAACCGGAAGGGCGAGCGATTCATGGCGAAGTACGATCCCGACCACCTGGAGCTGGCTCCCCGGGACGTGGTGAGCCGGGCCATCTTCCAGGAAATGGCGGTCAGCGGTGAGGCCAGCGTATACCTGGACTTGGCCCCGCTGGCGGCTAGGCTGGACCTGGATTCGCACTTCCCCACCGTGATGGCGGCCTGCCGGGCCGAAGGCATCAATCCCCACCACCAGCTCATCCCCGTGGTGCCCGCCGCCCACTACTTCTGCGGGGGCGTGCTGGTGGATATGGAAGGCCGCACCAGCCTACCGGGGCTTTTCGCCGCGGGGGAGGTGGCCTGCACCGGTGTGCATGGCGCCAATCGGCTGGCTTCCACCAGCCTGCTGGAGGGACTGCTCTGGGGTTTCCGGGGGGCCGAGGCCGCCGTTAGGGAGCTGGCCGAGGCGCCCCTGTCAGAGCCCGGGGAGCTGGCCCAGTGGCGCAAGCCCGAGGAACCAGAACCTACGGATCCCCTGCTTATCGATCAGGACTGGGGTCTCATCCGCAGCACCCTCTGGAACTACGCGGGTATCGTCCGCACGGGGGCACGGCTGGTGCGGGCCAAGGCCGATCTGCACTACCTCAATCACCGCATCGAGCGCTTCTACCATGAGGCCTCGCTCAGCAGAGAGCTGCTGGAACTGCGCAGCGGCATCCTCTGTGCCCGCCTCATCCTGAACGCGGCCCTGCAGAACCCCGAAAGCCGGGGCTGCCACTACCGTGTGGATTGAGGGCGCCATGAGGGACACTCGGGCATGACCCTTTCCGTCTTCGACCTCTTCCGGATCGGCATCGGCCCCAGCTCCTCGCACACGGTGGGGCCCATGCGGGCGGCCCGCAGCTTCGCGCTGGCCCTGGAAGCCGAAGGCCTGCTGGACGCCACGACGGCGGTGAAGACGGAACTCCACGGCAGCCTTGGCGCCACGGGGAAGGGGCATGGCAGCGACAAGGCCGTGCTCCTGGGATTGATGGGGGAGACGCCGGAGGGCGTGGACGTGGGGGCCGTGGAAGGGCTGATGGCGGGGGTCCGCGAGACGGAACGGCTGTTCCTGCTGGGCCGCCATGGGGTGGCCTTCCGGGAAGCCGAGCATCTGGTCCTGCTCCGGAAGAACCTGCCCTACCATCCGAACGGACTGCGCTTCACGGCCTTGGATGCTTTGGGGAACACCCTCCGTGCTCGGGTGTACTACTCGGTGGGAGGTGGTTTCGTGGTGGAGGACGGTGCCGCCCGCTTGGCCCTGCCGGGTGCCGAACCGCCGCATGCCTTCCACACCGGCAACGAGCTGCTGGCACGCTGTCGCGAAACGGGACTCAGCGTGAGCCAGCTCATGCTGGAGAACGAACGGACCTGGCGCTCCGAGGTGGAGATCCGCCAAGGCCTGCTGGAGATCTGGTCGGTGATGCAGGCTTGTGTGCGGC
Organism: Holophagaceae bacterium; assembly: GCA_025363715.1. GTDB lineage: Bacteria > Acidobacteriota > Holophagae > Holophagales > Holophagaceae > Geothrix. The sequence goes on along the minus strand of JANYLR010000121.1, from coordinate 38,706 downwards.
GGGGCTGTACCACGGAAGGGATGCTGCCCGGTGGCCTGAAGGTCATGCGCCGGGCGCCGGCGCTCTTCCGGCGCCTGACGGAAACGCCGGAGGCCGGTCTCAGGGATCCCCTCACGGCCCTCGACTTCGTGAGCCTCTACGCCTTGGCGGTGAACGAGGAGAACGCGGCCGGTGGCCGGGTAGTGACCGCGCCCACCAATGGCGCCGCCGGCATCCTCCCGGCAGTGCTGCACTACTACCGCCGCTTCGTGCCCGGCGCCACGGACGAAGGCGTGGTGCGCTTCCTGCTCACGGCGGGGGCCATCGGAGCGCTCTACAAAGAGAACGCCTCCATCAGTGGCGCCGAAGTGGGCTGCCAGGGCGAGGTAGGCGTCGCCTGCTCCATGGCCGCCGGTGCCCTGGCCGAAGTCATGGGTGGCACGCCGGATCAGGTGGAGAACGCCGCGGAGATCGGCATGGAGCACAACCTGGGCCTCACCTGCGATCCCATCGGTGGCCTGGTGCAGGTGCCCTGCATCGAGCGCAACGCCATGGCGAGCGTGAAGGCCATCAACGCGGCCCGCATGTCCCTGTATGGCGATGGCCAGCACTTCGTGAGCCTGGACAAGGTCATCCGCACCATGCGGGATACCGGAGCCGACATGAAGAGCAAATACAAGGAGACTGCCCGAGGCGGGCTGGCCCTGAACGTCTTCGAAGACCCGCTGGACTTCACCGTGAATCTGCCGGAGTGCTGATGCGACGACCTACCCATCTCCTTCTGCTCCTGCCTTGCTGCCTCGCTGCGCAGTCGACGACCTTCGACGATGGGCGGCTCGATCCCTCCTGGTTCGGGCCCGCGGTCATCTTCCAGCCCTCGAAGGTCCTGGGCTTCCAGTGGCTGAAACCCGGGCTGGCCCTCCAGGGCCGGAGCCTGTCCCTCAGAGCCTGGGAGCCCGCGGCTTGGCTGGTGGGTCGGCGAAGCGCGAAGGACCGGGACTTCCTGCAGAGAGTGGAATCCTCCCTCCCCGTGGACCTGGAGAAGGGTCTCCGCCGCGGGCTCAAGGGGGCCCTCCCGGTTTCGACCATGGGGGGAGATCTCCGCCTTGTCGCTCGGGTCGTGGATGCGGAGGGCGTGGGTGATGACTACATGGCCATGGGTTCCTTCGGCCTCTCCTTTGACGTGAAGCTGGTGGAGGGCGATACGGGGGAACTGCTCGGGGCATTCCACGGCACGCTTCGGGGTTTGAGCGAAGCTGCCATCGCCCTTCATTACGCCAAATGGTGCGAGGACTTGGGCCGCCTCCTCGCCGGTGCTGCCATCTCCCCAGTTCCGGCCAAGTCCATTCAGGCAGCGCTCGTTCCCGCAGCACTTGCTCCGGCCACACCGGCACTCACGGCACCCGTTCCTCTCGCCTCCACCCCTGGCGCACCTGCTCCCGCCCAGGCCCGGCCCGTCTTCGACCTTGAAGGGGCCCTCCGTCGCATCGAGGGGCTGAAACAGGACGGTCTCCTCAGTGAGGAGGAATACCAAAGCCTGCGCAGGAAGGCCACCGACAAGGCGAAGTGATCAGATCGGCCAGGGGCCCGCGCCCTCCCGCACCAGGATGGGTTCTTCGCCGCTGAGATCCACGATGGTGCTGTGGACGCCGAGGGGCTGGCCGCAGTCCACCACCAGGTCGAGGGCATGACCCAGTTCCTCCTCCAGCTCCCAGGCGGTGTTCAGCACTAGCTGATCCGGGAGTTCGGCGCTGGTCGTGATGATGGGCTCACCCAACTGGGCCACCAGGGCCCGGCAGAAGGGGTGGTCGGGGATGCGCAGGCCCACCACCTGCTTGTTCTGCAGATACCGGGGCACCTCCCGGCTGGCGTGCAGCAGCACCGTGTAGGGGCCGGGCAGAAGCTGCTTCAGGAGGCGGAAGGTGGGCGTCTCCAGGTGTCGCGTGTAGCGGCAGAACATCTCCATATCGGAGCAGAGGATGGACATGGGCTTTTTGGGATCCCGGCCTTTGATCTGGTGGATGCGGTCCGCGGCCTTCTTGCGGGAGGCTAGGCAGCCCAGGCCGAAGAGCGTGTCCGTGGGGTAGGCGATGACGCCGTCGTGGCGCAGCAACTCCACGATGCGCTCGAGGTGGCGCACCTGGGGTGTCTCGGGATGCAGGGTGAGGATCATCTCTCGTCCAGGTTGTTCCAGCGGGCACGACCGGCGGAGGGGTGCTCCCCGGTGCGCTGGAAGAACCGCTCCGCCAGAGCCGCGTCGAGCTCGGCGGGGATGCCGCTGCGCCGGGCCTGGAGGGCCAGCAGGGCCATGACCGTGAGGCCGTCGGTGATCTCCCCGTTCAACACACGCCGGAGGCAAGCCTCGAAGGGCTCATGATGGACCTGCAACTCCTCATCTTCCTCCGCGTGGTGGCCCTCGCTGGCGCTGAGTCCAGTGGCCAGGAAGAGGAAGGCCTCCTCGTCCGTGGAGGAGTTGCTGGGGTGGAAGAAGCAGAGCGGTTCCCAGACCCGAGCGCCGAGGCCGGCCTCCTCGGCCAGCTCCCGGCGGATGGCCTCGAAGGGGCTTTCATTGTCGTCACCACCCCCCTCGGGGATCTCCCAGGAGTAGCACTCGAGGGGATAGCGCCATTGCCCCACCAGGACCACGCGGTCCTGGTCGTCCAGGGCCAGGGCCCCACAGGCCGTGCGCCGAAACCCGCAGACGGCGTAGGGTCCCGTGGCGCCCTTCCGATGCCGGAACCGATCCTCCCGGACTCGGATCCAGGGCGAGTCGTAGACCAGCCGCCGGTCGAGGACGGCATAGGGATTCGGATGCTCGGGCTGGGGCAGGGGCTTCAGGTCCATGCTTAAACATAACAAAACGCCCGCTTTCGCGGGCGTTTTGCAGGGCCAGAGGGCCGGTCTACCGGCGAAGGCCGAGCCGTTCGATCAGGACAGCATAGCGATCCTTGTTCTTCCGCTTGAGGTAGTCGAGCAGGCGGCGGCGCTGGCCGACCATGATCATGAGGCCGCGGCGGCTGTGGTAGTCCTTGGTGTGGGTCTTGAAGTGCTCGGTCAGATCGTTGATGCGCTTGGTGAGGATGGCCACCTGCACCTCGGGCGAACCCGTGTCCGACTCGTGCTGCTTGTAGTCGTCGATGATGATCTTCTTCTGTTCCACATTGAGGGCCATGGTGGCTCCTGTTCGGGGGATCGCCCGTCACCCTGCTGCCAACGCTTCGCGTTGCCAGTGATCGCCTGCGGCGAAAATCCTCAGTCCCGTACCAAGGATGGGTCGAACCTGGTGAAGGCCAGGTGCCTTTATCAAGAGTGCTGTTGTTCTTGGCTACCATTTTCTTGCCGGCGTAGCCGGCGAGAAAATGGTGCGGATAGAGGGACTCGAACCCCCACGTCTTGTGAACACTAGCACCTGAAGCTAGCGCGTCTACCAATTCCGCCATATCCGCTTGAAAGATCGGTCCGCACCCCGCAGGGTTCAGATGTGCCGAACTCCAAGCCTAACAAGGTGCGCCATTAGAGGCAACACCGTTTCTCACCACTCCTTGTAGGGGATGCCGTTCATGCCGGTGCCCTGGGACAGGCTGAAGACGTCGTAGACATGGCCCCCGCCCCAGCTGGTGCTGGTGGGGTCGTCATTGGTGTTCCGCAGGCCCCATTCGGCCTTGCCGGTGAAGGGATCGACCGGGAGGCGCCGTAGGAACCGCACCTTCCGGCTGAGGGAACCCGTGGCCGATACGCCTTCCACCAGGACTTCGAGGGTCGCGGGATAGAAATTCGCTTCGGCGGGCGGGGCCTTGATCTTCTGCTGCTCGGCTTGTTTTTTGTAGTCGTCGATGGCCATCCGCATCTCGCGGAGCGACCGCCTCAACTCCAGCTCCTGCTGGCGCCGGTACCCGTTCTTGGCCAGGGGCACCGTCGCCGAAGCGAGGATCAACAGGACTGTGGCCGTGACGACCAGCTCGAGCAGGGTGAATCCACCCTGGCGGCTCACTGCACCGTCACGAGGGCGTTGGACCAGCGCCCGGAGATGGGCGTGGTGCCGATGAGGAACTGTCCGCTTTGGATCAGCACTGGGGCGTTTCCCACACTGAGCCCTTCCAGTTCGAGGCTGGCGAAGGGACCGGAGTCCGTGCCCGTGGGACTGCGCTTGAAGACCAGCTTCAGGAGGCCATCCGTGCCCGGGAACTGCTCGACTCCGCCGCCTTCACCCGTGATGAACTCGCCCGGGCTGAGCCCCAGTAAGCGGAGGCCTGGAGGCAGGCGCAGTTCAAGGGTGCCGGAACTGAGCCCGCCGCCGCCGCTCACGGTGAGGCTGATGCGGACCTTTTCGCCGACCTTGATCTCCGAGGCCACGGGCGACATGAAGAACACCAGGTCCGAGGGGGCAGGAGGTGGCTCACCCGGGGCGGCGGGTTTCTTCTCCAGGGTGGCGTCGGGGGACGTTGGGGGCGGCACCACGGGAGGCTGGCCAGGGGTCGGCTGGGCGGAGGAAACGGGCGGGGGCATGACAGGGGGGGCAGGAGGTGGAACCGGAGCGGCCAGGGCCGGAACCGGCGCAGGCGCCTTCTTCGGCGCCACGGGCGCGAAGGGGCCCGCCTTCGCGGTGGCGTCCTCCGGATTGAAGGGGGCCATGTCCTGTTCCGTAAGTACGGGCTTCCTCACGAGCACGGCCCGGATGGTGAGCAGGACATCGGTCTTGGCCTTGGTGTTGTTGGTATTGCCCAGGAGCTTGCCGATCAGGGGGATGCTGCTGAGGCCCCAGATGCCCTGCAGGCTCTTCTGCTCCTCATCCTTGAGGAGACCGCCGAAGATCGCCGTCTCGCCATCCCGCAGCCGGGCGATGGTCTTGATCTCGCGCTTGCCGAGGTCGGGGCGACCAGGGGTGGAGCCTGACTTCAGCGTCGTGACGAGGCTTTCGATCTTGAGGGTGATCTCGCCGTTGTTGTTGACGCGGGGCTCCACCTTGATCTTCACGCCCACGTCCTCGTATGAGAAGGAGGTCTGGGCCGCGCCCCCCAGCAGGGACGAGGCGGCCGTATTGGTGCCACTGGTTCCGCCGAGACCCGAAATCTGGCTCTGGGTGGTGGAGATCTTTTCGCCGATGTTCACTTCGCCCACTTCACCGGAGAGCACCCGCACATTCGGGCTGGCCACCAGCCGGGCATCGCCGTTGCTCTTGAGAAAATCCAGGGCGAGGTTCGGGAAGAGCACGCGGATATCGGCGGTGTGGATCTTGGTGAATCCGGAATTGGTGTTCAGGCCCGAGGTGTTGTTCACCGTGGTGGCGCCCAGGCGATAGGTACCGGAGGTATCCGTCGCGTTGATGACCGGCAGCAGGCCCACCTGCTCCAGGCTATTTTCGGTCACTTCCATGAGCTCGAGGTAGATCATCACCTCGGCCTTGGGCTTGTCCAGGGACCGGATCACCTGATCCACGATGGACAGCTCCAGGGGCTTCGCCTTCACGATGATGGCGTTGGTCCGCTTGTCCGTGAACACCTTGAGCTGGTTGTTGATGGTGGTAAGGGTGGACCTCAGCTCGTTGGGATCCGCGTGGGACAGGTAGTAGGTCTTGATGATCTGGTTCTCGTACTGTTCCCGGTTCTGGGGACTGGACTTGAAGACCATGATGGTGTTCTTGTCGATGACCTTGTAGAACAGGTCGTTCTGGAGCATGAGGGTGTCCAGCACCCGCTGGAAGGCGAGGCCGCGAAGATCGATGGAGATGCTCTGATCCTGGTACGACGTGTGCGCGATGATGTTCACACCCGAGGCCCGGCTAAGGGTCGCGAAGATCTCGCGCAGGCTGGTCTTCCGGCTGAAGTTCAGATCGATGCCATCAATGGAGCGCGGATTGAGCTGCACGGCGTTCGTGTTGTCGGCCTTGACCTTCATGGCCTCGAGATCGTCCACGGAATCGGCCTCGGCCTTTTCCCGGGCCAGCTTCTGCTCCAGCCGGATGAGCCACTCCTGGGCGATCTGGCTGTCGGGATCCAGCACCAGGGCCTTGCGGACCTCCAGCAGCACCGTATCGGAATAGCCCCGCAGCTCGGCCTGGCGGGCCAGGGACATGTGGTGTTCCGCGGCCCGCAGGGAGGCGCGCTTGATGCCGATCCGGGCCTTCGGATTGGTGGGATCGTTGCGGAGAACGGCCCGGTACTCGGCGACGGCCTCGTCGTAGCGGCCCTCGTCAAAGGCCTTGTTGGCCTTGTGGAGGCTGCAGCCGAGGGCCATCAGCAGGATTGCGGCGACCAGCAGGGACTTGCGGAGCAGTGCGAAGGAAGGGATCGGCATCGGGAGCATCCTTCGGATCAAAATTGGTTCACGGTGGCGCCGCCAGAGGCCTCTCGGGCCTCCAGGACCAGCCGCATGTCCGGGTACTTCGTGTTCTGGAATTCGGCCTTGGTGTCCAGGATCGCCACGAGCTTCCAGCGTTCTTTGAGCAGGGTTCCGGAGGTCATGGTGACGGGTTCCTCGCCCTTCATGAAGGCGCCCACGGTGCCCGATGGGCTGCCCTTGAAGAAGCCGAGATAGCGCAGGTCCTGGGGGCGGCCCGCGTATTCCTGGGCCTTCTCCTGGGCCAGCCGCAGGCGCTCCAGTTCTTCGGGGGAGGGCGGGGGCGGGGGCGGGAGGGGCTTCACTTTCGCGGCTGGCGGCGCGGGCGCTTCGAACATGAAGAGGTCCCGCTGCACTTTGGCCGCCGGTGGCAATTCGCCAGCCTGGCCCAGGGCGGCCAGATCTGGCAGACGGCGGAGGCCCTGGAGCAGGCGGGGATCGAGGTTGGCACCGCTGCCCGGGGCCGCGGTCCGCCGGCCCTTGGGGGTATCGGGGCTGAAGAAGGTGTAGAGCGCGTAGAGCAGGACCAGCAGCAAGCCCGCCAGGGCCACCTGGGTCTTGGGGCTGGACCGGAGTTCCTGGCGCATGGCCTGGAAGTTGAAATTCGAGGGCGCTGAGCTCATGCCTCACCCTCCTCGCGCTCGGGAGCACCAGCCTTGCGGAAGGCTCGGAGTACGATGCTGAGCCGCGCCCCTTCCGGACTTTCCTCCAGGCGGCCGTCGCGCACGGCGAAGGGCTGGCCAGAGCCCTCCAGATCGAGCATGAAGGCCTTGTGGTTGGCGTAGACACCCAGGGCGACGAACTCGACATCGACGGCTTCGAGATCCGTCCCGCGGGCCCCCTCCCGGCTGGGCAGGCCGTACTTCACGGACTGCAGTCTTAGGCCATGTTTCAGGGCCATGGCATGAAGGGTCTTGCTGAGGTTCCATTGAAGTTCGCCCGCAGAGCCCCGGGGCAGGCGGGCCTCCAGATCGGCGAGGGTCTCCCGGCCACGGCGGATGCGGTCCGCCAGCTGCTGGAGTTCCTGGAGCCTTTGCACCTGCTGATTCCGGCTGAGCTCAGCCTCCCGCTTGGCCTTCAGCTTCTGGGCCAGCTGCTGGGAGGCATCTGGAAGGAGAAAGATGGCAATGCCGAGGCCCGCCACCGTCCCCAGGATGCCCAGGGCCAGGCGCAGACGGCTCGCTCGCAGGGGGCTGTTCATTCCGGCTCCCTGGTCGCGCCGGTGTTGGCGCGACCTGGTCGGCGCCGCCGAGGGGTGGTTTCCTCGTTGACCGGGGGCGGCGGTGCCAGTGGCCGGAGGATGGGAGTCGCGGGAAAGGCCACCACTGCGGGGGGCTGGATCCGGATGGGGGCCGCGGCAGGACGGACTGGAACCGGCGCCTGGGCGGGCCCCTGCTTGATGGCCTTCACCTTGAAGGGTGGGGGCACTGCGGCGGTGGGGAGGCTGATCTCGAAATCCCAGCCCCCGCCGCTCCGTTCCGATTCCCGCTCCAGCACGACCTGGGCGAATACGGGCGTGACCCGGAGGGCTTCGACGAAGGCGGCCTCTGCCAGGCGGGTCCGGGCCTCGCCCTTCACCTTCATCACCACCTGCTGGGCATTGCTGCGGGCCCGCTGGATGCCCTTCATCCGCATGTCTGGCACCATGCACTGCTCCAGCTCAGCGGTGAGCCGGGACCAGGGCAGGCCGCGCTCCTGGAGGATGCGTTCGGCCAGTTTCCAGCGGGACTGCTCGCGGGTGGCGTCCATGTCCTGCAGTGAGGCCTGCAGCTGCTGCTCCTGCCGGGCCGCTCGTCGGGTTTCTTCGGTGAGGCTGACGGCATCGCGACCGGCCCGGCTAGCCTGGTGATAGGCACGCCAGGTGAAGCCGATGGCCCCTACCAGAACCAGCATGCCCGCGCCCAGGGCCATCCAGCCCAGGGCCAGGTGGCGCTGGCGCCAAAGGCTGGGCCTGGGCGCGAGGTTCAGTTGAAGGATGGGGACAGCCATCAGCGTGCCTCCCCGAGTACCAGGCGTTCATCGAGGAAGCGAACAGGGATCTGGCTGTCTGGCCAGCTGGTGGCACCCCAGATGTGGAGCTGCTGGGGCGTGCGGGATTCCCGCTGGAGGAAGGCGGCGCTGGGCGCGATGCGTTCCTCGATCCAGGCATTGGGTGACAGGGGCTCGGACCATTGGCGCAGCAGGCAAAGCGTGCGGCCCCAGGCCACCAAGGTCCCGGCGTACTGCCCGTTGTCCATGGGGCTCAGGGAGAGGAGCAGACCCGGGAGCGCCAGGGTCGGGGCCAGGAGGTTGTAGAGGTGCAGCCACCGGGGGGTGAGGGTGTGCAGATTCCGGTCGAGGCGGAGACCCAGTGCAAGCATGGAATCGCGGAGGTCTTCGCGAATGCCGGAGGCCAGCCAGCTGCCGGGTTCCACTTCCAGGGCCTGGACGAAGTGGGGGGTTTCCAGAGCCAGGGCCTGCATGAACCGCCACCGGAAGAAGGCTTCCTGGGCCTCCGCACCCTTGGGCAGCTCAGTAAGGTCCCGCAGCAGGACCGAGGGTGTCCACAGGTCCTCGACGGTCCAGCGGGTGGGCCCCTGGGGTAGGGCGGCCAGGGCCTGGGCCAGCTGATCTTCACTGGGCAGGCCACTGAGGGCGCGCCGGTGTGTGCCGGCCACCACCCGGTGGGCTTCCAACCAGAGCAGGGAAGTGTCTGGTGGAGCCAGCAGGGGGAATTTCATAGCCCGACCCCGGTCCGAAAGCTCATGTGCTGGCACGGAACTACGCCGGGCCCTGGCCTGTCTTCTGCCGCAAGGTTGCGCGGAGGGGCTGGAAGAGGCTGCAAAGGTGGCTCCTGACTGGCCTGGAAGACCCGAGTCTACCGGGCTTCTGGCTGTTTCCCAAGGGGGCGGCCCGCAAGCTTCGATGGGATCCTACGCCTGATATGGAATGATGGAGGGTGATGTTCCCGTCCCCTATGCCTGGAGCGCTGATCTTGTGCGCCTGATTTCCCTCGAACTCCACGGATTCAAGTCCTTCGCCGAGGCCCAGAAGCTCAGCTTCCCGGGCGGGATGACGGCGGTGGTGGGGCCCAATGGCTGCGGCAAGTCGAACATCTCCGATAGCCTGGCCTGGGTGCTGGGCGAGCAGCGGCCTTCCATGATGCGTGGCTCCGAAATGGCCGACGTGATCTTCGCGGGCACCGCCCAACGGCGACCCATGGGGCTGGCCGAGGTGAAGCTGGTGCTGGAAATGCCGGATCCGGCCCTGCCGGGCGCCACCCGTGAGGTCACCATCTCCCGCCGCCTCTACCGCGACACCGGCAGCGAGTACCGCATCAATGGCCGTGAGGCGCGGCTCAAGGACGTCCAGGATCTCCTGCTCGACACGGGCATGGGCACGCGGGCCTACAGCTTCATCCAGCAGGGGCAGATCGATCTCATCCTCAGCAGCAAGCCCAAGGACCGCCGGGTCCTGCTGGAAGAGGCCGCCGGGATCACGCGCTACAAGCTTCGCCGGGCCGATGCGGAGAAGCGGCTGGACGAGACTCGCAGCAACCTCCAGCGCCTCGACGACATCCTGTTCGAGCTCAACAAACAGATGGATTCCCTGCGGCGCCAGGCTTCCCGGGCCCGGAAGGCGAAGGAGCTGGACGCGGAGATCAAGGCCACCCAGCGCATCCTGCTCGCGGGCAAGGCGGTGGAACTGGAAGCGGCCAAGCTCCGCATCGCGGACCAGCTGGACCAGACCGAACGCCGGGTGGCGGAACTCACGGCCCAGGTGTCGGAAAAGGCCTCCGAGGTCGAAGCACTGCGGCTGTCTGTGGACGAACAGCAGCAGAGCCAGGCCCGGCGCAACTCGGCCATGCTGGCTCTGGACCAGCGGCTCCAGTTGGCGGAACAGGAGCGGGGGTTCCAGGAGGAACGCCGAGGAGAGGCCGAGGGCCAGCGGCTCCGGTTGCAGGAGCGCATCCAGGCCCTGGCTGAGCGGCTGGCGGAATCCGGAGATTCCTTCTCGGCCCTCCAGGCTTTGCTGCAACAGGCTTCGGAGGACCTGGGAGCGCGGGAGGCCGACCTGGCCCAGACCGAGGAGGCCGCTGCCCAGGCCCAGGGCGCCCTGCGGCACGAGGAAACGGGTCTCCATGCCCTGCGGGAACGCAAGGCCGAAAGCCAAAAGGAGGCCCTGGCCCGCCAGAAGCAACGGCTCGGATTCCAGAGCCAGGTCGCTCAGCTCGAAGGCCGGTTGGATGCCCTGAACCATGAGGAATCCGTGCGCTCGCCCCGGCTGGAGAGCCTGCAGGCCGAGGCCACCCAGGCTGAGCGGTCCCTGGAGGGTCTCCTCTCCCAGCTCGAGAAGGCCGAGGAGGCCGCGCTCGAACAGCGCCGGCGGGCCGAGTCCCTGGAGGAGGCACAACGGACCCTTTCCCAGGACCATCACCGGGCCGAGGCCGAGCTGGACGCCGCCGAGCGGCGCCTGCGGCAGATCTCCGACCTCCTCTCTCAGGGCTTCGGAGATGAGGAGCTGCGCAAGGGGCTCACGTGGCTGCGTGAGCAGGGCGTCCGTCCGCTCACACTGGTGGAGCTGCTGACCGTGGACGAGGCCCTGCGGCCGGACCTGGAGCGCCTGCTCGGCACCTGGTTGCAGTCGCTGTCCGCGGACGGGGATCTGGCCCGCCGGGCCACTGGCGCACCGGGGCACCTCATGCTGGCCATGGGCAGCGAAGTTGCTCTGCCCGCGGCGCCAGAGGGTTGCGAGCCCCTCCGGGCCCATGTGCGCTGGACCGCCTCGGAACGTCCCCTGCAGGCCCTGGTGGACCGGGCCTTCCACTGCTCCGACGAGGCCATGCCCGAACTCGCCCTGGCCCATCCGGACCTGGCCTTCGTTTCACCGGCCTTCATCCGGCTGCCTTATGGCCCGCTGCAGCTGGGGGTCTCCGCGCCCGCGGCCTCGCCCATCAAGCTGAGGGCGGAGCAGGAAGAAGCCCGCGCTACCCGGGAGGCCCTCCTGGATCGCCTGGAGGAACTGGAGAGCCAGCGGGGGCGCGGCGGGGACGAGGCCCGGGCGGCGCGGGAACGCTCCCTTGAAATCGACGAGGATCTCCGGTCCCTCCGTCGGCGGACCGACACACTCAAATCCCAGCGGACCTCCCTGCAGGCCCAGCTATCGGAGATCCGGGCCGCCAGTGAAAGGGCGGATGCCCTCTGGGAGCAGATCGAAACCGAAATCAAGCGGCTCCAGGGCCTGCTGCGCGAACTGGATGAACATCCGGAAGAGGCCAGTGATTCCGCCCTGGACGAGGCCCTGACCAAGGCCGAGCTCCAGGTCCGGGAGGCCCGCCATCACCTGGATGAACGCCGCGAGCGGCGCCTGGAGACAGCCCGCGCCCGGGACGCCGCCTGGGCCGAACGGGACGGCCATGAGCGGCACTTGCAGCTGGCTCAGCGGGGCCGCTTCGATCTGGATACGGAGCGCCAGCGGCTGGAGGCAGAAGCCGCGGAGCAGGTGGAGCGCGGTGAGGGATGCCTCCGGCGCCTGGCCGAGCTGGAAACCGAATCGCAGGAGCTGCTGGTGGAGCGGGAGGCCGTCCACGCCACGGCCCGGGAGGCCCAGCCTAGACTCGAACTCGAGCAGGAGACCCTCCGGGTCCACGAGCGGGCGGCCCGCGAATACCAGGAAGCCCTGGAGAATGCCCATGCTGAACACCAGGAAGTCTTGATACAAGGCGCCCAGGTCCAGGGCACGCAGGGAGCCCTGGCCAAGGAAATCGAGCTGGCCTTGGGGCTGGAAGTGCCGGGCTTCCTGGCGGGACTCAACGAGGCCGAGCGGGCTGCCTGGGAGGAGGGGGAACTGGTCCATCAGACCCGCCTGAATGAATTGCAGGGCCGGCGCATGGAGCTGGGCGGCGTGAATCCCCTGGCGATTCAGGAACTGGAGGAGGCCGAAACGCGCATGGCCTTCATGGATGAGCAGCGGGCCGATGTCACGGCCGCCATTGGCAACCTGGAATCCACCATCCAGGAGATCAATCTCACCAGTGAGGAGCGCTTCCGCGAGGCCTTTGACTACGTGAATGCCCGCTTCCAAGAGGTCTTTCGCGAGGCCTTCGGTGGCGGCAGCGCCCACCTGAGCCTGGAGGACCCCAAGAATCTGCTGGAGTGCGGCATCGAGATTACCGCGCAGCCCCCCGGCAAGTCGGCCAAGGCCCTCACGCTGCTGAGCGGTGGCGAGAAGGCCCTGACCGCCATATCACTGCTCTTCGCCATCTTCCACTTCAAGCCCAGCCCCTTTTGCGTGTTGGACGAGGTGGACGCTCCCCTGGACGAGGCCAACGTGAGTCGCTTCGCCGCCATGGTCCAGAAGATGAAGGCCGATACCCAGTTCATCGTCATCACGCACCAGAAGCCCACCATGGTCGCGGCCGACACCCTTTATGGCGTGACCATGGAAGAGGCCGGTTGCTCCAGGCTGGTGAGCGTCCAATTGCGGGAAGCCGAGGCCCTGGTCTAAGCGCCCAGGACCACAAAATCCTGTGACAGGGAAAGGTTAGGAGAGGGGTGCCCTTGACCTTTACTCGGAGTCAGGGCTTTGCCGATGGATCACTCTTCAGAAACCGGAAATTGTGGAAAACCCGTAATCGGCACGGCGAGGCAGATTCTGCTAGCGTCAACAATCTAAGTGTTGAAATACATGGACTATCATAGATTGATTTTTTCATACTTCGAGCTAGGAACTGCGTAACCAGACAGGGTTTAGCGCGCCAGAATGGGGTCAATCCGCAGGCTTTTCCACATTGCCGCGAGTCTTTGATGTAACTATCTGGAAATGTTGAAGTGACGAGCCTGTAACGAGCGGGTCACTCCTGCAATTCCGCCGCGAGGAAGCCGGGTCGCAACCATTCGCGAATGGTGGCGTCCTCCACCCCCAGATTCGTCAGGTGATCGGTGGCCATCTTCAGACTCTGGTCTTCATCACGGCAGATAAGGAGCCGCTGCCTCCAGGCCTCGGTGGCCCGGGCGCGGAGCTCCGGCTCGCTGTTGTTCATACGCTTCTCAAGGACGAAACCGAGATTGTTCGCCGCCTTGCGGTGATGGGGCTCGAGCTCGAGCGCCTGCTCATAGGCCTCGGTGGCCTCCTTCCAGCGCTTGGTGACTTCGAGAGCGACGCCCTTGGCGTTCCAGACGTCGGCGTCCTGGGGGGCGAGGGCCATGGCCTGCTCCACCATGCTCATCTGATCCTCGCGGCGGTTGGCGAAGCGGTAGACCTCGGATAGGCCCAGGTAGGCACTGTACTCACCGGGGTCCAGTTCCAGGGCCTGCAGGAAGGCCTGCTCGGCGGCGGTGCCCTGGCGGGTCTCCACCAGCACATAGCCTAGCTGGACCTGCAGATCCGCGGCGTCGGGCTCGCGCATGAGGGCCTCGCGATAGCAGCGGAGGGCGTCATCCCAGCGGCACTCCTCCCGCGCCATATCGCCCAGGGCCGCCCAGGGATTCGCGGCGTCCGGATCGGTTTCCGTGGCGAGGCTGAAGTAGGAGACGGCACCGTCCCGGTCGCCCATGTCCCGCTTCAGTTCACCCAGCAGGGCCTGGGCCTCGGCCAGCACCGTCGCGGGCGGCGCCAGCAGCATGAGGGTATGCAGCTGGCCCTGGGCCAGTTCGAGGTGGCCCTGCTCGCTGAAGATCTCCGCGAGGATGAAGTAGCTGGCGGGGTCGCAGACATGCAGGGTGCGGGCCCGCTGGATGCAGCGCAATCCCTCGGCCAGCTCGCCCCGCTTCAGTAGCAATTCACCCAGGGCATGCCAACCCCAGTAGTAGTACTCCTCGCAGCGGAGGGCCGCCACCAGCTGGGCCTCGGCTCCCACCAAATCACCCAGTTGTTCCATGGCGATGGCCAGGAGGCGCAGCGTGCGTGGATCCTTGGGGTTAAGGCTGAGGGCCTTCAGCAACCAGGCCTTGGCTTCGGAGGCGTGGTTCAAATGCAGCTGCACGAGGCCAGCCAGTTCCAGGGCTTTCGGGTCCTGACCATTCAGGGTCAGGGCCTGCTGGAGAGCGAGCTCAGCGCCATCGAGATCCTGCATGAGCAGCCGCAGGTAGCCGAGGTTGCGGAGGTGACCGCCTTCGCCGGGGTATTCGTCCCGGAGGGATTCCAGCATGCCCAGCAGCTCCAGGCCCTCCTCTTCGCCAGCGTGGTCGCTGAAACAAAGCAGCCGTTCGAACCAGGCTTCCGTGTGGGAGCGATCCTCGGCCAGCAGCTGGTCGAGAAGCTCCTGGGCCTCCTCATGGCGGGCGCGTCCGTTGAAGGCGCGAGCCAGGGCAAGCCTGTCTTCAAAGGAGGTTCCTGCGGCGGTCTTGAGCGCCGTCAGGCCGGGGTCTAGCAGCTTGAGCCAGGGGCGTGCCATGGGATGCCTCGTGAGGGAGTCCAGGGTATCACCTGGAGGTGGACAACGCGGCGGCGAGTCCATCGCAAAGGAGTTGCGCCATCGCCTCGCGGGTTTCCACCGTGGCCGATCCGAGGTGGGGCAGTAGCACGGTGCGGGGCGCCAGCAGCCAGCGCGGATTGATCCGGGGCTCACCCTCGTAGACATCCAAGCCCGCGCCGCCCAGGCGGCCCGTCATCAGCAGATCGATGGCGGCGTCTTCATCCAGGATGCCCCCGCGGGCCGTGTTGATGAGGATGGCCCCCTTGGGCAGTCGCGCCAGCGCTTCGCGATCCAGCAGGTGGCGGGTCTGCTCCGTGAGCGGGCAGTGGATGGACAGGACAGCGCTTCTGGAAAGCAGCTCCGACAGGGCCAGGCGCGGCCCCCGGGCTGCGCCGAAATCCACGTCGCCACCGCGGCCTTCCCGATCCCAGAACAGGGGCCTCATGCCCAAGGCCCAGGACCGGCGGGCGAAGGCCAGGCCGATGGGGCCGCTGCCGAGGATGCCGCAACATTTGCCAGCGATGCTGGAACCCAGCAATTGATCGGGCTCCCAGCCCTTCCATTGGTTGGAGCGGACCAGGGCCTCCCCTTCGGCCACCCGTCGCGTCAGGGTCAGCAACAGGGTCAGGGCCAGGTCCGCAGTGGCATCCGTCAGGACATCCGGCGTATTCACCACGGCGATACCGCGGGATTGGCAGCCTGCCACCGGCAGGTGATTCACGCCGACGGACAGGGTGCCGATGGCCCTGAGTTGGGGCGCCGCATCCAGATCGGCCTCCGTGAGCGCATCGGAGAGCACCACCACCAAAGCCTTGGCCTCAGGCAGGGCGGCGTTCCATTCCGGTGAGCGGAAGGACGCGAGGCGCAGCTCCGGGAACCGGGCGCCCAACTCAGACAAGGCGGGGCCCACCAGGGGGGACGTGGCCAGAATGCGGATGCTCATCGCTGCAGGGCCTTCAAGGCCTGGCGGATGGCTTCCGCCAGAGGTGGTTTCGAGGTGCGCAGTTCCGCCACCACCGGCAGCACCGCATCCTCGCGGAAACCGAGGTTGGTCAAGGCCGAGCGCAGGCTGCCTTCCCAGGGGTCGTCGGAGGGCACGCCGGAAAGACCATCCAGACCCGACAGGCCGCCCATCTTCTCGGAAAGCTCGAAGCACATCTTTTCGGCCGTCTTCTTCCCCACGCCGGGGATGCGGACCAGCACCTTCACGTCCCGGGTCCGGATGGCCCGCACCAGATCCTCCAGGGACAGGGCCCCCAGGGCTGCCAGGGCCAGCTTCGGACCCACGCCGTCCACCTTCACCAGCATCCGGTAGAGTTCCCGTTCCTGGGTTGAGGAAAACCCCAGCAGCGAGATCTCGTTTTCCCGCACCAGGAGTTCCGTGTGCAGCACCACCTGGGAGCCCGCTTCCGGCAGCAGCCCATAGGTGGAAAGGCTGATGGCCGCGGCATAGCCCACCCCGGCGCATTCGACGAGGGCCAGGTTCGGCAGTTTCTGGATGAGTTCACCGCGCAGACGTCCGATCATCCTTCGAGGATAGCGGAAGGCTGCCCCGAGACGAGCTCAGAACCAGTAGCGGAGCAGGGAATCCAGCAGGCGGGCGACGACGTCCCGGTTGCGGCGGGCGCGCTCATCCCGGCCCGGA
This sequence comes from Holophagaceae bacterium, assembly GCA_025363715.1. Lineage (GTDB taxonomy): Bacteria > Acidobacteriota > Holophagae > Holophagales > Holophagaceae > Geothrix. Next base: position 22,351 of record JANYLR010000121.1, on the reverse strand, counting down.
AATTCGGGGAAGGCCGGCACCGGATCGTGGAGTGTCAGGCCCGTCTCATCTCCCAGAAGATGTTGCCAGCGTTCCAGCCATTCCCCGGGGAGCTGATCGGGGATGGGGAGCTCCATCAGGGTGAGGTAGAGGAGGGTCCAGACCCGGGCGACCACCTGGTTGTCGTAGCCGCCGCCCAGGGTGACGAGCACCCGGCCCTGGGTGTGCTCACCGGCCAGATCGAGAATCCTTCGGTAGAGCTTTTCGAAGGTCTGGGTTGTCAGGGCGAGGTCGCCCATGAGATCGGCGAAGTGGGCATCCGCGCCAGCCTGGACCACCAGGACATGGGGCGAGAACTGTTCCAGGGTTCGGGGGACCACGTCTTCGAAGGCCTCCAGGTAGCTTTCGGATTCCGTGAAGGGCTCGAAGGGGACGTTCACGCTGAGGCCCCGCGCCGACCCGGCGCCCAATTCCTGGATGTGGCCGGTGCCTGGGTAGAGGTAGTGTCCGGTTTCGTGAAGACTGATGGTCAGCACTTTGTCCTGGTCGTAGAACAGTTTCTGGACCCCGTCACCGTGATGGAGGTCGATATCCAGGTAAGCCACGCGCCAGCCGTGGTCCACGAAGGCCCGGATGGCCACCGCCAGATCGTTGTACAGGCAGAAACCCGCGGCCCGGTCCTTCTGGGCGTGGTGCAGCCCCCCGCCCAGCTGCAGCACGCGGGTTTCGGCGCCGTCCATCAGCAGCCGTGCCCCGTGGAGGGTCCCACCCACCAGCCACCGGGTGGCGAGGTCCATGCCGGGAAAGATGGGATTGTCCGGCGTGCCCAGTCCGAATCCTTCAGCTTCGGGCGGAGTCTCCCCCCGATCCAAGGCCTCGACCATCGCCACATAGGCTTCGTCATGAACGGTAAGGATCTCCTCCCGGGTCGCCAGGGGCGCCGCGATGATCGGGACTGGATGCCCCAGGCACCGGATCAGATCCAGGACCATGGCCAGCCGGCTGGGCGTGAAGGGATGCCCAGGACCGAAGTCGTACCCGGCATACTCCGGCCGGTGGATCAGGGCCGTCATGGGTTCGGTCGGGGCTTCGGCAGGGGCCAGAGGATGGTGAACCCGGCCCCGCGGAGGTCCTCGGCCAGGGGCCGGATCTGTTGCGAATCCACCCGCAGGACCGTGCGCACGGTGGCGTCCGGGGTGGGGTAGGTAAGGACGGAGTGGACGTTGACGTGCCGGCCGGCGAGGAAGGCCGTCAGGCGGGCCAACTCGCCAGGCTGGTCCATGAGGCTCACCTCGAGCCGGGAAGATGGTTTGGTCACGCCCGTGAGGGTCATCAGGGCATCCAGCAGGTCCATGCCCGTGAGGATGCCCACCAGCTCGGTGCCATCCACGACCGGCAGGCACCCGATCTTGTGCTCCCGCATGATCCGAGCAGCATCCTCCACAGGATCCAGGGGATCCGCCGTCAGGGGATGGCCGCTCATGGCGAGGGAAACCAGATCGCTTTCACCGAGGGGGGTATGGAAGAGGTTGCTGGTGGCGAAGCGGATGTCTCGATCGGTCAGGACCCCCACCAGGCGCCCCTGGTTCACCACGGGCAGGTGGCGGATACCCCGGGATTGGAGGATCTGGTTGGCCTCGCCAAGGGTGGCTCCGACCGGAACCACGGTCACTGGCTTCCGCATCACTTCCTTCACGAGCATGGTGACTCCCCTCAATCCAGGATTCGTATTCAGAGTTTCCGGGAGCTGGCCTGGGCGAAGGTTAGGCGCAGATCAGGCTGCAGGGGCAGCGGGCCAAGGGAGCCTGTATCCCCCTTGATGGCCACCTGGGCTTCCAGGCAGCAGAGCCAGGGCAGCTCTTCCACCAGCTGGGTCAGGCGGCCCAGGGTCTCCCCCAGCGCGCTGGAGGGGCGCAGATGCATCCTTTCGAGGACATCGGCGATATCGAGGTCCGTGAGCGGGGTGATGCGGAGGATGGAGCCCACGCCCTGGCGGTGGAACCGCCAGATGGGTCCGAAGTCCGGGTCTGACGACAGGTGAAGCGAGAGGTGGGGTCCCTTCTGATTCTTTGGTTCTCCCGCTTCGACGATGGGAATGCCAAAGGAGGCCATGAGCTCCCGGCTTTCAGCCTCCGAGAAGGTCGTGGGCGAGGGGGTCGGAAAGCCCTCCACGAGTTGTTCCACCCGTCGTCGGGCCTCGCCGGCATTCAGGTCCGCATAGCCCAGGATCCGTCCGGGGGGTTGCATGCGGAACCGCGCGTACTCCACCACCTTGGAGAGGGCCAGAGCCGCCGATTCCGGAAAGCGGTACGAGGGGAAGGTGCGGTGCTTGCCACCGCTGTCGCCCAGCGCGGCGGACCCCACCGACACCGCGCCACTGACGCCCATGAGGGAGAGCAGGGTTGGCTTGGCGATGCCGGTGGTCTGTTCGGCCCGCACCGCGCCGCGGCGGATGGCCCTGGCCACCATGTCGGGGTCGCAGGAGCCCACGCAGGCGAAGGAGGCGATGAGGGCGTCCACCTGGGGATGCTCCAGAGCCTCCCTGCAGGCCTGCTCGTAATGCTCCGGCGTGGCCATGGCGTGGAGGTTCACCACGCCGGTTCCCGAGATCTCCATGCCGTGGGTTTCGCAGGCATCCGCGCAAATGGTGGCGACGCCGCCTGAATTGCTGACGATGGCCACGCGGTTTCCCCGGGGCAGGGGCTGGTTGGTCAGGAGCTGGGCGATATCGAACAGATCTACCAGGGTGTCGGCCCGGATCATGCCCGCCTGATGGAAGAGGGCCTCCACTTCCGCGTCGTCCCGGGGGGCCGCCGCGATGTGGGCCAGGGCCACGCGCCGTCCGGCATGGCTCCGGGCGCTCTTGACGCACAGGATCGGCTTGCGCCGGGAGATCCGTCGGGCCAGCCGGGCGAAGCGCCGGGGATTCCCGAAGGTCTCCAGGTAGAGCAGGGCCAGGTCCGTGTCCGGGTCCTCGTCCCAGTACTGGAGCAGGTCATTCCCGGAGACGTCCGCCCGGTTGCCGGCGGAAACGAAGGTGGAGAAGCCCAGGCCGCGCTCGGCCGCGTACTGCAGGATGACCACGCCCAGGGCGCCGGAATGGCTGAAGAAGCCGATCCGACCGCGGGGCGGCATGGCCGCGGCCAGGCTGGCGTTCAGCTGGATGGCCCCGTGGGTGTTCAGCAGCCCCAGGCAGTTGGGGCCCACCAGGCGCGCCCCATGACTGCGGGTCAACCGGAGCAGCCGCTCCTGCCGCCGGGCCCCTTCCGGTCCCGTTTCCGCGAACCCAGCCCCTAGGACCAGAAGCCCCCGGGCGCCCCGCTCCAGGGCCCGCTTCGCGAGGGCGGACACCTTGGTGGCCGGCACGGCCAGGATGACCAGATCCGGGGTCTCCGGGAGGGCGGCCAGAGAAGGAAAGGCCTGCACCCCCTCGATGGAGCTGGCCTTCGGATTGACCGGATAGACCGAGCCCTGGAAGCGGCTCTGGAGGATGTTGCGGAAGATGGTGTTGCCCACAGAGCCGGGATCCCGGGAGGCGCCCACCACAGCCACCACCCGTGGTCGCAGGAGGGGCACCAGGGAGTTGGCCGTGGCCACCCGCTCCCGCAGGTCAGCGCGCTCCCGCAGGGCCTCTGGGGCGCTCAGGGGGAAGTGCACGTGGACGATGCCATCCTCCATGGCCCGCCGGGTCTCGAAGCCGGTGTCCATGAAGACGTTGCCCATTTTCTTGTTCCCGGACAGGTGCTCCGCCTCGAAGCCCAGGTAGCCAGCCCCCGCCGCCAGTCCCGCCAGCCGCTCCAGGATCAGGGTGCCGATGCCCCGCCCCTGGTGGGTGTCGCCGATCATGAAGGCCACCTCGGCGACGGTCCCCCCGCCGCCGATGTAGTTGCCCAGGCCCAGCACCTGCTGTTCCTCCCCTTCGCCCTCCACGGCAAGCAGGCAGGCCTGCAGGTGGAGGTTGGGGGTACAGAGTTCTTCCACGAATTTGCGAGGGACGCTGGCCACGCCGCCCATGAAGCGCATGGCCAGACTTTCCCGGGATAGGCCGCGGATGAAGCCATCCACCCGGTCGATGTCCTCGGCGGAAGCGACCCGGAGGAGCACGCCCCGGCCGTCCTTCAGCAGGACGAATTCCCGGTAGGCTGCCCCCTCTGGAATGATGCTGAACACAAGAAGCCCCGTGTATCTGGTGTGATGCGACCACCCTATCACGGCCGCCTTTCATCCGGCCTGCCCGAACCCTCGCTTTCATCCCGGGAGCCATGACAGAGCTCCTAGACGGTCGGGCCGCGTCAGCCTAGATTGGCTGAACGACCAATTTATCCAGGAGGGTTCCATGAGTGGACGCGAGGCTTTTCTCGCTGCACGGGATTTGATGATCCGGCTCCGGGACGACCGTGAGGCTGCCTACAGGGAGTTTCGCTGGCCCCTGCTGGAAACCTTCAACTGGGCCCTCGACCATTTCGATGCCTATGCCGTGGGCAACGCGCGGCCGGCGCTCTGGATCGTCGAGGAGAGCGGCGCTGAAACAAAAGTCAGCTTCGAGGAGTTGTCCCGCCGCAGCAACCAGGTCGCCAATGCCCTGAGGGCCCTGGGGGTCCGGCGCGGGGACGGTGTCCTGGTCATGCTGGACAACGTACTGCCCCTCTGGGAGATCATGCTGGCCTGCATCAAGATGGGGGCCGTGCTCGTGCCTTCCACCCTGCTGCTGTCCCAGGCAGACATCCTGGACCGCATCGACCGGGGCGGCATCCGGCACCTGGTGGTGGATGCGGCCCAGACGGGCAAGTTCGATGGCATGGATCCCGGCTTCACCCGCATCTGCGTGGGCCCGCCAGTGGCGGGCTGGCATGACATGACCTCGCTGTACGAAGGCGCCACGGCGTTCGAGCCGGATGCCCCCACCCGGGCCTCGGACCCCATGCTGCTCTACTTCACCTCCGGCACCACGGCCAAGCCCAAGCTCGTGCTCCATACCCACCAGTCCTACCCTGTGGGCCACCTCAGCACCATGTACTGGGTGGGCCTTCGCGAAGGTGACGTCCACTACAACATCAGCTCGCCGGGCTGGGCCAAGCACGCCTGGAGCAGTTTCTTCGCGCCCTGGAATGCCGGGGCCTGCATCTTCGTCTACCGCTCGGCCCGGTTCAGCGCCGCCGCTACCCTCCAGGTCATCGCCGACAAGGGCGTCACCACCCTTTGTGCCCCGCCCACAGTCTGGCGCCTGTTCATCCAGGAGGACCTGGCCGCCTTCAAGGTACAGCTCCGGGAAGTGGTCGGCGCGGGCGAACCCCTGAACCCCGAGGTCATCAACCAGGTGCAGAAGGCCTGGGGCCTCACCATCCGCGATGGCTATGGCCAGACGGAAACCACGGCCCAGGTGGGCAACCCGCCGGGCCAGCCGGTGAAGGCCGGCTCCATGGGACGCTCCCTGCCCGGGTACGAGGTGGTGCTCCTGGATCCAGAAGGCAGGGAAGCCGAGGAGGGAGAGATTTCCCTCAAGCTGAGCCCCCGGCCCCTGGGCCTTATGGCGGGCTACAAGGATGATCCCTCGAAGATGGCCAAGGCCGAGGCCGAGGGTTTCTACCGCACCGGGGACGTGGCCACCCGGGATCAGGACGGCTACCTGTTCTTCGTGGGCCGGGCCGACGACGTCTTCAAGAGTTCCGACTACCGCATCAGCCCATTCGAGCTGGAATCCTTCCTCATCGAGCACCCCTCCGTGGCCGAGGCCGCCGTCGTGCCCAGCCCGGACCCGCTCAAGCTGGCGGTGCCCAAGGCCTACATCATCCTGCGGGCCGGCTGCGCGCCGGACCGGGCCACCGCCCTGGCCCTGTTCACATTCATCCGCGAGCGGCTGTCGCCCTACAAGCGCATCCGCATTCTCGAATTCGGCGAACTCCCGAAGACCATCTCCGGCAAGATCCGGCGGGTGGAGCTGCGCAAGCGGGCCGCGGAACAGACCCACTCCCCCACGGAATTCCGGGAGGAGCAGTTCCCTGAACTGAAGTAACCCGGGCGCGACGCCGCATCCGAGCCGAAAATGGCCCAGAGCGGCGCCCGCCCCTGATGGCAATCCGGAGGCCCCATGAAGTACCTCGATGACGATCGGGACGTGCGATTCAACCTCTTCGAGTGGCTCGACCTGGATGCCGTGCTGAAGGCCGAGCCCTACCAGGAGGTCGACCGCGAGCAGTTGGCCATGGTGCTGGACGAGGCCTTGAAAGTCGCCCATGGCAGCGTCGCGGCCTGCAACGAAGAGGGGGACCGCATCGGCGCCCGCTTTGAGCATGGCCAGGTGACCCTGCCCGAGGGCTTCGCCGCCGCCTATCGGGATCTCGCCTCGGGGGGCTGGATCAGCCCGACCATGGCCCCGGCCTTCGGCGGCATGGGTCTGCCAGAAACAGTGGGCACCGGCATCAGCGAATACTTCATGGGCGCCAACACGGCCATGGGGCTGCAGGTGCTGCTGACCCGGGGGGCCGCCCATCTGATCGAGACCTTCGGGAGCGAGGAGCTCAAGGCCACCTTCTGCGAGCGGATGTACTCGGGGGAGTGGACCGGCACCATGTGTCTCACCGAGGCCGGGGCAGGCAGTGACCTGGGCGCGCTCAACACCAAGGCCGTGCGCCTGGAGGACGGTTCCTATCTGATCACCGGCGAGAAGATCTTCATCACCAGCGGTGACCATGACCTCACGTCGAACATCATCCATCCCGTTCTGGCCCGCACTCCGGGGGCCCCGGCGGGGCCCAAGGGCCTGAGCCTGTTCGTCGTCCCCAAGGTGCGCGTGAACCCGGACGGGTCCCTGGGCCAGGCCAACGATGTGGCCTGCGCGGGGATCGAGCACAAGCTGGGCATCCACGGCTCCCCGACCTGCAGCCTCGTGTTCGGCGCCAACACGGGCAGCCAGGGTTTCCTCCTGGGGCAGGAGAACCAGGGCCTCGCCCACATGTTCCAGATGATGAATACCGCCCGGTGGGAGGTAGGAGTCCAGGGTCTGGGCAACGCTTCGGCGGCCCACCAGGCGGCCCTGGCCTATGCCCGGGAGCGGCTCCAGGGCCGCGGCCCCAGCGCGGGGAAGACCTCGGGCCAATCCCTGATCATCGAGCATCCAGATGTGCGGCGGTCCCTGCTGCTCCAGTCCGCCTATGTGCAGGCCATGCGGGCCCTGGTGACCTACACCGGGTGGTGCATGGACATGGCCCACGTCTCCACAGGCGAGGAACGCGACCGCTGGCAGGGCCTCGTCGAGCTGTTCACCCCCATCAGCAAGGCGTGGTGCTCCGATTGGGGCTTCCGCGTGACCGAGTGGGCCCTCCAGGTCTACGGCGGCTACGGCTACACCATGGACTATCCAGCGGAGCAGTACCTGCGGGACTGCAAGATCGCCTCGATCTACGAAGGCACCAACGGCATCCAGGCCCTCGATCTCGTGGGCCGGAAGTTCCGCATGCAGGAGGGCCGCCCGGTGCAGGCCCTGCTGAAGCTGGCTGCGGACGCGGCGCAATCCCTGGTGGGTGACCCAGTGCTCGGCGCTTCCGCCCGCCAGCTGGTGGATGCCGTGAAGGCCATGGGCGCCGTGCTGACCCAGCTTCCCGCCCGGGAGAACGCGGGCCTGCTGACCCTCCTCAACGCCGTGCCCATCCTGGACATGCTGGGCCATGTGGTAGGCGGCTACCTGCTCCTCCAGCAGGCCGAGGTGGCCAAGGGCAAGGCCCAGAAACTCCTGGCCGAACGCGGCGTGGATCCGGCGGACCCCGCCGCCCTCCGCGCCCACCTGGCCGGCAGCAAAGAGGCGGCCTTCTACCAGAACAAGGTTCAGGCCGCGATCCACTTCGCCCACCGGGGCCTCCCACTGGTGGCCGCCCATGCCGTCGCCCTGCTCGCCGGAGAGACCGCGCCCATGGAGGCGGTGTTCTAGGGTTGGTTCGATTTGCGCTGCGTCAGGGGCAGGATCCATGAGCCCGGGTTGGCCCCTGCTCCTGTCGTGGCTTTTTCTCGGCTGCCAGCAGCCCCAGCTGCCGCCGAGCCAGGATTTCCAATCCATTGCCCGTGGTGAGAGCGGCCTGCCCAATTTGTACGGATTCATCAAGGATTTTCACGACTCGAGGTTCAAGGGAGATCCCTTTGAACGAGTCATCAAGACCACCATCAGGCAGCGGCAGCTTCCCGCTCCCCAGCAGTCCGAAGCGGCGATCGAGACCTGGACGGTCGAATCCGTTTCTCACCGGCGCTACGACTACACGATGCTGGTGGGCGTGACCAGGGAAGCGGGCTTTGAAACCATCCTGGTTTATGAAGTGATTGCCATCAATGACGACCTCTACTCTCAGGATTGGCGGGGTCGTTCCACGGCATCAGAACGGCGGCCCGAAGACTGCCGCAAGCACTGAGTGGTGGACCTGATCAGGATCAAGGGACCCGCCTCCGCGAGCGGAGCGAGTGGGAGCGGGCTCCAGTGGAGCCTGCAATTAGGCGGGATGACGACCTCTGCTTTCAGAATTGGCGAGGTCGTCTCTCGAAAGCAGAACGGCGGCCCGAAGACCGCCGCAAGCACTGAGTGGTGGACCTGATCAGGATCGAACTGACGACCTCTGCATTGCGAATGCAGTAGTAAGTAGTTTTGACTTGGGTTGCAAAATATCAAAACCAATCAAAACAATATAAAGATCTACTAGGGTCTACTGGGATCTACAAAAAATTACTAAGTTTCGGGGCAACATTTGACGATATCTTGACGATGGGAGGCCCCATGTCGCGGTCAAAACGGAGCGCACAACTCGAGACCAAGACCAAGCGTCTTGAACTCGGGGCCGGCATGGATCATACGGAAACGCTTTCATCCGGAAGGTATCTTCTCTACCGGCGCCCGGCCTCAGGACGGAATGGAACTTGGCGAGCCCGGTGGCGAAACCCGGAGAATGGAAAATTCCTGAGCAAACGCCTTGGTGCTGCAGACGATTTCACGGATGCGGACGGCATCGATGTTATTGACTGGAAATCGGTTCAGAAGAAGGCAGAAGTTTTTTTTACTGAGTGCGCCCGAACAGCACAACTGGAGGCGATTGGTGAGGCGGTGGTGGACAGTGCCTACACCGTAGGGCATGCCCTCAGGGATCACATTACCGAATGCATCCGGTTGGGCCAAGAGACTGCCACTCTCATTGCCCGCATCAACGCCATCATCCTGCCAGAGTTCGGTGAGGTTCCCGTTGCCAAGCTGACCACCAAGAAAATCGAGGACTGGCGCGACAAAATGGGGGATTCACCGCGCAGGAAGACCGGATGGGGGGTGAGTGAAGCCAGGACTGATTGGGGGGACGTGACCCCCACCGATGAACAACTCCGCGCCCGGAAGGCAACGGCAAATCGGAATCTGGCCACCTTGCGGAAGGCCCTGTCATTCGCGGTAGAGAAACACAGGGTTTCCAGGGACCACCAGCCATGGAAGGCTGTGCTCTCCTTCCAAAAGGTCAGCAAGTCACGGGCGAGGTTCTTGAAAGTGGCTGAACAGCGAGCACTGGTGAAGGGATGTTCCGATGACTTCAGGCCGATGGTGCAGGCGGCTCTATTTACGGGCAGCAGGTATGGTCCGTTGTGCCGATTGAAGGTTCGGGATTTTGATCCAATTGCCGAGACCATTTGGATTTCAAAGGACAAATGGGATAGCTCCAGGTATGTTCACCTCGCTCCAGAGGCTGTTGCCTGGTTCAAGAAGGTTACGAAGGGACGGGGTGGTGACGAGTCGATGTTCCTTCGCAAGGACGTAAAGCGAGTGAATCGTCTGAATCTAGAGGGCGCTTGGGCCCGAGGTGACCAGGATTGGCAGATGGTGCTGGCTTGTCGTGCCTCGAAGGTAGAGCCCCTTGTATTTCATATATTGAGGCATACCTATGCTTCTGGGCTAGTGAACGCCGGTGTGCCCCTTGTGTTCGTGGCGAAGCAACTCGGTCATGTGGATACGCGGATGGTCGAGCACTTTTACGGTCACCTTTGTCCATCGGCTCTAAAGGAATCGGTTAGGGTGCTTTCACCAGTTCTCGGTATCGCTGGGTCAAGGAATCGACCCGCCACCCGAAAGGGTTTTGATCCAAATGAAGAGAATGATTCGCAGGTGCGACGAAAGCGGATTGCCAAGAAATAAGGTTCAAGCCTGAGATTTGTCTTGCCCAATTCAGATGGCAAACAGGAGTGTGTAGGGTTGGAGGTACCTGGGCCCAGAGCGTGGAAGTCAAGCGCGTCTAGATTGGGCCGGCGCTGAGCAAGCGACTGGGATGGTTCCAGAGCCGCCAGGGCTAAGGGCATGCCAGTTCTAACATGGCGTCCCTTTGGTGAAGGGCATGCTCACAGATGTCGCTCCATCTATCAGAGCAGAAATTTCGGCTATTCGGCACATCGGGTTGAAAACGGCTCTCGGAAGGCCCTGCTGCTTTAAGGGGCCGTTTGGTTGAAACGGGATTCAGATCGCTTCTCGATCAATGAGGTCGGCGAGCACTGAAAGCGGCACCCCCAATTCCACTGCTTCACCGATTCGCATCGGTGGATGACGGGGCTGGTCACCGGATCCAAGGAAGCCAGCCACCCGTTCACCGAATTCCGGACGTTCACGACTGAGGGGCACCCCACGCCTGTTGTGCTGGCCGTGGGCGAACAGCATCTTCGCCCGAAGCACATCGAAGCTGTAGCCGCGCCCCACACGGTTCACGACCCGGATCACCCCGTTCAGGGCTTCCGTGTAGGCGTTCGTCACGGGGTGGCGGAAGTAGGCGAAGGCTTCGGCTTCCCAATTGTGCAGGGCGGTCAATAGGGGTTGGAAGGCTTCGACGGCCGAAGGGCCAAGGCTGGACCCCCATGCGGCGAATTCAGCTTTGGCCTGGGCTGGTGTCAGCCTGGAATCCCAAATGTTGCAGAAGCCTTCCTTCGCGTTCCAGGCGGCCCCCAGGTCCGGGAATTCATCCGTCCATCCTGCGATTCTGTCCAGTTGTTGAGGGGCCAGGTCCCTGGCCCTGCGCAACAGCAGGAAACGGTCATCCTTCAGGCGCAGGCGCCTCTTGGTCGAAAGGTCCGACCGGATCCGCTTTCGGACCGTTTCGAGTGCCGCCGTGGCCATGCGAACCACATGGAACTTGTCGACCACGACCTGGGCGCGCGGCAGCAGTTCCCTTGCGACGTCACGGTAGGGCGCCCACATGTCCATGCACACCAACTCGATTCGGTCACGGTTCGCCATGCCCTGGACATACGCCCCCACGGCCTGCTTTTGCCGGGTGGCCAGCATGTCCACCATGCAGCGTTCCTCGACGTTGGCGATGACGGCCCGGCTGCGCCTGATGATGTGGATCTCGTCCAGACCTAGCCAGCGCGGCGTCTCGAACCGGTGCTGACCTTCCAGCCAGCGGATGTGGTCGGCGATGATCCGTCGAACCGTCCGCTCGTGAACGCCGATTTCCCGGGCGACCTCGGAGAATGTTCGCTGAAGCCCATCGCGTTCCACCATCGCCACCAGGCGCCGGGTCATCATGTGGGCTTCCGCCATGTCCGGCAGGGGTTGGAGCGTGATCCCACCGCAGACCCGGCAGCGGACACGCCTTCGGTCCACATGGATCACGGAAACGTTTCCGTGGTGTGGAACATCGGCGTAGGTCTGCGGACGGGAACCGTGCGCGTAGCAACCATCGTGGCCGCATCGGGAACAACGATCCGGGGTCGCCAGCCCTTCGGCCATGACATGGTATTGCCCACCATCCTGCCGGACCGAAACGGTTCGGAGGCTGGGCAGGTTCAGGAAGTCCGGCGCACCCATCCTGGTCGTGGTTCAGAAGGACCGCTGGGGCAGATCCGGAACGACCTCGCCGGCCGGAACGAAGCCGAGCCGGTAATGCCAGTAATGCCATGCCTGGGGACCGAACCAGCCCGGTTCCGCTTCGGTGATGGCCTCGCGGAACGGGGCTGGGCCGATCAGGGACAGAAGGCGCACGATGTCCTGGAAATCACCCTTGTCCATCACCTGGGCCAGCACGCGGACCGGTCGCCGAAGCGCCTCCTCCGGTGATTCCCACCAGATGTATCTGGCCGCGACATCCCGAAGCTGGGCGGCATCCTGCTGGTTCATGGGGTTACCCCTAGGACGGGCGAAATGGACGCGTTGTTCGGCACGGATTCCACGGCGGCCGCGACCCGGATCAGGTCCTTCTGGACCTCGGGCGACAACTCCTCAAGGTTTCCCCCCTTGAAGTAGGTCAAGGCGGTCAACGTCACCCTTGGCTGGAATGCCTTCCCGAACAGGGCGGACGCGCCCGCGAGCGCATCAGGGAGGGAACACCCGACCGACAGGAGCCCATGGATGTCCTGGTAGTCCTTCTTCTCAAGGCGTTGGTGCATTACCTTCAGCTTGGTGGCCAGCAGATCCGGCAAGGAAGCCGCCAGGATGACGCCGTCCTCGGTCCTTTCCGGCATGCCGATCCGCCCCATGGTCAGCCCACCGAAGAACGAAACCTTGACCGGGTGATCAGGGTGGTCCGGAAGGGTCACCGACAGGGTAAGGGTGTTCGGTTCCGCCTGCAGGACCAATGCCCCTGAAGCGAAGGGCAATGCGGTCATAAGTGACTGATGATCGAATGGCCGCTCCGTGAAGAAGTCGAAATCCACGGATTCGCGATGACCCAATCGAAGCGCGATGGCGGTGCCGCCGTACAGGACGAAGCCCATTGCTGCCAGGGGTCGCAGGGAAGGCCAGAGGGCGCGCTGGCTTGGCGGCAGGATCTCCATTCGGGGCTGGAATGCCTGGAACCGGGACAGGGGATTGGAAGCGCCCGCGACGACGTCCTCGGACACGCTCTTGAACGGCTCACCGACCTGGTTCCGGTTTCCCTTCGGGTTGTTGGGTTCCATGACACATTCCCCCAGCCTTCATTCTGCTTGAACAGTCGCAGTTTGTCAACCCGATGCGCCGATTTTACCAACATTGAACCCAATGGGCTTTTCAACCCGATGTGCCGAATAGCCGAAATTTCTTCTTGGCGACCATGATTCACTGGCCGTCGGTCTTGGCGTACGGGCTTCCATCATCGAAACGAAGGTCGTCGAACCTTCCTCCAACAGGAAGCCGCTGTGCGCGAAGGACAATATTGACTTGCTCCTTGGTGAGTCGGGTCGACACCTGAGCGGCCAAGTAGGACCCGAGGACTGCGGCGAGCAGAACCGACTTCATACGGGCTCCGAGGGATTATCCAGGGTTATTGAACCTGTGGTTGAAGATTCTATTGCCCGCGATTCCATTGCTCTTCCCTCACCTTGAATGGTCGGGTGAGCATGGCATTCCCCCATGATTAGCCCAATATCTGTTTGGAATTCGGGTCGGGCTATCAAGAGGCTATCGAGGGGATCACAGACACAGAGGAACTGCGCACAAGACGGCGGGCTCGATTGTGATTTCTATGGATGATGGGACCATTTCCATGATGAGGAATGTCTCTGTGAGCCCGTCACGTGCTCGCGCTGATCATCCTCCGCTGACCACCTTGGCCACATCACCCATACTTGCGCCCTGCCGGCGCATAGGCTGAAGGCGTAGGTAGGTCAGGCTCCGCCACACCCACTCGAGAGGGCCGAAGCGGAACCGAGCCAGCCACCAGGGGCTCCAGGTCAGGGCCAGGACGCCCACGCCCAGGGCGAAGACCTGCGTCTGCCAGAAGGGCAGCTTCCCATATAGTCCGAGCCCGTAGCCAAAGAAGGTTAGGGTGCAAATGACCGTATGGGCGATGTAGTTGGTGAAGGCCATCTGGCCCACAGCCTGGAAGCGGGCTGTCAGCCCGGCGAACTTGCCGGAACGATGGAGCAGCACCAGCAGCGAGGCATGGCCCATGACCAGAAGGATTCGCTGGAAGGGATAGATGATGTCGATCCAGTTCACGGGGGTCCTCTCCATGAAGGCGATGGCCGATTCAAGCGTTGGAGTCACCACCACTCCGCAGATAAAGGAAAAGGCCACCAAGGGCACGCCCAGCCCGTATCCCACTATGGCCATGCGGCGGTAAGTGGACAGCTCCCATGCTCCTGAGATGAATCCCAGCCGGAGCAGGGCTAGGCCGAACAGCATCAGGGCTACTGAGTCCGGGATCTCCATGAAAAGGAGCTGGGTCTCGGCCCGCCAGCTCTGGGTCCGAACTCGGCGAGCGACCTCGGCATACCGGCCCCGCATCTGCCGAGTGATCTCCTCGGCCCGGGCCTTGTCCGGGATCATCGTGTGCTCCACCTCCTTCCACGCCGCCACCGCGGCACCCTGGGCGGGCGTGGGAACGGCGCCTCGAGACTGGGCGGCCACCGCCTCAACATAGGCCAGCCGCTTGGCTCGCAGGCCTGACCAGAAAACCTGGGACCCGGTGAAATCGAGCAGGGCCACCAACGGCACCGCGACCAGTAGCCATCGCGCAGGCACCCGGTGGAACAGGTAGACGATTACGCCGCAGATTCCATAGATGTAGAGGATGTCTCCTGACCACAAGAGCAGGTGGGCATGGATGAGCCCGAAGACCACCAGCAGGCCCATTCGACGTCCCGTGAGCGCATGCAATCGCCAGCCCGAGAGCGGCTTGTTCTTCACGAAGAGATACACACCCGCCCCGAAGACCATGCCAAATAGCGCCCGCATCTTTCCTTCCAAGAGGATGCTGTTGACCGCGTAGACCCAGAAGTCCAGGGTGGCTGGACTCGATCTGAAGGCCTCCATCGCGCGTGGGGCCAAGGCGAAGCCGAAGATATTCATGAAGAGAATGCCGGTGAGGGCCACCCCCCGGAGGAGATCCACCACGCTGAGGCGGTCCGCGTCCTGAGTCGGGCGCGTGGATCCATGCGGTCCGGGCCCTGTCATCTCTGCAACCATGCTGCTTCCTCCATATTTTAAAAAAACAACTCGATGAATTGGTTTGAAGAATAGTTTACAAGTCCTGGCCGGGAGCACCATCCCAGTTGCTCACCCTGTGGACTGGTGCAAGCACGGCATCTACCTTGGGCCAAAGTCACCGACTCCATGCCCACGGTCCCGATTCCATGAGGCTGTTCATTAAGGGGGCTTGAGCCTGCGAAGGCTGGGAGGGCGTTGGCCACCCCGTCCCTTCCAACCGGAAGCGTCCCCCCGTCAGGGGTTCGTAGTGGTAGGGCCGCCCGGTCAGGAGGTCCAGAGGCAGGGGCGGAAGGCCCAGGGTCTCCAGACCCGCCAGATCCTTGGGGAGCGTTCCTGTCTGTAGGCGATGCCGCTCCAGGGCGCAGGCGATCCGCGCCTGATCATAGATGGACTGGGTGAAGGCAAGCCGCCGATTCTGCTCAGCGAACCCGGAGTCCCCCTGCTTAACAATCAGGGTGTAGGGCGTGCGTCGCGTCGTCATCCAGTGCTGAGCCACCTTATCGCTCTGAACAGCGTCGATGCGATGGCGAGTGGGGTCCAGGGGGCGGATGAATTGGTCCTCGTGGTAGGTCACCAGGCTCAGCAGGTTCCGGACATGCCATCCCTCGGGCATCAGGACGGCGAAGCCCGTCCGCTGCCACCAGGTGTGTGGACGGCCCGCAAAGATCAGGTCCATGCGCTTCAGTGCGGGGGTCGCGACCACCTGGTCCACCTGATGTCGAGTGGCAATGGATTCGGACGTCCAGGCGTGCTGCCACGAGGCCAGGAGGTCCACCTGCCGCAAATCCAGCTCTAGGCGCTGAAGCTGGGCATCATTCCAGCGATGCTGGGAGAGTCCCTCCCAGATGGGCTGGATCGTCAGGCGCAGGATCGCCAGCCGCAGGAGCTGGGAGATCAGGTGGGGCTCCGCCGCGAGGTGGTTGGCAACCCGCAGGCTGGTCCGGATGTCCTCCAGACCCTGTTCCGGCTGGCCATTCCGGAGCCGGACGATGGCCCGGAGGCACAGCAGGCGTGTGCGTGCCCTCATTCCGATGAGAGCGGGGATCTCGTCCGTGGCATAGGTCTTGAGCAGCCGGCTGTGGGGCCGCTTCGCCGCGGCCTCCAGACCCGCCAGCAGGGCGTCATAGTCCCTGAGAAAGCTCTCGAGATCCTCCACCTTCAAAGAGGCGGCCAGCGCAGCCAGGTCCACCTCTCTGCCCTGCTGCCATACCTGGAAGAGGGCAGGACCCGAAAGGGCGGTGGGGATGACAGGGGCCGCTGCGCCGCTAACCCCTGCGATGGCGTCCCGCACAGCAGGGTGAACCGCGAAGTTCTGATCGTCAGGCACTAGGGCTGGCGCCATCTGTTCAATGTCGGAGGGCCGGCCCTGGGTGAGCTGGGCTTGATTCCAGCGGCGGTAGGCGCGGTCGGCGCGGATGTTCTCGACGCCATGGAAAGCGACCAGCAGCAACGAGGCGGTGAGCAGGACAAGTGAAGTACAGCGGAGCACCTTCAGCATGGTGGAACTCCTTCGCGGGGGTGTTGTCGGCGTGGGATCGGCAGGCAGGGACATCGGTTTCACAGGTTCATCTGGGACAGGCGTTGCTGTGCCCGAAGCTGGACAGGACCGGGAAGTTGGCCGCTTCGGACCAACCGTCGAAGGGCCTCTGCGGCGCGTTCCTGGCGGATCGCGGCCAGCAGGTCCACCAGGGCGAGCTGGACCCCAGGCCGCGTCTGGAGGGGCAGGGCGGCCTCCAGCTTGCGGCTGAGACTGGGATCCGAGCCGAAGAGATAAAGGGCCTCCACTGCCGACAGGCGAACTTCGGGGCTGGGGTCGTGCTGAACCCTTTCCAGAAGCGCATCCTGAAGGTCGGGGGCCGCTGCGCTCCGCGGGTTGATGAGGGCGATGGCCTCGAGGCGGTCGGTGGGGCTGCCGTAGCGCAGCTCGGCCATCCCTGGTGCAGCATGAGACGGATCCTGCCGCACCTGGCGCCCAAGGGCGATGCCCAGACCCAGGATCAACAGTGCTGCAGAAGCCAGGGAAATCCACCAGGCGGGTCTTAGGCGAGGACGTGGCGTTGTCCCGAGTTCCTGGGCCAGCCGGGCCCGGAAGTCGTTGCTCAGGTTTGTCGGTGGAACGGGTTGGGATGCCTCCCCCAGTAGCTGCCAGAGCCGGGCTAGGTCGTGGCACTCTGGGCAATGCGCCAGATGCTCGCGCACCCAAGGCCTCGCCTCGGCGGGCTGGGCCTGAAGCAGGGCTTCCTGGACCTCCTCGCACTTCATCGGGAAACCTCCATGGGCAGGAAAAAGGCTTCGCGCAGGTCCTTGAGGGCCCGGTGCACGCGGACCTTGACGGCACTGGGACTGCACCCGAAGAGGCCTGCGAGTTCTTGGCTAGTAAGTTCTCCATTTCGAGAAAGCAGCAGCAGCTCGCGCTTCTCGGCGGGTAGCCGGTCCAGGGCCTTGCGCAGGCGGGCGTGATCGGCGGCCTCAAGGGCTTGCTCCTGTGCCGTGGGGTGGGCATCGGGCAGGGCCTCGAGCGCCTGGAGATCCACAGTGGGGCGCTGCCGCGACCAGTGATCCTGAGCCACGTTCCGGGCGATGCGGTAGAGCCAGGGGCGGAATGGCGCGCCCTCCTTGAATGATCCCGAGTAGCGGAGCACGCGGAGAAAGACCTCCTGGGTCAGGTCCTCGCTGAAGTAGGCGTCGCGGGTGAGGTTCACGAAGTATCCGTAGACAGGTCCATGGTGGCGGTCGAAGAGCAGGCCGACGAGTTCGCCGCGTCCCTGTCGGACGTGGCGCATGATCTCTGTCTCGTCTGTCTGCTCCATGGCTGGGCCCATGCCAGGAATACCTCCGATCTGCGGCATGGTTACATGGCAACCCAACCAACTGGATCAATCCCTGGATCAATCCCAGGTTCACGGAACATGTCTGTAACTGGTCCAGCTTCCGCCGGTATCCCTATATGGATCCACCCAAATTCCTAAAGTGCCGCGGCACATCATGGGATCCGCGTGGTATTAGCTTGTTTTTCCTGTAGGCAAATAATCTAAGTTACAAATTTAGATGGATTTCCAAGCTATGATCCATTAATCCCAGTGGAGTGCATGTGAAAATAGCGATTAATTTCTTTTTTTTGGCCATTTTTTCTGGCATGCCCGGAAACGCATCCGGGTCAGAACACCTTACCTCTAAGAAGGTTTCAGGGATTGTGGTTGACCAGGACAGTCACCCACTAGCTGGGGCGCTCCTTGAAGTTTCCAGGGCGGGAACCTTCAATTGGACTGCACCGGTTCGAGCCAATGCCAAGGGCGAGTTCGTGATGGCCTTGTCACGTGGAAAGCATCTGGTGACTGCTACGGTTCCTGGGTATGCCTCCACAGGCAGTCTTGTAGAAGTGCATCCGGATCGAGCTCCCGGAGTTCTCCGTCTGGTGATGAGCAAGGGGGGCGTGGCCCTAAAGGGGAAGGTTTTTGATCCCCGAAATACCCTCGTCTCAACGGGAGAAGTGTGGGTCCAGAACATCGGGAGTTTCAATCCTTCCCAAATCTTTCATACCAGGGTGAAGGATGGAACCTACTCCTTCTCTCTTGCAGCAGGGGGGTATCGAATCTTTTGGCGTTATCCCGGCCTGCGCGTATCCCGTGATTCTGTGATGCTGGACAACCCGACGACGAAAGATCTCTGTACGCCGGCCCAAGCGCATCCGGCTGGTCCCAGAGTCCTCAATTGGATACGAAACCAGGCTGTTCCACTCCGAAACGTTGACGCAAATGGTGATTTCAGCGATCTGAAACCCTTCGGCGACATGATCGGTAGCGCAAAGATCGTTGGTCTCGGGGAGGCGAGCCCATCCCATCCAAGTTCCTCACGGGCAGTCCGGTCACCATGACGCTGGCCAAGCTCTACCACGAGGGGTGTTCCTATCCGAAGCGGTTCAACCTGCCGGGAATGACGTTACAGGCGCGGCCACCGGTCTACAAGGACTACCCGGGCCGGCCGGTCATGACGCTGCCTGATCCCAAGACCGAATCGCCAATGAGCGTACTCGACACCTACCGTGCCTGGGCTTCCGGGGAAGGCAAAGATGCCACCACCCTTTCTATGACGGATCTATCTAGGCTTCTCTACTACAGCCAAGGGATCAGCGACACGGTCCAGCGCCCGAATTTCACCTTCGAGCTCAGGACAGCAGCCTCCGCAGGGGCGCTCTATCCCGTAAACCTCTATGTCTTGGCCGAGCGGGTTGATGGACTGGAACCCGGCCTCTACTACTACCACCCCAAGCAAGCCGCGCTCATCCGCCTGCCCAATGACATGAAAGCCGAAGCCCTGGCTGGGGTCTCAGGCAGTCCAGATGCCATCCGTCGGGCCCCGGCCACCGTAATCTACACTGCCACATACGGGCGCACCGCCTTCAAGTACGGCGATCGCAGCTACCGCTATGTGGCCATGGACACAGGGCACGCCGCCTACAACTTGGCCATCTGTGCGGCTTCGATGGGACTGAGAGCACCGCTCACGGCGCGCTTCGACGATGCGCGGCTCCAGACCATGCTGGGAATCCTGCCGGAAGAGGAAGGGACCCTGCTCATCCAGCCCCTTGGTGCCCCGGTCGAGCCCAAGGATGCGGAACCCCGGTTCCTTCCGCTCCCAAACAAGGATTCGCAGGGGACCTTCCTTGATCTGATCCACGGCGGGACATCTCTCCAGCGTGGGAAGAACATCGGGCCCCGGCTTGCACTCCCCCCAGCGGACCAGCCCGGCAAGGGGCGCATCAGCCTACCTGTTCCCGCCCGGGGAGGAGAACTCCACCGGACGATCCGCCACCGTCGTTCGGTACGCACTTATCGCGGAACCCCGATGCCGTTGGACCAACTGTCGGCTTTGTGCGCAGCGTCCACCGGATACGGGAACACCCCTGGATATGTGGATCCGTTCATGTCTTCGACGACACCTCTGGACCTCTACCTGATGGTGAGGGATGTTGAAGGGCTCAAGCCGGGCATCTATCGATACCACCCCGTCGATCACTCACTCGAACTGACCAAGGCGGGCGATTTCTCCAATGCGTGTATGAAGGCAGCCCTTCAGCAGGAATTCTGTGGGACGGCCAATGTCGTCTTCATGAAGGTGGTCAACTGGGAAGACATGGCCTATCCCGATGGAGACCGCGGCTACCGCTACGCCTGCCTGCGGGCCGGGCTCATGGGAGAAGGGCTTTACCTTCAGGGGACGGCGCTCGGGCTCGGTGTCTGTGGGGTAGGGGCCTTCGAAGATGGCCCCATTGCCAAGATCCTTGACCTGGAACCAGCCCGTGAGGCCTGCCTGTATTTGACCGCAGTTGGCATGCGGTAACACATTTTAAATTGAAGGTCTTGATGGGCGCTCGCTGAAACTGCCTTGCAGTAACAACTCCTTGGAGGCCTTGTGTTAATGATTCGGCTGTTGATCATCGCCTTCACGGGGTGTGTTTTCCTTGCTTCAACCCCATCGGATAAACGGCCTGTAACCCATGAGGATATATGGCTAATGAAGCGCGTTGGGCCCCCGAAGGCGAGCCCAGATGGCCAATGGGTCGTGTTTTCCGTTACAAATCCTGCCTACGATGCCAAGGAGCAAAACTCTGATTTGTGGCTGAAATCCCTAGCGACAGATCAGCCAGCCCGCCAGATTACTTTTACGAAGGGCGTTGAAAGTGATGTGGTTTGGGCCCCGAATTCTAGAAGCATTGCCTTTGTGACCAAGCGGGAAGGAGATGAAGCCCCTCAACTTTATGTCTTGGATTTGGCCGGTGGAGAGGCTCAGCGGTACACCTCGCTTACCCTTGGCGTAAGTACACCTAAATGGAGTCCCGATGGGACGAGAATCCTGTTTTCAAGCGATGTCTATCCGAAACAATTTGATGAATCAGGTATCGCTAAGGAAGCAAAGGCCCGGAGGGAGCGAAAGGATACTTCAAAGGTATACGAACAGTTTCCAATACGGCGATGGGATCACTGGCTGGATGATGTGAAGCCATCCTTGTTTGTGATGGAAGCAAAACCGAATGCAAAACCAAAGAATATCCTCGCTGAATCTAAATTTTTGGAAGCTCCAGGGAATGGGGGCAATCTGGGTGGGTTCGGCTTTTCCTTGGAGGGGCAATGGACACCGGATGGCACTGGTGTTGTATTCACATCAACTGTGAACCTCAATCAAGCGGCCTTTGGTGAAACTGAAACTCATCTATTTTATGTAAGCGCGAAAGGTGGTGAGCCAAAGCGTTTGACTAGCCAGAAGCGGTCAATTTATGACCCTGCCTTCTCTCCTGATGGGAAGTTCATTCTCTGTCTTACGGAGCCCATTGACGACGGCACTGCTCATTGCTTAAAGCTAACTCGTTACCCTTGGCCCTTCGAAGAAGCACCAACCATCCTTTCGGAAAGCCTGGATAAGTATATTCCCCGGTTCGTCGTACAGAAGGATCGAATCTGGTTCACATATGAAGATGCTGGTCTTGAGAGATTACATTCAATACCAGTTGCGGGCGGGCCAATTCGAGACGAACTCCAGTCCTTAGGCGGATGTATTGCCTCCCTTTCAGCAGGGGGTAATCGGCTCGTTGGCCAGTGGGAAAAGGCCAACCAGCCATCAGAAATTTTTGAATTCACGGCAGCCGCGGCGCGACCCATTACCTCTTTTAATCAAGAGGCGATATCGAAGCTGGCATTGCAAGATGTGGAACATGTCTGGTCCATCAACCGGAAAGGGAAGAGGATTCACAGCTTGTTGGTCAAACCAGCGGCCTTCGATCCCAGGAGAAAATATCCATTGCTCCTGATCATTCACGGGGGAGCAGCGGCCATGTCACGGGATGCCTTCGGACTTCGTTGGAACTATCACCTGCTGGCGAAATCAGATTATGTTCTGTTACTCACGGATTACACCGGCTCATCTGGGTATGGTGAGGCATTCATGCAGGGCATCAGTCTCGATCCACTAAAGGGTCCTGGAGAAGACCTCCTAGACGCTATGGATGACACGATCCGTCGCTACCCATTTGTGGATGGGAATCGTATGGCAGCCCTGGGGGCAAGCTATGGCGGGCACTTGTGTAACTGGCTGCAGGCCACAAGTACCCGATTCAAGGCGATCGTCTCCCATGCTGGAGAGATGGACTTGGCCCTTCAATGGGGAACCAGCGATGGCATCTTTAGTCGTGAGCGTGATGATGGTGGACCGGTATGGGGTCCCTCCGCAATCTGGCGTGACCAGAGTCCGCTCTACCAGGCTGGCAATCATGCCAAGGGGACAGGATTTAAGACCCCCATCCTGATTACCGCAGGCGAGCGCGATCAGCGGGTATCGGGCGACAGCCAAAACTGACCCCCTGGCGACAGAACTCTTGACCCCCTGAGTCGCCGAGGAGGCGGCTTGGACAGAGAGTGGAGGACGCTGGGTCCCAGACAAGCGGGGGCCGAGGTGTTGGACGCACGCGAGGTT
>JANYLR010000120.1 GCA_025363715.1 Holophagaceae bacterium | reverse complement strand
GAGCTTGAAACGGAGGGGCGGGATATCGTGGTAGCCGAAGGGCCACCCGTAGGTGAAAGCGAAAGCCCCGGCCACGATGAGCAGAGAACGAACGATGCGCACCCGCAGCTCCTGCAGGTGCTCCCAGAAGCTCATCTTGTCGGGCGGTGGTACAAGCGTGGACATGGAGCTCGATCAGGAAAGGAGCCCGGCCCCCGTGGGAGGGCCGGGCTGTGGGTCATTCGTGGACTACCTGCCGGTGATCGACGGCGCTGATGTCATCCCTTCACGGTATCCGTCAGCTCCTTGCCGGCCTTCTTGAACTCCTGGATGCTCTTGCCCAGGCTCTTGCCCAGCTCGGGCAGGCGCGAAGGGCCGAAGAAGATCAGCAAGGCGACGCCGATCAGCAGAATTTCCATCATTCCTAGATTGCCCATGGTGCGCTCCAAATGCGTAGGGTCGGTCAATGTTCAGGGAATCATGCGTGCCGGAGGGACTCAGGGTACCTTGAAGCCGTAGGCATGGCAGTGGTTGCACCAGTTCACGGTCTTCTCGTGCTGGCGGTGGCAGACATTGCACTCCATTTGCGGGCCCCAATGGGGGGAATCATGGGGGTTCTCGGGCTTCACGTTGGCCGTCTTCTTGACCAGATCTGCCGCGGGACCGTGGCAGCCGAGGCAGCGCTCGGCGGCCACGAAGGTCTTCTTCTTCGTTGCCCCGTGGCAATCCACACAGGTGACGCCCTTCGCCTTGTGCAGATCAGCGGTCTTGGTGGGACCCTGCGTGGCGGCCTGGCTAAGCGGAATCAGGGCCGCGAAGAGCAGCAGGCGGGAAACGGCACTGAAGCACTTCAGGAGTGAGCTCAACATTGGGAAAAACCTCTCTTTCAGGTGGGTGGGATGCATGTTCAACTCCACGCCTTCTCGCCGCCGGCGTTCTTGCCAGCGATCCGCCCGTTGACCACGCAGTCGGACATGGCCACGCTGCCCAGGCGGACCGCGCCGTGGACGCCGCCAGTGATCTCGCCCGCGGCGAAGAGCCCCTTGATTGGCTTCATGTCAAACCCGATGACCTGGGCGTCGGCGTTGACGACCAGACCGCCCATGGTGTGATGGACCCGCGGCCAGAGCCGCATGGCGTAAAAGGGAGCGGTAGCCGTCGTCTTCGAGTCTGGGAAAAGCTTGCAGTCGAAATCGGCGTCCTTCGCCTTTTCGACAAAGCCATTCCAGCGGGCCACCTGTTCGAGGAACGGCTGCACCGGCACGTGATACTCGGCCGCCAGTGCCTCGAGGGTGTCGAACTTCTTCACTACGCCCACCTCCATGGCCTTGCCGAGCACCTTCGGTACCACCTGCTTCCCGATGGCGTAGCTATCGCCCACGATGATGACCGGGTGGCCGAGGGCGATGATGGCGTCGGCCCGCTCCTTGCGGTTGCCCGTCTCCTTGAAGAAGCGCTTGCCGTTGGCCGGATCCACCATCAGGCCGTAGCCCACGATCCGCTCGCAAACCTGGGGCCCATGGCCGAAGCCAGGCTCGTCAGGGCTGGTCCAGGGGCCCAGCTGGATCCAGTCCATCTGGACATCCATGGCGCCCGCGCTGCAGGCTGCCAGGATCGCCTCGCCGGTGGCGCCGGGATGGTTCGTGGACTCGAACTTCGGGGTGAGGCGAGGGTCGTGGATCTGCCGCAGGGCGACGTTCTGCGAAAAGCCGCCCGCCGCCAGGACCACGCCCCGCCGCGCCTTGATGAAACCCTGCGTGCCCGAGGCCTCGTCTGGCCACTTGTAGCCTGTGCGCACCTCAAGCCCGACGATGCGGCCTTCCTTGCCGGCGATGAGCCGGGTCATCTTGGTGCGAAGCACCACCTTCACCCCCAGCGACTTGGCCTTGTCGAGGAGGGGGTTCACGAGCCCCGATCCGGACTGGTTATAGGTCTGGACCGATCGCTTCACCGAGTGGCCGCCGTGAAAGTTGAGGCGGGTGAACTTGGCGCCTATGTAGGTCTTGCACCACTCGAGCGCCTCGTTGGAACGCTCCGCGACCAGGCGTGCCAGCGCTGGATGGTTCAGGTACGAACCCGCCTTCATCATGTCCTTGAGCATCAGTTCCGGGGAGTCCTGGACGCCGGCCTCCTTCTGGAACGAGTTGCCGGCCGCGGCGAAATCGCCGCCGTTGATGATCGAGTTGCCCCCGTGAACAGGCATCTTCTCGATCACCAGGACGCTGGCTCCCGCGAGGCGCGCCTCGATCGCGGCGGACAGGCCCGCAAAGCCCGTGCCCACTACCACCACATCATAGGTTTCATCCCACTTCTTAGGCAGGGCTCCGGGGGCAGATCCCGCCCCTTCCTTGCCCTCCAGCGGCAGGGCGCCGAGCACCATCCCGCTGAGCAGGGCCGCGCCACCGGCGCCAATGAATCCGCGTCGGCTCATATCCTTCGTTTCGTCACTCATGTCAGATCTCCTTGGGTCGGAATCAGAAGGTGTAGAGGATGCCGAGGCCGAAGCCGGTGGTGGAGGCGCCGGGGGCGACGCCGGTACCCACGGGCGGGAACAGGGCGTAGCTGGCGGACCGTTCATTGGTCATCCCATAGACCGAGGTGTAGAGATCCGCGGACTTCGCCAGGCTGAACACATAGCCCGCGCTCCACTGCTTGCCGCCCAGCCCGTTCGTCGTCACCGGGCCGCCACCCACCACCTTGGCAGTGCCCGCGTTGGCAGTTCCATAGGCCCCGAACAGCTGATGGGCGCCCCAGCGCTGCTGCACCAGCAGGTACCAGGCATCCCGCTCGTAGTGGTTCACCCGGCCCACGACTGTGTCGTCCGTGTCGTAGCTCAGGCGCTCCACGATGGCCGAGACTTTGGTCTCGGTGCTGAAGGCGTAGGCTGCCACCAGCTCGTGCCCAATGTCCTTGGAGGAGGCGTTCGTAGCCGTCGCTCCGGCGGAACCGCCCAGCTGGGCCAGCCCGAAGTAGTCGCTGTGCCGCTCGATGCCGTAGCTGATGTTGAAGGCTCCGGCCTTGTAGCTCAGCAGCGCCGACCACAGCTCTGGGCTCACTGAAGGCACCGTCGCGGTGGCCGCCGTCTTGCCCTCATTGACCGAATAGGCCACACGCCCCGAGAAGCCGTTCACCACCGGGCTCCAGTACTGCACGCTGTTGCCCTGGCGGCGGTTGAAGGCCGCGTCCGCCTTGGCATTGGCCCGGCCGTTCTGGGTGGTCGTGCCGGGCACGTTGAAGCCCGGGTTCGCCGTGAGCGCGTTGTCGAAGGGATTCAGACCCCGCAGTGCCCCCACGAACAGGAGGGGATACTTGTAGGGCGTGTCCCAGTTCCCGTAGAACACCGTGCCCCAGCTGCCGGCCAGGCCCACGCAGCTGTTGCGGCTGGTCAGGCTGTTCGGCGCGTCGCCGTCGGGGCTGATGGCGCTCTCGATCTGCCAGATAATCTTCAGATCCTCGTTGATCTTGAAGCTGCCCTTGAAGCCCAGGTTCGAGGTGCCCGAGGTGATGCGATTCCGCCCCGGCAGGTTGCCCAGGTCGCCCGTGTAGGCAGTTGCGGCCACCATGGTCGCGCCGCCGTTCGCGGGGCTCAGGCCCGGCGCCGTGGCGCCAGAGGTCTTCACGTGGTCCATGAAGGGCAGGAAGGTGCCGTAGATCTGCACGTCGCTCGCCTGCGCCGAGGCGCAGAATGGCAGCGCGCAGGCACCGACCAGGGTGAATAGCAGGGATTTCGATTTCATGACAGACCTCCGGTTGGTTGCTTAGTCGCAACATTTCAATGATTGAATGTTTTAATGACCCTTGGGTGTTCAATGACACTGGGCAAGGGCAAGATTAAACCGGTTGCCTCTGCTTCTCCCGGTACCAACCTGTCAATTTCTGGTGAATCTCGGTCCAGGGGAACCTGAAGTGAGGCGGCGGCACCGAGGGGCCCTGCCTACTGCACCACAGCAGGCCCGGGATAAGGCAGGGTCCGCGACTTCCTGAAACCGGAGGGCGTCTCCCCCGTGACCTTCCTGAAGGTCTTTGTGAAGTTCGACTGATCCTCGCAACCGAGGCTCGCCGCGATCTGCTGGATGCCCAGATCGCTGTGGAGGAGGAGGCGCTTGGCCTCCAGCATGCAGCGTTCGATGATGATGTGTTGGGGGGTCCGCCCCAGGACCACCTTGCAGGCCGCGCTCAACCGTCGGGGTGTGCAGCGCAGCTGCCTGGAGTAGAAATCAACCTCCTTTTCCGTGGAGAAGGAGGCGTCCAGCTGCCGGAGGAAGGCCTGGAAAAGCTGGAAATCCGAGGCGCGGTGCGGCTGGTTACGGGTGGCCAGCTCCCGGATTCGGGCCTCGAACAGGTGGAGAAAGGCCGACAGGAGATGCCGCAGGGCCGGGCGCGACTCGTCGCGCTTGATCTTGCCGATATCCCAGATGATGCGCGCCAGACTGCTGGCCTGATCGAACAGATCATCCTTGCCCAGGGGCAGGTCCGAGAAGGCGACGAAATGGGAGAAGAGCCAGGTGGACTCCTTGTCCAGGAACTCGTCGCCAAAATCAATGATCCACCCCCTCGCATCCATATCCGGGAGGTACAAGTGCGTCTTCCCCTTGGCCACCAGCATCAGCCAGGGCGCCTTGATCTTCCGCTCGACGCCATCCACCCAGTGGGTTCCCCCGCCCTCGGTGATGAGGAACACCTGGTGGAAGCGGTGGCGATGGGGCACAGGACCCCCGAGCAACCACTGCTGGTTGCTCGGGTTGCTGATGGGCCATACATCGAAAAAGGTATCCATGATCGACAGTCAGAACGGCAACGTGGCCGCCAGACCTATTGTCGACCATCTGGTTGTTTAATTCAAGATTCCACCAGGGCTGGCCCGATGGTGGCCGTCAGAGCGTCTCTTTGAAGAAATCCTTCATGTGCTGCCAGCTGCGATGATGGGCAGCCTCGTTGTAGGCCGCGCCCTTGCTGTTGTCATTGCCTGCCTCCTTCTGGGTGAAGGCGTGGACGGCATTGGCGTAGGCCACGAACACGTAGTCGGCCTTGGCCTGGCGCATCTCATCCTGGAAGGCGGCCACGTCCTTAGCGGGCACCCAGGGATCATCGGCCCCGTGGCAGACCAGCACCTTGGCGTCGATGGCACCGGGGATGGAGCCCGCGGGCACGTCGAGGCCACCATGGAAGGACACCACGGCCTTCACGGGCAAGCCGCCCCGGGCGGCCTCGATGGCCCCCGTGCCACCGAAGCAGAAGCCGATGACGGCGATGCGGCTGCCATCAACCCCCTTCTGGGCCTTAAGGGTCTCGATGGCCGCGGCGATGCGGCGCCGGTAGAGAGCCCGGTCGCCCTTGAACGAACCCGCCAGCTTGCCGGCCTCGCCGGTGTTGGCGGGACGCACCCCATCGCCATAGATGTCCGCCGCCAGGGCTGCGTAGCCCAAGCGGGCCAGGTCGTCGGAGACCTTGCGTTCGTGGTCCGTGAGGCCCATCCATTGATGGATCACCACCACGCCCGCGACCTTGCCCTTGGCCCCGGCCGGGTGGGCCATGTAGCCCGCGAGCTTGGTGGGGCCATCCGCATAGGTCAGCGGCTGACCGGCGAGTAGGGGGAGGGCGGCAAGGGAAAGGGCAAGGACGGCACGACGCATGGGGCCTCCTGGTGTGGGAATCCGATGCTATAGCTGTTTGAACGTTAATTCCAGTGTTCAGGAGCCTGTCCAAGTAATTGGAATGCCCCGCGCGAGTGACGCCGCGCGAGCTAGGCAAGGAAGGCGAGGGAGGCTTCAGCTCCGCGAGCCAAAGGCGAGGGGGAGGCACGCACTGCGTGCCGTGAGCTGGAGGCGTAGCGGGTACTACGCGATCTGAGCCTGACGCAGCATGGCGACGCGCGCCGCCACTCGCCCTTCGGGATGGGTCCAAGCGGGCGCCCCGCGGCGTCAGTGCCCTTGGCTCGGGCCTGTGGCCCTCGGGGCTATGCCCCCGCCATCGGCTTCGCCGATGCGGCCCTATCCGCTTCGTGGATGGTGAACGATGCCACCACATCGCCCTGCGGGCCCGGTTCCGCGCTCCGCGAGGCCACAGGCCGAGTGGGAGAAGGCCGCAGAGACGGCCTTCGATAGCGAGAGGTGGCGGTGCATCCCGCCTGGACCCATCGCGGGGCGCTCGAATACCTGGACAGGCTCCTAGTCAGCGCCCCGTGCTGCCATAGCCCCCGCTGCCCCGCTCGGTGTCCCCCAGGGCCTCGACGCTGGGTTCGGGGAGCCAGGTCCAGCTTGCCACCGGGGCCACCAGGAGCTGGGCGATGCGCTCGCCCCGCCGCAACTCGAAAGGGGCGTCGCCATGGTTAATGAGCACCACCTGCACCTCGCCCCGGTAGTCGGCGTCGATGGTGCCGGGGGCGTTGAGCACCGTGAGGCCGTGGCGCAGGGCCAGGCCGGAGCGGGGCCGCACCTGCCCCTCGAAGCCCGGCGGGATGGCCATCACCAGGCCCGTGGGTACCAACCGCCGTTGGCCCGGCGCGATCATCCAGGTGTCGCCCTCGGGGATCGCCGCCCGCAGGTCCATGCCCGCCGCATGGGGCGTGGCCGCGGCCGGCAGGTCAAGGCCAAGGCCGTGGGGGAGCTGGTGGACCGGGATGCGCATCTGAAAAGATTCAACGCAAAGGCGCAAAGGCGCAAAGGGTTTTCATGGAAAGCAGGAACACAGAGGACACAGAAATCCCACAGAGGACACAGAGGAAAAAGGGGAAGAGGGAAAAGATGGCGCGGGTAGAGACCTGGGGTAGTCATCGGCTTCAATGGACTTCCGTGGGAGGCCTAGAAATCCATGCCCGCCTTCCTTTGCTTATTCGGCCTCTGCTGAAAAAAAAAGTGCTGACTGACCGCGGCAGGTAATCAAAGCGGTCTTTTTCTCTGTGTCCTCTGTAGGGTTTCTGTGTCCTCTGTGTTCCGCTTTTCAATCTTTTAAGACTTCAGAGTCACCCTTCCCTTTCACCAGCTGTCCGCAGGCCCCCTGAACATCCCGGCCCCGGCTGCGGCGGACAGTGACGAAGCAGCCACGGGCCTTGAGCCACTGGGCGAACTGCTGGACGCGGTCTTCACTGGGCTGATGGAACGCGCTGGCGGCGTGCTCATTCATGGGGATGAGGTTGAGGTTGTGAGCGCCGCGCAGGTCCCCCAGCCAGTCCGCCAGCCGCGCCGCATCGGCCTCGGTGTCGTTCTCGCCTGCCAGCAGCACGTACTCGAAGCAGAACCTCTCGCCGCGCTTGAGGCCCCAGTCATCCAGGGCACGGCGAAGACGCGCCAGGTTCCACACGCGGTTCACGGGCATAGTGCGGCCCCGGGCCTCGTCGGTGGTGGCGTTGAGGCTGAGGGCCAGCAGGGGCCGGGGCTCCAGCTTCGAAAGCTTGTCGATGCCACTCACCAGACCCGAGGTGCTCACCGTGATCCGGTTCTTCCCAAGCCCCAGGCCCGCCGGATGGCACATCAGACGGATCGCCCGGTGCAGGTGCTCCAGGTTGTGCAGGGGCTCGCCCATGCCCATGAAGACCAGGGTCAGCTCGTGACCGCGGTCGGGGCCGAGTTCCGCCATCAGGGCCAGCACCTGGCCCAGGATCTCGCCAGACTGCAGGTTGCGCAGGATGCCCATGCTGCCCGTGGCGCAGAAGGTGCAGCCCATGGCGCAGCCCACCTGGCTGGAGATGCAGTAGGTCACCCGCGGATTCCGCACCCTGCGGGGCATGTGGACGGCCTCGATGCGCTTCCCGTCGGCCAGTTCCAGGACCAGCTTGGTGGCACCGTCCGAAGAGGGCTGCCATTCGGCGATGCGAGGCAGGCGCAGATCCGCCACGCCCTCCAGCCAAAGGCGGATGCTCGAACCCAGGTCCGGTGCGCCGCCCGTCCAGGTCCAGGGCCGGTGCAGGCGCTTGAAGGTCTCCAGGGCGCTGCCGGGACAGCCCAGCGCGGCCAAGTCTTCGGGGAACAGCGACCAGGCCGAGGGCAGTCCCTCCCGCTCGGGGGCGGGACGATCCCAGGGCATGGGCGCGGCGTTCTTCATCATTAGAAGTTAACCGGCCCGGGCGCCTGCGGCCGGGCTGAAGCAGGGGCCTGGCCGACCCACTTCACTCAGGTATCTCTGCCTCGACGAGTTGCGCCAGCAGGGTGAGCGACTCCTGCCAGCCCAGGTAACAGGCCTCGGGCGGAATGACTTCCGGGATTCCCACCTGCACGATGTTCAGCTCAGTGCCACAGAAGACCTGCTTAAGGGTGATCGTCGTCTGCATCTCCCCGGGCAGGTTCGGGTCATCGAACTGGTCCGTGTGCCGGATGCGCTCGTTCGGCACCAGCTCCAGATACGCTCCGCCAAAGGAGTGGCCGTGCCCCGTGCTGAAATTCGTAAACGACATCTTGTAGGTGCCCCCAACCTTGGCCTCCAGATGGTGGACCCTGCCGGTGAAGCCGTGTGGCGGCAGCCACTTGACCATGGCATCTGGATCCAGGAAGGCCCGGTAGATGCGTTCGGGTGTAGCGCGCAGGACGCGGTGAAGGCGGATGGTGTTGGTGGACATGGTCACCTGGCCTTTCGATGGAGTGGGTGGAGCGAGTCGGCCTTGAGGGTTACCAGGATAATGCCGCCGGATGTGTTGTGACACCTTTCCCGTTCTTCCTTCAAGCCTGGGTCAAGCGGTTCGCTCCGCCACCCGGGGCGCCCGGGGCAGGACCAGGATGTTTCCCGCCAGGCAGAGGCCTACGCCCAGGACCAGCCACCCGTGCCAATGGAGGCCCTCAAGGAGGGTGGAGAGGGCCAGGGCCACCATGGGAATCGCCACCATGGCGTAGCCCGCCCGCCCCGCGCCGATGCGGCCCACCAGGGTGAGGTAGGCCCCAAAGGCGAGAATTGAACCGAAGAGGGCCAGGAAGGCCAGCGAGCCCACGTAGCGCAGCGAAGGATCGAAGGCGAAGGGGCGGCCCGCCGCCCAGCAGTAGAGGGCCACCAGGACCGCGCCGTAGGTCATGCTCAGCGCGTTGCCCTGCACCACCGGGATCCCATGCTTCTGGTTGCGCTGGGAGATCAAGTTGCTGAGGCTGGCCGCCACGGTCCCGGCGAGCACCAGGGCCAGGCCCGCCCGGAAGCCGCTGCCGTGTGGCGTCCCCGCCGCCCCGGGAAGGCAGATGAAGCCCACTCCGATCACGCCGATGACCGTGCCCCAGAGGGCCTTTCCCGGGACGGGCGTGCCGAAGAAGAGCCGGGCGCCAAGGAGGTTCAGGATGGCCATGAGCGAGAAGATCACCGCCGTGAGACCAGAGGGGATGCGCTGTTCCGCCAGGTAAACGCAGACATAGTTCAGGCCGAACATGAGGGCCCCCTGGAGGGCCATCCAGCCGTGCTCCCGCAGCGTGAACCGCAACCTCAGGCCGCGGAGGAGGCACCAGCCAGCCAGGAGCAGCGCGGCCAGGCCAAAGCGGTAGGCCACGGAAACCTCGGGTGCCACGCGGCCGTACTGGAAGGTGATGGCGATCCAGGTGGAACCCCAGATCAGCACCGAGGCGAGATAGAGGGTGAGGTTGTTCATGGGTGCTCCCGATCGCATCTTGGATGCCTGCTGGCGGAGGACATCAGGCCCTCGCCGCAAGCTCCGCATACTGGGCCTGAAAATCTTCCACAGAACCCGGATTCCAGCCCTCCCGGGACAGACTCCAGCCGTTCTCGACTTTCACCCAGCCCAGGTGGGCGTAATAGTCCCTGGCGATGGGGGAGGCCAGCAGCACCCACTGGATGCCCTCGCCCAGGCCCTGGGCCAGTTCCAGAAGACGCCGGCCGATGCCCGCGCTCTGAAATTTCGGATGGATGGCCAGGTCGCAGACATAGCCGTCGTAGACGAAGTCCGTCCAGCCCCGCAGCAGGCCCGCCAGGCGGTCTCCTGCGTAAGCCGAGATCACTACGTTGGAGCCCTCGAACATGCGGCGGATGCGCTCGGGATCGTGGATGGGCCGGCGCAGGGGCGAGGCGGCGTAAAGGGCGCGGATGGCCTCCACATCGGGGGTGCGATCCAGATGGAAGCTCAGCCCTTCGCGCATGGGGAACTCCGTTGGCCAAAGGGGCCACCTCCAGAATCGGCTTGCCTGGCACCTTGAAAAGATCCATTTTAAAAATTTATACTAGACCATGCGCTCCTGGACCTTCCCCGTCGCCCTTCAGGCAGGCCCCAACTCCGGCCAGCGGAATCCGGTCTTCCAGCAGATCGCCCAGGCTATCCGCGCCGACATCCGCCGGGGGCGACTCCGGCCCGGGGATGCCCTGCCCGGCTCGCGCAGTCTCGCTCAATCCCTGGGGGTTCACCGGAACACCGTGCTGGCGGCCTATCGCGAGTTGGAGGCCGAGGGCTGGACCACTGCCGAGCAGCGCAGCACGCGGGTGGCCAGCGACCTGCCGGAGGCGCCTGCCCGCCGGACGCGCACGGACCGGGGACCCGGCTATGACCTGGCCCCGCCGCACACCCCTGGACCCTGGTCCAGCTTGCGCTCGGGCCCACCCGGGACCCTCTCCCTCAGTGGGGGTCTGCCGGATCTGCGCCTGGTGCCCACGGACCTCTTGTCCCGGGCCTTCCGGCGGGCCCTGAGGACCCCTGCCCTGCTGGGCTACGGCAATCCTCTGGGGGAGGCCCGCCTGCGGGCGGCCCTGGGCCTGCTGCTGTCGGAAACACGGGGTCTGGCCGTCTCGGCGGACCAGGTGCTGGTCACCCCAGGCAGCCAGGGGGCCCTGGACCTGGTGGCCCGTACCCTGCTGCGTCCCGGCGACCGGGTGGCCGTGGAGGATCCTGGCTACGAATCCGCCTGGGCCACCCTGCGGGCCGCGGGCGCGGAGTTGGTGCCCGTACCCGTGGACGGGGCCGGACTGCAGGTCGAGGCGCTCGAAGCCTGCCTGCGCCAGGGCCCACTCCGGGCCATCTACCTCACGCCGCATCACCAGTACCCCACCACCGTCACCATGAGCGCCCCCCGGCGCCTGCGGCTCCTGGAACTGGCGCGGCAGCACCGCATCGCAATCCTGGAGGACGACTACGACAATGAGTTCCACTTCGAAGGCCGCCCGGTGCTGCCCCTGGCGGGGGACGACCCCAGCGGTGTGGTGCTCTACCTGGGGACCCTGTCGAAGATCCTCGCCCCCGGTCTGCGCATCGGCTTTGTCACCGGCCCCAGGGTCGTGGTGGAAGCCCTGGCCGCGCGCCGGGCCATCGCCGACGGCCAAGGCAACCTCGCCCTCCAGCGGGCGGCCGCCGAGCTGTTAGAGGAGGGGCTGCTGCAGCGTCACGCCCGGAAGATGCGGCGCACCTACCTGGCCCGCCGAAGCGCCCTGGCCACGGCCCTGGGCCGGCACCTGGGTGGTTCGGCGTCCTTCGAGCTGCCGCCCGGCGGCATGAGCCTGTGGCTTAGGCTGGACCCCAGTCTGGATGCCGAAACCTGGGCGAACCGGGCCCTGAGGTTGGGCGTCCTCGTGGATCCCGGACGCCGCTTCGACTTCCACGGAAGGCCCTTGCCCAATCTAAGGCTGGGCTACGCCGCCCTGGACGAACGGGAACTCGACGAAGCCGTGCGGCGCCTGGCGCGGGCGCTGTGAATCTCTCGGCAGCATCGGAAAAACGGAACCGCGAAAATTGCGATTTCGTTATCGGTAACACTCCTCCAGAAATGCCTTTAACCGCGAATTCCGCGAATCGCCCTGCGGGCGCGCGAATCACGAACCGACATCCTCCGCCTCCGCTCACGGGGCGGGGTCGCCGTCCTTCGAGAGCCGGCGGATCCGCCCCGTAAGCGGCCAGCCGCGCCCCGCGCGACTGGGGGCCGCAGGCCCAGGCGGCCCAGCCTGACGCATTCGCGTCCATTCGCGCTTATTCGCGGTTCCCTTGTATTCTGGAGTCAGGCCACCAGGTCCTGGGGCCGGATATCGCAGCCCCGCCGGGTGCCAAGGACGCTGAGGCCCAGCTGGGCGGGATCCAGCAGCTTCTGGGCCACTCGCAGCACAGCCTCGGGAGTCACGGCTTCGATCTCGGCCATCTGCTGGTCCAGGCTGCGCAGCTCACCATGGTGGAGGGTCTGGTGGGCCAGGCTGAACATGCGGCTGCTGCTGCTCTCCTGGCTGAAGACCAGCCCCGTGCGGGCCTGGAGCTTGGCGCGGACCAGCTCGTCCGAAGCGACCCCCTTGTCGCGGATCCGGGCGCATTCCACCATGGTCCGCTGCACCAGCTCCCGTAGCTGGGCCGGGGCGCAGCTGGCGCTGATCTGCAGGGCGCCCGTATCGGCGTAGGGGCTCAGGTAGCTGCCCACCTGGTAGCAGAGGCCCCGGCGCTCCCGCAGCTCCATGAAGAGCCGCGAAGCCATGCCACCCCCCAACACGTGGCTGAGCAAGTGGGCCGCGGCGCGATCCGGTGAACGATGATCTGGCGCGGGAAAGCCCATGACGAGGTTGGCCTGCTGGAGGTCCTTCCGGGGTGTGTTCAGGATGAACGACTGAGTCCTGGCCAGAACACCCGGTGCGTGGGCCGTGCCTTTGGGCAGCCGAGCCAGCACGGGTTGCAGCAGCTCGAGAAAGGGCCCCGGTTCGATGGCGCCGGCCGCGGCCACCACCAGGTTCGGCGCCCGATAGGTATGGTCGAAGAAGGCCCGGGCCTCAGCAGCACCGTAGCTTGAAACCTGGTCCCGACGGCCCAGGATGGGGTGGGCCAGGGGCGTACCCTCCCAGAAGCCACCGTAGAAGAGCTCGCTCACCCAGTCGTCCGGCTGGTCCTCGCTTTGCGCGATCTCCTCCAGGATGACGCCCCGCTCCCGGACCAGCTCCTCGGTATCGAAGCGGGGAGCGGTCACCAGCTCGCCCAGCAGGTGCACCAGCTCCGGCAGCTGGTCGGCCAGCACCTTGCCGTAGAAGCAGGCGACTTCCTTGCCAGTGAAGGCATCCACGTGCCCACCCAGGCGATCCGTGGCCTCCGCCAGCTCATCGGGGGTGGGGTAGGCCTCGGTGCCCTTGAAGACCGTGTGCTCCAGGAAGTGGGCCAGGCCCTCTTCCGCCGGGCCCTCGTGGCGCGACCCTCGCCGCACCCAGAACCCCACCGCGCAGCTCCGCACGTGGGGCAGGTGTTCGATGAGGATCTCAGTGCCCTCGGTGGAGGTGGTGCGGAGCGGGGAATTCGGCATCCCAACAGTCTACCGCCAGAGCCTCCTACCCTTCGGCTTCGCTCCCCGCCAGTCCCACGGGCGTGCGCTGGAGCTTCCAGCCGGCCAGGGCCCAGCAGAGGGCGCCGAAGGCAAGAAGGGCCAGAAGGGCAAGGACTGGATGGGTGGTCACCTGCTCCTGGGCCAACATTTGATTCGCCTGGATCTCGGCGGCGCGGCTGCCGGCGAGGCTTTCGATGTGGTGGGTGAAGGTGAGGCGCTGGAGAAAGGGCGGGAAGATCCTCACCAGGGGCTCCCAAATGAAGAAGTAGAGGGCCCCCCAGATGGTTCCCCGCTTGAAGAGCAGGCCGATCAACGTCATCAGGGCGAGTTCGCCCCACCAGGCACTGACCAGGGCAATCATGCGCCCCGGCAGCAGGGCGGGATCTCCGCCGATGATCTGGAGCCCCAGAGTGCCGATCACCAACCAGACCGCGCCCCAGGCGAACCAGGGCAGTCCCTTGCCCAGGGGCAGGGCCCAGGCTGGAGCAGGGCGCACCAGGAGCAGCGGCAGGGTCCGTTGTTCCAGATCCTCGCGGATACCCGCCGGGGCCGCCACCAGGGCCATGATGGGCAGCATCATTTTCACCAGGACTTCGTGGAATACCTTGATGACTTCACCTGGATGGGGACGGCCTTCCGCGCCCTTGATCTGGGCCACCATGTAGATGAGGATGCTGATGCCCACGGGCAGGATCACCAGGGCCGCCAGGACCCAGCCCCGGCCCTGCAGGATACGGGGCGCGTAGCCCCGCGCCGTGGCGCGTAGCGTCGCCAGGGGAGACGGGGCGGCTGTGCTCATGGATTCCCCCAGGTTGAATCGGGCTGAGTGAAAAGCCGGGAACGGGCTTTGCCCGCTCCCGGCGCGGGGGTCCGGGGGTGTTTGTGCAGCAAGGAACCCCCGGACAGCATTAGGCATGATCCTTCGTCAAGTATTGGAATACAGCGTCCAGATTGAGATCCAGGGGATCCAGGGAGTGGATCGGCAGGCGCCCCTCCACCACGGCCTTCTGCAGACGGGGGAGGAAGTCCCGGGGCGAGCGCACGGAGAGCACCACGCCACCGTCCTCCATGCGCAGGGCGGCCAGCTCCGGTTGTTCTACGGCCCAGCGGGCCAGTACCTGGGCCTCGCCCGTGAGACGCAGCTCCACCGGATGGCGGTCCAGCAGTTGGCGGATCTCGGTAACGGTGCCTTCGGCCAGGAGGCGGCCCCGGAAGAGCAGCAGGATGCGGTCCGTGAGCTGGGCGATCTCGCCCAGGATGTGGCTGGACACGAGGATGCGCGTGCCATTGGCCGCGAAATCCCGCAGCAGGGCCATGAGGGTGAGCCGCGCCTCGGGATCCAGGCCGTTGAAGGGCTCGTCCAGGATGAGCAGCTGAGGCTCGTGCAGCAGGGCCTGGGCCAGGCGGATGCGCTGGCGCATGCCCTTGGACATGCGCGCGAACGTGAGGTGGGCGCGGTCGGCCATGCCGACCGTCTCCAGCGAACGGGTCACGGCGGTCTTCAGCCCGTCCCCGTGGAGCCCCGACAGCTCACCCATCATGCGCAGCCAGCGGTCGGCGCGCAGGCCCGTGGGCAGGCGGTCGCCCTCGGGCACCAGACCCAGGCGAGATAAGACGGTTGCATTCCGGAAGGGCGCTTGGCCGAACACCCGTACTTCGCCACCCGAGGGGGGCAGCAGTCCCGACAGCAGCTGGAGCAGGGAGGACTTCCCGGCTCCATTGGGGCCCAGCAGACCGGTGATGCCGCCGCCGTCCGGCAGCTCGAAGGAGGTGGGACTGAGGCCGAGAATGGGACCGTAGCGGAGGGAGGCGCGCTCGAGGGCAATCATCACATCACCGCCTCGGAAGGCCGGGTCCGCCGGGCGGCCACGAAAGTCCAGAGGCCGATGTGAATCGCGGTGCCCAGGATCGTGGGAAGCCAGGCCAGTAGAGGCCGCTGCACCCCCACCAGCAGCTGGGGCCAGGTCTCTGCCAGCACGATGGGGTTGAGGGCCTGGGCGGACTGGAGGCCCGTCAACCCGTGGAGCATGGAGGCCAAGGTGCCCAGCCCCAGCACCAGTCCCAGCACCCAGCCGATGCCAGCGCGGGGCGTGGCCGCCAGGCTGGAGGCACCCACGGCCAGGGAGCCCATGAGGGCCGAGCTGATGGCCATGGCGGGCAGGAGGCGGAGTGGCGCCGTCACCCAGACCGGTCCCTGGGTGCCGGCCAGCAGCAGGGACATGGCCCAGGGCAGTAGGGCGAAGGGCAGCAGGATGACGAAGGGCAGCAGGGACGCGAAGCCGAGCTTGGCCAGCAGGTAGTCTTTCGGCGCCACGGGATGGGCATACATGAGAGGCCGCACGCGGTAGAGCGTGTCCCGGGCCACCAGGCCGCCCCCCACCAGGGCCACCAGGAACCAGAGCAGGTAGTTGGCGGGGTTCAGCAGATCAGCCTGGAAATCCGCGCCCTGGGTGAGGATGGTCTTGGCGAAATCCTGCATGGGCTTGAAGGCCTGGTTCGTGTGGAGCAAGTGGTCCACGTAAATCCGCGCCACCTTCCAGAGCAGCATCATGAGGAAGGCAAAGCCGAAGAAGCGACCGATCTTCTGGCGCAAGAGCCGGGCGAAGTCGAAGCGCATGAGCACCAGGGGCGGGGGCTGGCCCAGGCTGAGATCCGGCGCGGGCGGAAGGGTGGGAGCGTAGATGGGCATGGCTAGGCCTCTCCCGGATGCAAGGCCCGAAGAAGAACTTCGTCCAGGCGGTCGTGGCGCGGCGTGACTTGCACCAAGGTGGCACCCTGGCCTTGGGCCCAGCGGAAGGCGCCTGCGGGATCAGCCTCGGTGAGTTCCAGGTCGTAGAGGCCATTGCGGGCCTCCAGCACCGTGCCCAGGTCCGCGAGGGCGGCCTCCTGGGCCGCATCCAGAGGATCCAGGAAGCGCAGCTCCACGCGCTTCGCCAGCGCCTTGCGCAGCCCCGCCATGGACCCCGCCGCCTTGATCTGGCCCTGATCGAGGATGACGAGCTGGTCCGCCACCCGCTCTACGTCCCCCAGCAGGTGTGAGGCCAGGATGACGCCCGTGCTCAGCTCCGCGTGGACCCGCAGCACCAGATCCAGCATCCGGCGCCGACCATCGGGATCCAGACCGTTGGTGGGCTCGTCCAGGAAGATCAGCTCGGGGCTGTGCACCAGGGCCTGGGCCAGCTTCACCCGCTGCCGCATGCCCGTGGAATAGCCGCTCACCGGCCGGTAGCGGGCTTCATCCAGCCCGACGAAATACAGGACCTCATGGGCGCGGTCCCGGGCCGCTTCCGGCGCCAGACCGCTGAGCTCGCCCCAGAAGGCCACCTGCTCGTAGGCCGAGGCATCCTCGATGAGGGCGTCGTACTCCGGCATGTAGCCGATGCGGGCCCGCAGCTTCGCCGATTCCGGCGCACCCAGGGCCACGCCCAAGACCGTGCCGGAGCCCCGGAAGGGCGTGAGCAGCCCCAGCAAGGTCTTCAGCAAGGTGGACTTGCCGGAGCCGTTCGGCCCCAGCAGCCCCACGATGCCACTCTCAAGGGACAGGGTCAGGCTCTTCAGGGCGGGTGCCGCGGTGGCGGCATAGCGCACTTCCAGGTTCTCGAAGGCGATCAACGGGAACTCCACGGGGCTATCAAACCATCTCCAGGTTGTCGTCTGCTACGGGCGGATGGGGGAACTGGATTAGGCTATAGGGCACCATCGTCCCACCTCAAAGCAGGATTCGCATGCAGCTCCTGGACTGGCCCTTCCTCGACGCCCTTCAAACCGGGGCGCTGGCGGCGCTTTTCGTCAGCTTCGGCACGGATGCGTTCTCCCGCCGGGACAAGATGATGGGCTGGCTGTCCCTCTCCTGCCTGCTGGTGGGACTGCGTCACGCCGTGCTGGCCGTGGGCACCCTGCCCACCCTGAACCCGGACCTGGTGGACCGGGCCCAGAGCCTGCTGGTGGCCTTTGGTTTCATCGCCCTCTGCGCGGCCTTTGCCGAGCTCTTCCCCACCCAGGTCCCCCGCCGTTTCCCGGTCTGGATCGCTCTGGGCATGATTCCCAACTACATCCGGAACCTCCTGCTCCCGCACCCCGGGTTCCTCGACACCTGGATGCACAATGCGGCCAACATCAACTATCTGGTGGGCTGCGGCTTCATGCTTCACTGGACCCTCCAGGCCCGGCAGGATGGCGATCCCATGGGCCGGCGGCTCTTTCTGGGCTTCCTGGGGCTGACCCTTCCGGTGGTGGTGGAGATCGCAGCCCTCAGCCTGTTCGATCAGAAGATCCGCCTGTCCGGGTTCAGCCTGGTGGCCCTGGCCATGGGCATCGGCACTTCCTGGCAGTGGCTGGTCTCCAGCGCCATGGAGGCCAACCTCCAGATGGCCGAGACCGAAGTGGAGGTCTGGCGGAGCCTGATTCCAGGCAGCGCCTTCCGTACCGACCACCCTTCCCCTTTGATGGATGGTCTCTTCGGCCCTTCCTGGCCCGACCGGATCAGGACCGCGCCGGAGGAGCCGCAGGTGGGTTCGGATGGGTTCACCTATCGGTTCCGGAGCCGCATCCTGCAGGCGGATGAACGGGTCGGATGGTACGAACGGGACGAGGAAACCCAGCCGGGCCACCAGGGCTTCCTGTCCGGATGGACCGTGGGGCTGGGCATGGACGACCCCCCCGAGAGCGCCCGGATCCAGGGACTGCTGCGTTCCTGGGGTGCGGATGTGCAGCTCTGGGGCACCATCCCACCACGGGAGGGGCCCTATCCGAGCGTGCTCCTCTGGGCCCGGGAACCGAGCATCCTCTCGGTGTGGAGAGAAGATGACCTGCCCCGCCGCCGCTCGCGGTGGGTCCAGATCGGCGGACCCATCACCGAAGGCCCTCATGCGCGCCTGGAGTTCGGCGCCTCCGAGGCTGGCCTCCAGCACAGCCTGGAGCGCCTGCTCTCCCGGGGCTGAACCTGGGGCACTTGCCCGAACCCATGGCATCCATCAGAGAATGGACCTATGAGTATGAAGCATGAGCGAAGTGCCACTTTGGCAAAGCCGAAGCCCGAAGGGCGCGGCATAGGAGGTGCCGCGTGAGCTTCGCCCATCTTCACCTGCACACCGAGCACTCCCTCCTCGACGGCCTCACCCGAATCCCTGATCTGGTGAAGAAGTGCCGCGCCTCCGGCATGCCCGCGGTGGCGGTCACGGACCACGGGAACATGTTCGGGATGATGAAGCTCTTCGACGCCTGCGAGAAGACGCAGGACGCCGCCGGGAACTGGGCCGTGAAGCCCATCCTGGGCTGCGAGGTCTACGTCGCGCCAAAGACCCGCTTCGACCGGAAGCTTGAGGCGAAGAACACGACAGGGGAAGAAGGCCTGGAGGACTGCGTCGATCCCAGCGGCTCCCGGGACGCGGGCTACCACCTGGTGCTGCTGGCGAAGAATTCCGAGGGCTTCACGAACCTTTCCAAGCTGGTGTCCGCGGGCTTCACCGAAGGCTTCTACTACAAGCCACGGGTGGACAAGGACCTTCTCAAGCAGTACAGCGGCGGGCTCATCGCCCTATCCGCCTGCCTCGGCGGCGAGGTGCAGGCCCGCATCCTGCAGAACCGGCTCGACCAGGCCGAGCGAGTGGCCCGGGATTTCCGCGACATCTTCGGCGAGGACTTCTACCTGGAGATCCAGGACCAGGGCTTCGACAAGGAGAAGGAGATCATCCCCTTCCAGCAGGAACTGGCGACGAAGCTCGGCATCCCCCTGGTGGCCACCAACGACGCCCATTACCTCAATCACGAGGACGCGGACCTGCACGACACGCTGCTGTGCATCGGCACCAAGACCACCAAGGCTAAGGAGAAGCGCATGCGCTTTTCCACGGATCAGTTCTTCGTGAAGACGCCGGGGGAAATGCGGGCGGTGTTCCCTGACCATCCCGAGTACCTGGAGCGCACCCTCGAGATCGCCGCCAAGGTCGACCTCTTCCCCATCACGCGCAAGCCCGTCACGCCCCGCTTCCCCGTGCCCGAAGGCTACGATCTCGAGTCCTATTTCCTGCACATCGCCAGGTCGTCTTTCGAGCAACGCCTGACGGAGTGCCGCCCCCTCTGGCAGGCGGGCGCCCTCAAGCACGCGGAGGAGAAGTACCGGGAGCGCCTGGCCTTCGAGCTGGACATGATCCTGAAGATGGGGTTCCCCGGCTACTTCCTGCTGGTCTGGGACTTCATCCGCCAGGCCCGGGAGATGGGCGTGCCCGTGGGGCCCGGCCGCGGCTCGGCGGCGGGGAGCATCGTGGCCTGGTCCATGAAGATCACCGACATCGACCCCATGCAGTACGACCTGCTCTTCGAGCGCTTCCTGAACCCTGAGCGGGTCTCCATGCCCGACGTGGACATCGACTTCTGCCGGGACGGCCGTCAGAAGGTCATCGACTACGTCACCGAGAAGTACGGCCAGGACAAGGTGAGCAACATCATCACCATCAACCAGCTCAAGACCAAGGCCGTGATCAAGGACGTGGCGCGGGTCTTCGAAAAGGATTTCGCCTTCGCCAACAACCTCACCAAGCTGGTGCCCCAGGAGCCCGGTAAGCCCATGAGCATCGGCGAGGCCCTGCAGAAGAGCGACAAGCTGCGGGAGCTTTACGAGACCGACCCCGAGGTGAAGAACATCCTGGACATCTCCGCCCGGCTCGAAGGCCTATCCCGCAACACCGGCGTCCACGCCGCGGGCGTCATCATCGCGCCGGACGAGCTCACCCAGTTCGCCCCCCTCAGCATGGACAAGGACAAGAAGGTGATGGTGCAGTACACCATGCTGG
This sequence comes from Holophagaceae bacterium, assembly GCA_025363715.1. Lineage (GTDB taxonomy): Bacteria > Acidobacteriota > Holophagae > Holophagales > Holophagaceae > Geothrix. The sequence goes on along the minus strand of JANYLR010000120.1, from coordinate 5,909 downwards.
AGGCCGAGCGGGCAGGCCTGCTGAAGATGGACTTCCTGGGGCTGGAGACGCTCACCCAGATCGCGAAAATCCAGGAAGTGATCGCCCGGCGCCACGGCCAACCCAAGGACATGACTACCATCCGCGCCTTCGATGACAAGAAGACCTTCGAGCTCTTCGCCGCCGGGGATACGGACGGCGTGTTCCAGTTCGAATCCGGCGGCATGAAGCAGCTGCTGCGTCAGCTGGGCCCGGACCGCTTCGACGACCTGATCGCGCTGAACGCCCTCTTCCGGCCCGGCCCCCTGGGCGCGGGCATGGGTACGACCTACGTGGAGCGTCGCCACGGCCGAGAGCCCGTGACCTATTTCTTCCCTGCTCTGGAACCCATCCTGTCCCCCACCTACGGCGTGATCCTCTACCAGGAACAGGTCATGCAGATCGCCAGCCTCATCGCCGGGTACTCCCTGGGCGAGGCCGACATGCTGCGCCGAGCCATGGGCAAGAAGGACAAAGAGAAGATGGCCAAGGAGAAAACCAAGTTCATCGACCAGGGCGCCGCCCGGGGCTATGACAAGGGCAAGGTCGCCGAGCTCTTCGACCTCATCGAGTTCTTCGCGGGCTACGGCTTCAACAAGAGTCACAGCGCCGCCTACGCCATGGTGGCCTACGAGACCGCCTACCTGAAGGCCAACTACCCCGTGGAGTTCATGGCCGGCCTGCTGTCCACCAAGTCGGGCCGCACGGACGACGTGGCCAAGTACGTGCAGAACTGCCGGGAGCGGGGCATCGATGTGCTGGGGCCGGATATCAATGAGTCCGCGCTCGACTTCACGGCCACATCCGACCGGCAAATCCGGTTCGGCTTTGCCGCGGTGAAAGGATTGGGGGATGCCGCGCTGCAGGCCATCCTCGAAGCGCGTCAGACTGAAGGACGGTTCAAGGATCTTTTCCATGCCCTGAAGAGCACTGACCTCCAGAAGGCCAACCGCAAGGTGTGGGAATCGCTCATCAAGGCCGGGGCCTTCGATAGCCTGGAGCCCAATCGGGCCGCCCTTCTGCAGGGCCTGCCGGACGCTGTGTCCGCCGCCTCCCGCGGCACCGGGGACACGGGCATGACCAGCCTGTTCGACGATGCGGAGATGGCCACCCTCAGCGAGGACTGGCGGGTGCCGGAGAATATCGAGCCCTGGGACCGGAAGGTCCGCCTCGCCGCAGAGCGCGAGGTGCTGGGCCTCTTCGTCAGCGGCCATCCCCTGGAGGAGTTCGCCGACGCCATCCAGGTCCACACCCACGGCACCCTGGCCAAAGTGCTGGAGGATGCCACCTCGGGCCGCCTGCGGGACCGCAACGAGGTCTCCATCGGCGCCATGGTCTCCACCGTGGCCTTCAAGACCAACCAGAAGGGCGAGCCCTGGGCCATCCTCCAGGTGGAGGACCTCACCGGCAAGATGGAAGTCCTGCTTATGGCCAGCAAGTGGGATCCGGTCACCAAAAAGCCTGGAGGGCGACCCTTCGAGCGCTTCCGCCACTTCGCTGTGCCCGAGGCCATGCTCCGGATCACCGGTGAGCTGCGGGTGGAGACCCTCCAGGGCAATGGCAACGGCAACAGCGAAGGTGAAGAAGAAGAGGAACAGACCGTGGTGAAGGTCTTCGCCACCCTGCTCGAACCCCTGGAGAATTTCCAGGGTCTGGGCTTCACCGGGGCCCTGATCCGCCTGCCCCCGGGCGAGTGCCCGCCCCGCCTGGGCCCCCTCCTGAACGACCATTCGGGCGACCTGCCCGTGACCTTCGAATACCGGTCCAGGTCGGGCCTGGTGGCCCGGGTGCGGGCGGGACATACCCTGCGACTCAAGTATGACGAGGCTCTGAAGGAGAGGGTGGCCAAGGAAACCGGCTGCGCCCTGACCTGGACCTACTGAAGCCCCGGGGGCTATCCTCATTCGCATGACGAAACCCCCTGCCCTCCCCAAGCCCGACCTCCATACCGTCGTCGAGGCCCTGGCCGAGGCGTCCACCACCTGGACCGACATGCCCCTGGGCCGCCGGGAGTTCCCCTCCCGGGCCGCCTTGGCCGCCCTCGTGGAGGAGCTGCGGGCCCTGCTCTTCCCAGGCTACTTCGGGGCCGCCGAGCTGAAGGCGGAAACCCTCCGCTACCACCTGGGGGCCCGCATGGACCGGGTGGCCCACGGGCTGACTGACCAGATCCAGCGGGGCCTCATGGCCTCTGACGCCACCTGCACCGATTGCTCCGAACGCGCCCAGTCGCTGGCCCACGCCTTCCTCGCCCGGCTGCCCGAGGTGCGCCGCCTGCTCGCCACGGACATCCAGGCGGGCTTCGAGGGTGACCCCGCCGCCACCAGTCCCGAGGAGGTACTCTTCTCCTACCCCGGCTTCCTGGCCCTTACCAACCAGCGGCTGGCCCACGAGCTCCTCAAGCTGGGGGTGCCCCTGCTGCCCCGGATGATCACCGAGCACGCTCACAGCATCACGGGCATCGATATCCACCCCGGCGCCCAGATCGGCGAGCGCTTTTTCATCGACCACGGCACGGGCGTGGTCATCGGCGAAACCTGCGTCATCGGCCGGAACGTGCGGATCTACCAGGGCGTGACCTTGGGTGCCAAGAGCTTCCCCCTGGATGCCGAGGGCCACCCCATCAAGGGCGTGCCCCGCCACCCGGTGGTGGAGGACGACGTCATCATCTACTCCAATGCCACCATCCTCGGTCGCATCACCCTCGGCCAGGGCTCGGCCATCGGTGGCAATGTGTGGCTCACCCGCAGCGTGCCCCCGGGCAGCGTCATCACTCAATCCAAGGAAAAGGACGGGATGCCCACATGACTACCCTCCTGCGCTTCCTCTTTTCCGCCATCGGCCTGCTGGTGGCCTGCTCCTTCGTGCCCGGCCTGGGCCACGGCACCTTCCTGGATCTGCTGATCGTGGCCGTGATTCTCGCCGCCCTGAACACCACCGTAGGCACCTTCCTCAAGCTCATCGCCATCGTGCCCATGGCCTGCTCCCTCGGCTGCTTCAGCCTGGTCATCAACGGCCTGGTGTTCTGGCTGGCGGGTACGCTATCCGCGAAATTGGGCCTGAACTTCACCGTGAGCGGCTTCTGGGCCGGCTTCTTCGGGGCCCTGGTCGCCAGCCTCATCGCCTCCGTCCTGGGCGCGCTTTTCATCCCCAAGGATCGGCAGCGGCCCCAGGGGCCTGGGCCGCGCATCAAGGTCGTGAACTGAGAGCAGCCGGGCCGGAGAATTGGGCCAGACAGACCAAGGCCCGCCGAAGCGGGCCCTGGTTCTGTCCTGGAGGGTTCCGAGGGAACCCTGGGGCCTGTTATGGCAGCAACGAACCCGCCACCACGATCGAGCTGGGATTGGCTCCCACGACCGTGGTCTCAGGGGCTGCCGGTGCGATGGGTGCAATGGCAGTGGTCCCATCCAGCTTCTTCAGAACGCCAGCGCCATCCACCCTCATGCGCCGGATGAGGCCGGCGTCCCGGATGGCCGCGAAGGCGAACTGGCCGCTGCGATCAATGGCGAGACAATCGGAACCGTACAGGGTGAGGAAGTTGTACGGAGACCCCGCGGTGGGGGTCAGGGTGCCGGTGCCGCTGTTCAGGACGAAGGCGGCCGCATCCTTGCTTTGATCGACTGTGGCGTAGTTGAAGAAGGTGGTGAACAGCACGTTCTTGGTGGGATGGTAGGTGAGCCCCTGCCGGACATGGCTGCTGAGGATGCCCAGGCTGAAGGGGGAACTGGTCACGGGGCTGAGGGTGCCCGTGGCGGGGTTCACATTGAAGGCGGCCACCTTGTTGCTGCCGGCCAGCTCGTTCGGAAGGGTATCGCCCTTGACGATCAGGTAGGCGCCGCTGGGATCCAGGGCCAGTCCGCTAGGACCGGCAATGAGCCTGGTGGTGGTGTCCACCGACAGGCCGATGATGGAAACGCCGGTGGCGAAAGGCGAACCCGCCACGGGGCTGAGGGCGCCGGAAGAAGGATCGATCACGAAGGCTTCTACGACATCGGTGTTCGAGCAAGCCGCGAACAGGAACTTGCCGGAAGGATGAACCAGGACTTCCCCGTTGTAGTTGTTGCTCACGGTGAAAGGGGAGCCAGTAACCGGCGTGAGAGCGCCGGTGCCTGCATTGAGCGCGAAGGCGAAGATCTTCCCGATGTCCGAGTTCACATAGACGAAGCGGCCCGAGGGATCCACCGCCACGCTGGAGGTCAGCAGGCCGGGGGTGGGATCGGGGACAAAGGGAGAGCCCGTTACGTGGGTCAGGGCACCGGTGGTGGCATCGATGGTGAAGACATACACGCCGGCGTTATGACCTGCGGCGAACAGGAACTTCCCGGCGGGATCCGTGGTCACTCGCTCGACCGTGTACCCCGTGTAGGGGGATCCGCTGACCTCGGTGAGGGACCCATCGCCGGTGTTCAAGCTGAACCCGGAGATGCTGCCGTTGTAGTTCGCCACATAGACGAACTTCGGGGTGAAGGTCTTGACGGTGACGGTGGTGGTGGCTCCGGGCACATCAACTCCGTCGACATTCAGGGTGTAGGTGATGGTGGTGCCCGGCGTCACGGTCAGCCCGGTGCCGCTGGTCACAGGGATGGCGCCCGGATTGATGAGACCAGTGCCCGTGAAGATTGGTGGCACCAGAATGCTGCCCTGGCCCACGCTGATGGTGGCGGGGTTGGCGGTGAGCACGGATTCAACTTCGACGGAATAGAGCCCGGTCGAGGTGGGGAGCGAAGCTTTGCTCACCACGCACTGCAGTTGCAGGGGGCCGACGGCGGTGGGTGTGAAGCTCACGGCCTCGGTATTCGCCGCGCCGTTGATGGTGCCGGTTCCTGAAACGATGGTCCAGGCAATGGTGTAACCAGACTGGGTGGGCACCGAAGCCGCGTAGGTCTTGTTCACTGTGGCATAGGGAGCGGCCGGCAGGGTCCAGCTCACCGCCGGGGTGATCTTGGAAACCGGGTTGAGCTCTGCGGTGAAGTTCTGTACCTGGTTGGCCAGGACATTGGTGAAGGCCATGTTGGCGGGGCTGAAGGTAAATCCCGCAAGAGTCGGTGTCACCGTGCCGGTCCAGTTGTACGACACCGTGAACGTGTAAAGGCCGGTACCGTCGCTGATGGCGCTCTTGGGCGTGCCATCCGTGTAGGCAATGGTTCCGCCCGATACTCCCGCATTGCCGCTGATGGTGAAGGTGATGGGGGTGTAGGTGAAGTTCTGCCCCGTCGTGTCCACCAGGACATTGGTGAAGCTCAGGCTGGCTGGGCTGAGGGTGAAGCCGGTGACCGCGCTGGGCGTCACCGTGCCGGACCAGTTGTAGGACACCGTGAAGCTGTAGTTGCCAGCGATGTCAGCGGTGGCCGTCTTGGCGGTGACATCCGTGTAGGAGAGGGTCGCGCCGGCGCCCGTGGCGCCCAGAGCACCGGAAATGGTGTAGGTGATGGCCGTGGGCGTGAAGTTCTGCACCTGGTTGGCCAGGACATTGGTGAAGGCCATGTTGGCGGGGCTGAAGGTGAACCCGGTCTTGGTGGGGGTCACCGTGCCGGACCAGTCGTAGGACACCGTGAAGGTGAAGTTGCCGGAGCCGTCAGCGGTGGCCGTCTTGGCGGTGACATCCGTGTAGGAGAGGGTCGCGCCGGCGCCCGTGGCGCCGAGTGCGCCGGAAATGGTGTAGGTGATGGCCGTGGGCGTGAAGTTCTGCACCTGGTTGGCCAACACATTGGTGAAGGCCATGTTGGCGGGGCTGAAGGTGAACCCGGTCTTGGTGGGGGTCACCGTGCCGGACCAGTCGTAGGACACCGTGAAGGTGAAGTTGCCGGAGCCGTCAGCGGTGGCCGTCTTGGCGGAGCCATCCGTGTAGGAGAGGGTCGCGCCGGTGCCCGTGGCGCCGAGTGCGCCGGAAATGG
>JANYLR010000116.1 GCA_025363715.1 Holophagaceae bacterium | reverse complement strand
GTGCGAGTGCACGCCCGAGGCCGTGTGGAAGGCCACGGGTGGCAAGGGCCTCGTGGCCACCGGCAGCCCCTTCCCGCCCATGGCCTGGCAGGGACGCACCCTCCAAGCCTCCCAGTGCAACAACATGTACATCTTCCCCGGCGTGGGGCTGGGCGCCCTGGTCTGCAAGGCCACTCGTGTGACCGATGGCATGTTCCTGGCCGCCAGCCGGGCCATCAGTGCCTTTGTAACGCCTGAACAGGAAGCCAAGGGCTTGCTGCTCCCGGAGATGAAGGATATCCGCCAGGTTTCCGCGGCAGTGGCCAAGGCTGTGGGCATCGAGGCTCGCAACGCGGGGCTGGGCCGTCTGCTCAACGATGACCAGATCGGGGCCACCGTCACCAAGGCCCAGTGGGCACCAGGCTATACGCCCTACAGGCCCGGAACCGTTCGCCAGGAGAGCTGATTCGCTCCATTTTCCCCTTGAGAGGAAGGTGGCTGGGCCTAGCCTGAGGGGTGGGAAGAGCTTCTCTTTCCTCCCACGGGGCGACCGTTTACGCCAGCCCCTTCCGGCCCGCACAGCATGAGGCCGAGACTTGCGGGCACCCTTCGGGGTGCCCCTTGGTTTGTCTGGGGATTCCCCTTGAAACGCATGCGTTGCAAGGATCTAAGGTCGCGCCTGGCCGGGATGAACCGGTCAGGACACGGCTCATGCCTGATCTCCCCGGGTTGTTCCCCGATTGACAAGGGGCTAGATCTACACAATATTGTCTACATCACCTTGTGTAGGAAGCCGCATGAATCGCCCCTTCAAGCCGACAGAAGTGGAGCTTAAGTTCCTTCGCGTCCTCTGGGAACTTGGACCAGCCACCGTCAAGGAGGTCCACGCCCAACTGAATCACAGGGAGGTTTACGCCTACACAGGCGTACTCCGGATGCTCCAGGTGATGCTGGAAAAGGGACTGGTGACCCGTGATGAGCGCCAGCGCAGTCATGTCTACGCGCCCGTCCACAGCCGCTCCGACATGGAGGGTGGCCTCGTCAGCGACTTGACCGAGCGGCTATTCGGTGGTTCCGCCGCGTCGCTGGTGCTCGCGGCCCTTCGATCGGGTCAGCTCAGCCCAGGGGACAAGGCGCGCATCAGGGAAATGCTCGGCAAGGAGGAATCATGAACCCTGCCATTCAGGTTCTGGGATGGGCCCTCATCCATGCGCTGTGGCAAGGCTGTCTGCTGGTGTTGCTGGCCGCCTGGTGCGGACTCTTCCTGCATGGCCGCTCACGCCACAGGGGGAACGGCCTGGCCCTGGCTCTCTGCCTGCTGGTACCCGCCGCCACGGCCTGGCACTTCCATCGCCCAGCGCTAGCTGAATTCAGGACGGCCCAAGTGAGCTTGATGGGAGGGGACGTACCTGCCATCAGTCGCTCCTCGCCAAAGCACACCTCCGTGCCGCTCCTGGCGCGCCTGGAAGCGTCGCTTCAGCCCCGTCTGCCGGTTCTGGTGGCCCTCTGGGCCCTGGGGGCAGGGCTCATGGCTTTGCGCATGGGTGGGGGCTATGCCCTCAGCCTGCGCTGGAAGCGGCAGGCGGTTCCGGCGCTCGGCCAGTGGCAGGGCGTGGTGGCTGTGCTCGCTGGACGCATGGGCATCCTGCGGCCAGTTCGATTGCTGCTGTTGAGGCAGGGGAGTACGCCCATGACCCTTGGGCTATGGAAACCCGTGGTGCTGATCCCGGTGGCCCTGCTCACCAGCCTGCCCCTTGGCTACCTGGAGGCGCTGCTGGCCCATGAACTGGCCCATGTGCATCGCCTGGACTACCTCAGCAACCTGCTCCAGGGTGTAGCTGAGACCCTGCTCTTCTTCCACCCCGCCGTCTGGTGGCTCTCGGCCAGGATCCGGGCCGAGCGCGAGGAACTCTCCGACCAGCTGGCGGCCCAGTGCCTGGGTGATCCGCGGCGCCTCGCCTTGGCCCTCAACGCCCTGGATGATGCCCAGCCCGCGTTCCAACCACAGCTGTTCCCGGCCCTTGCGGCCCGAGGAGGTCCCTTGTTCACCCGCATCGAACGTCTGCTCTCACCCCAACCCTCGGTCAGGGCTCATTGGGGTATGCTCAGCCTCCTCCTCTTCCCCTTTGCCGTGCTGGTCCTGCGGGCGACTGCTCCGGAACTCCCTCCCATCGGGGCCCCAGCCGCGATGGTGAAGCAGCTGGACGCCCTTGCCGCCAAGGAGGGCCTGGATCCCCAGCTCCTCCGCAGCATGGCTTGGGTAGAGAGCAGCTTCAACGCCAAGGCCAAGAGTTCCAGGGGCGCCAAGGGCCTCCTCCAGGTCATGCCCGAGACGGCCCAGGCCTATGGGGCGACGGACCTGAACGATCCCGACCAGGTGATGGCGGCGGGCGCGAAGTACCTGCGCTTTCTCCTGGACCGCTACCAGGGGGATGTGCCGAAGGCCGTGGTCGCTTACAACTGCGGGGAGAAGGCCCTGGACGAAGGGCGCATCACCGAAGAGGCCACCCGCTACCGCGCCCTGGTGCTGGAGGTTCTGGCGGCCAAGGCCGTGCAGCCGGAGAGGCCACTGGCAGATGGGGAAGTTCAGGGCGTCATTCGGGGCTTCGGGGGGCAGAAAACCCTTCTGCTGCGCATCAGCAGCCAGGGGGCCATGGTGCTGGACATCTTGCCTTCGAAGGATACCGAGACGCTGGGAAGCGTTCGTATCGGGACCAAGCTCTCGGGGGAGCCAAAGACCATCGGTCCCTGGACTGAATCCAGGCCTAACATCATCTTCGATGCCTCCAAGGCTGGCGCCAGCCTTCGGATCCGCTGCGAGAATCCAGATACCGGCTGGAAGGGCGAGACCCGAGTGCTGCTGGATGCCCCCTGGAAGACCTTCGCCTTCAAGATGGAAAAGCCGCAGCCATAGGGCACTCCGTACACAGAACGGCCCGGCATCGCCGGGCCGTTCTGTGTCGGTAGAATGGAATCAGGCGGCGACGGCGCGGCGGCTGCGGTGCATCACTTCGGCTTCGAGTTCGGCTTCAAGGGCCTGGACCTGACGGAGCACGGCAAGGCTGCGGGGCGAGCTGCTCATCTGGCGCTCCAGCTGGTTGAACACTTCGTGCAGGCGCTCGGCAGTGGTCCAGAAGGCTGGGTTGTGCTGTCGTGCTGCGGTGTCCATGTGCATGGTGGCTCCGTAAGCTTCCTGGACAACATGATCGTGTTTGTCGATGACTTAGGCTAGTGATAGGCATCACAAGAAATGTCACGAGTTACGAAAATTTTTGTCACGGTTCTCGTGACAATTCGAGAACGCCTTGAAAAACCTGATATTCAGGTCTTCCATGCGTCCAATCAGGCTCTCCGGGAAGCCAAAAGATGACCGATGGCCACGGCCGCCGCATCCGCCGCGTCGGCGGCCAGCGGCTCCTTCAAGTTCAACAGAGTCATCACCATCTTGCCGACCTGGCCCTTGTCGGCCCAGCCGTAGCCGCTGACGGCCTTCTTGACCTGCATGGGGTTGTAATCGCCCACGGGCAGCCCATGGAGAGCGGCCGTCAGCAAGATACCGCCCCGGATCTGCCCCAGTTTCAGCGCAGTGGCGGCGTTCTTTTCCACGAAGGGCGATTCCACGGCCATGAAGCCGGGGCTGTGGGCCGAGATGGCTTCGGCGAGCCGTTCATGGATGCGCAGGCAGCGCTGGTCAAAATCCACCCCCCGGGGGTTACGGATGACTCCAGCCTCCACCAAGGTCATCCGTGATCCGAACCGCTCCACCACGGCCCAACCGCAGGCCAGGGAACCGGGGTCCACGCCCAGGCATCGAACCGGAGAAGGCGCGACGATCATCGGCCCTTCCGCTTGCCGGTGCCTCGAACACTGCCTTTGGGTGGTTTGGGACTTGCCTCTCGCGACTTTCTGGCGGGTACGCGGGCCTTTTTCGGAGGACGCCCGGCCGAGGTGGTGCTGCGTTCAGCTCGGGTCTCCCGGGTCTGCGGCTTGCCCCCTCGCCTTGGCTTCTCAAGATCACCTTCTCGCAGCACCGCAGGCGCTGCGAGCGTTGGCACGAACTGGAAAGCCTTGCCATGGGCGTCCTGGGCCTTCGCTTCCGTCATCCACGCGCTGATGCGGCGCAGGTCCTCGTCCACGGTGGTGATCTCGACTTCCACCGCATCGCCGATGGTGAGCACCACGGTGCCCCGGAGGCCCGTGGCCTTGGTCCGATGCTCATCCACCCAGAAGTTCCCCCCCAGGGCTGCGAGCGGCACGCCAACCTCCACGAAGGGTGACTCCAGCGTGACGAACACCACCTTGGCGGAGTAGCCCTGGATGCGCCCCTTGAAGCGCTGGCCCACACGGGATTTCATCAGGAGGCAGGCTTTCCACTTGTCGTTCTCGCGTTCCGCCTCCGTGGCCTTCTGTTCGCAGTCGCTGGCGCCCTTGGCCAGGACCGCCAGCTGGCTGTGCAGGCCCTCAGGCAGGGCCTGGCCCCGCAGCACCTTGCGGAGCAGGCGATGGACGAGGAGATCCGGGTAGCGGCGGATGGGACTGGTGAAGTGCAGGTAGTCCTGGAGGGCCAGGCCCGAATGACCGATGTTGTCCACGCTGTACTCGGCCCGCTTCAGACTGCGCAGCAGCAGGGTGTTGATCATGGCTTCGAGGGGACCGCCCCGGACCTTGTCGAGCATGGGGTTGAGATGATCGGGCGTGGGGGCCTCCTTGGGCTTGAGCAGGCCGAAGGCCCGGGCCACTTCGGCGAAGATCTCCAGCTTCAGGGCATCCGGCTCATCGTGGATGCGGTAGATGGAGGGGATCTTCTTCCGGGTGAAGAATCGCGCCACCGTTTCATTGGCCAGCAGCATGAACTCTTCGATCATGCGGTGGGCGTCGTGACGGGGGTAGCGCCGGGCATCCACCGGCCGGCCCTCCGCATCGAAGACAAATTCAGCTTCTTCTGTGTCCAGGTTCATGGCGCCACGGCCCAGGCGGACTTGGGTGAGACGTCGCGACAGCACGAGGGCCTCGTCCAGCAGAGCGCAGAGAGGCTCGCCGAGCTCTGCCCGCTTCCGCTTGGACAAGTCGATGCACGCCTCCTTCACCTCATCGTAGGTGAGCCGTTTGGCACTGCGAATGACGCTTTCGGACAACCGGGTCTCCACGACTTCCAGGTCCGGGGAGAGGGTCATCCAGGCGGTCATGGTGAGCCGGTCCACGCCTTCCCGCAGGCTGCAGAGATCACCGCTGAGGCGCTCCGGAATCATCGGGATGGCCTCATCCGGGAAATAGACCGAGGTGCCCCTCAGGCGGGCTTCTTCATCCAGGGGGCCGCCTTCGGAAACGTAGTGGCTCACATCCGCGATATGCACGCCCAGCAGCCAGCCACCGCCCTCGGAATCCGGCAGGACCTCAAGGCTGATGGCATCGTCAAAGTCTTTGGCCGTGGGGGGATCCACGGTGCAGGCCACGGTGTCCCGCAGATCCTCACGGGGCCACTCCGTTGGCCGCGCCCGTTGGGCCGAGCCTTCGGTTCGGTGGCCCTCCGCTCCTGCTACGGGCTCCCTTCCATGGATCCATTCGGTCGGAATGGAGGTGGGAAAGGGCGCCAGCTCTTCCATGACGGCGTCGGGGAAGGTTGTGCGGAGGTTGAACAGGGCCGCCGTGAGCTTGTTCTCGATCTTCAGGTCGGACTTCTTCCCGAGCCGGGCCACCACGGTGCCGCGCAGCTGCTTGGCCTGGGTGTCCGGATCGAGCTGGACGCTGACGAGTTCCCCGTCTTCGGCAAGGTCCGTGGGCGGCACCGAGATGATCTGGGGCAGCCGGGGCTCCAGCGGCACCACCCGCCAGCCCCAGGGCTGCTTCTGCAGGGTGCCGGGCAGGGGGAGGTCACCGCGGCCCTTGATCTCCACCACCCGGGCCTTGAGGCGGCCATCCCAGCCTTCCCCGCAGACCACGGCCACCACGCGGTCGCCGTGGATGGCGCCGTGGGCATCCCGCCAGTCCACCAGCAGGTCCGCGCCGCGGACCTTGGGCAGACCGACCAGCCTCAGGAAGCCGCCGGCGCCCTCCGGGTGGCCGAGGAACGTGGCCTCAAAGGTCTCGAAGGGACGAAGCCCTGGAGTCTGGGGTTTCGGTGCTTGAGGTGGTTCCCGCCGGCCAGGAGTGCGCGCGGGGGTGCGAACGGGGGTGCGGGGGACTGCGCGACGGGACATGTCCTAAGAGTACAGGCCCCGTCGACCATCAGGACAGACTCCCTGAATCGGATCAGCCCTTCTTGCCCTTTTTGGCGGGCTTCGCGGGTGTTGTGGCCGCCTTGCCATTCACGATGTCGAGCTGGTGCTGCACCTTTTTGTTGTCCGGGTCGATGGTTGCAAGACGATAGAGCCAGCGGGCCCTTCCGGCCTTGTCGCCCTGGGCCTCGAGATAGGCTGGGGTGGAGACCACGGCCTCGACCCACTTGTTCTTCTCGCCTTTGCCCGCTTTGTATTCGGCGATCTGGTCAGCCTCGCCCTTCAGCTTGTCTTCCATCACCTTCACGATGGCGTCATAGGCGGTGCTCTCACGCTTGGTGACATCCAGGTAGGTTTGGAAGAACTCAACCCACTTGGCGCTCTCCGGGATATCTTTCTCCACTCCGCCGACCAAATCCAGCTCCTGGCGCTCTCCGGGATCGAGGACGCTCTTGCCCTTGAGTTCCTTGATATGGGCATCATTCTCTTCCAGAACCTGCTTCGCACGAGCCCCGATCTGTTTGTAGTAAGCCACGGTCTGGCCGAAGGGTTCCTTCACGCCTTCGTGACTCTCCACGGCCAGGGACTGGGCGGCCTTGGCATATTCCAGGGCTTTCTCCCAGGCGCCGGCCGAATCGGCGGCCTCGGCATTCAACCGGTAGGCAGCCGCCAAGTCCAGGTTGGAGGAGACGCTCTGCACCAGGGTCTGGTTGTCGGTCTTGTTAAAGGTTGGCTTGGTGGCGGGCAGGAGGGTCCCGGCGCGGGCCATGGCCTCCGGGTAATTCAGCTCTGCCATCAGTTTCTCGACCGCGGGCCTATCCGCCTTGACTCGGTCGCCCAGGGACGGGGCCTGGGCCAGCAGGACCGCAGGCAGGAGAAGAGAAGAAAGGAATGCCGTTGCGCGCATGGATTCGATCCGTGTTGTAGGGGGAGAGGACCCCGGGGAGAATCCTACATTATTCCGGGGTTTCTTGGAGTTAGCTAGTTCCGGTCGCGAAGCCCAAACGGGCGGCGAGGTAGGCGGCACAGGCCGCCTACC
>JANYLR010000115.1 GCA_025363715.1 Holophagaceae bacterium | reverse complement strand
TGCCGCCCTCGCGATAGCCCTCACGCAGCAGAATCGCGGGCGGGGAATTCCGATTGGGGATCTCGGTGATAAACATGAAACCAACATAGTCGAAGCTAAATGCCTATCAATACGCAATAAACATGGCTTTTACATGCCAACATTATCAATTTTACGATCTGACTCAAAGCCCCACCACCACTCACTCTGAGGTCAATTCGTCTATGAACTTCGGCCCGGAGAGTGTCAAAGTACGAATGTGAGATCACTTTCCGGCGTGCGGCAGTCCATGTCCAGGCCGCGGTCCCGGTGATCAGCAATCTCGGCAGCGACGCCAACCGTGCGGCCGAACAGGAAGAGCGTGAACACCAGATCCTGCACCTGGCGGAGGGCCATGCGCCCGGCCTGGAGATCCTTCCACACCAGCTTCAGGGTGATGACGGCCAGCACCGCGTCCACGTTCACACAGAAGACATTCTTCGTGACGCCCTCGTCGTACAGGGCCTGCACCAGCAGCTGGTAGAACTCCCAGAAGGCGTTATAGACCCCCTTCTCCTTCAGCATCCCCGCCACGTACCGCTCGCGGGGGTCCACGTTGATCTGGTTGCCGCGGAAGACGGGATGGTTCACGCAGGGGATGGGTTTCACGATCCCCTCTTCCACTTCCCGCATCTGGGTCTTATACCCCCCGTAGGCCTTGGCTGCGGCGATGGCCATCTTCTTCAGATCCAGGCCGTGATCCGGGTTACCGGGGTCCGGTAGGGCCACGCCGTGGAACTGCTCAACCAAGTAGTCGATGGCCTCGTAGCCGTTGCCGCCGTGCGCCCGGCCCGTGTTGGCAAGGAAGCCCACGAAGGCCATGGAGATATCATTGCGGGCACTCACGCTTTCCTTGGCACCCTGGGCCGAGAGGGTCCCGGGGCCGTTGGTGACGGTGAGTCCCAGGAGGGTCTGGAATTCCAGCAGCTCGGAGGCCTCAGGCACGCGGGCAAAGAGCACTTTGAAGGCGTTTTCCGTGAAGCTGTGGTTCAGGTTGGACAGCTTCTGATCCACCAGCTTCTTCCAGTGCGGGTTATGCGCGCGGTCCACCACGGAATAGGCCACGATGCGGGCCATGAGGTAGAAGTAGGTGACCGAATCCTCCACCAACTGGCGGCTGATGCGCTTCTCCAGCATGGGGTTCCAAAGCACGCACACCGCGATGGTGGACAGCAGGAACTCGTAGGTATCCCGGATCTCCAGGCCCCGGTTCTCGGCAAGGTCGATGATGTGCTGGCAGACCTTGAGGGCCACGCAGGATTTCTTCGACTTCTTGACCTCCTTGAACAGGAGATCGGACACATCGGTCTTCCTGGAGGGTTCGGCGCTGAGCAGATGCTTGGCCACGTAGTCGTCCAGCTCTGGCGGGAAGGTCTTGGTGAGTTCGTCCAGGTTGAACTCCCGGATGAGGTCGATGATGAACTGCGCGTGGCCCCGCGATTTCGCCAGCAGGTCCTTGTCCCCCACCAACGCGATCTGGGAGGCCAGGTAGGCGTTGGGCGTGCAGCCATTGGCTCGGCCCACGTCTACGAGTTCCATGCGTCGCTCATCAATCTTCATGAACAGGTTCAAGATCAGGTTCAGGGTGGGGATGTCCCCCTTTTCCGGCATCACCTTCGCCAAGGCGAAGTAGAGGTTCTCTTCAAGCGTGTACTGGGACAGCTCCAGTACCGTCTTGCCATGCAGTTCCGAAACCTGGCTTTCCCGGTTCATGCGGGAGGCGCCGGATTTGCCCGCCATGTTCTGACGGAGGTAGTGGGCCCCCACCTGCTTGTTCACCTCGATGATCTGCTGGTCGTAGGGCGCCGGGGCCTTGACGATGGGCAGTTCAAGCTCCGGAGGCAGCTTCACCAGCGTGTCGCCCAGCCAGAGCTTGAGGGAGAGATCGCCCGTGGATGGGAAATCCGGCTTTTCGTCGATCTTTTCGTACACGGCCTTCACCGCATCCGGGATGTACTGGATGCTGGGGACACGGACCCCGCGCTTGCTGACCTTGCGGGTCTTCGGATCGAAGACATCCACGCCGAAGTACTCGTCGAACCAGCGCTCCTTGCTTTCCGCGTCGTCGCCGCTGCCCGACATGGCGCCGGCGTGGCCGCAGGCCCGGGTAATGTTCTTTTTCCACCGCCCCGTCACACAGGCAATGATGGGCTTGGTGAATCCGAAGACCCGGTCGTGAATCCAGTCCAGGGCCATCTTTTCGTAGTAGCCGCCGGGTTCCACATAAATCACCACGGCCTTGGTGCGCGGGTCATTCTGGGCCGCGTAGAGGAACTCCGGCAGGGCGAAGTGGATGTAGACATCCTTGCCGGAAGACACCGCTGTGCTGATGCCGAAGCCTGCCGTGCGGAGATACTCCGCCATGGTGGTGGTGAAGTTGCCAGAGTTGGAGTGGATGGCGATGGAGCCCTTCCGCAGCGTTTCCTCGGGATGGTCGCCGCCCAGGCTGCCCCCGATGCGCACCTGATCCCAGGCGTTGGCCATGCCCAGGCAGTTGGCGCCGATCACATCCACGCCCGCCTCCTGGCACAGGGCCCGGATGTTGCGGGAATCTCTCGCGGGCACCTTCTCCGTGACGATGACGATGCGCTTGAGGGCCTCGTTGTGGGTCACCAGCTCGGATACGGCCTTGCACACGCCCTGGGGGGGTATGTAGACCACGCCCATGTCGAAGGCGATGCCGTTCTCCATGACCTCCCGGATGCTGCGGTAGACGGGGATCTTGCCCAGCTTCGTCTCCAGGGCTCCGCGCCGCCCGTACTGCACGCCGGCCACGATGTTGCCGCCGCTGTACTCGTGGGAGACGGGGGTCACCTTGCGGCTTTCGCTGCCAAGGATGTTCATCACACAGACGCGGTGCTCCCGGGTAACGAGCTCCTCCAGGGAGTGGATGCCGACGTAGTAGGGGAAGGGGCGGGTCTTCTGTCGTCGCATGTCCGTCTCCTAGGCCCTGGCCTGCGTTTCAAGTTCACCCTGGTAGGCGCTGGCGCCTTCCGTGCGCCACCACTCATCGACCTTCTTCGCGTATTCCAGGGTGAGGATCATGGAGGTGTCGTGGCCGAAGATCTTATAGGGGAAGCGCAGCCTGTCGAGGATGTCCTTGGCATAGAACATCCCCTTCACCGCGTTCGGGCCGCCCCGGCCGATGACCACGTAGAGGGGCTTCCAGCCGGCCTTGGAGACATGGTCCCGGAGGGCGTCGAAGACCCCCTTGAAGGTCACGTAGATATCCGTATTGTTGGCCTTGCCCCCGATGAGTAGAAGCATGCTGGCCTTGTCGTACCAGTGCTCGAAGGTAATACGGCTGATCTCGTAGATCTTTTCGTAGGGCGGGTTCCCGCCGAAATCCGAAGAGAAGATAGCGGCCTCGCCCAGGGTCTCGGTGCCGGCGCTGTTGGCCCCACCGCCGAACATGAAGGGGATGATGCTCCCGCTGGGATTCATCTCCAGCACATCGCTCTGGCCCTGGTAGGTGCGCAGTTCATTGATTTCTGCCTCGAAGGCCGTGGTCTCCGTCTGGAAGAGGGCATCCGGCAGGCCGATGCGCTTCCAGGCCGGGTTGTCCTGGTCGAAGCTCGCCTTCACGTCACAAGCGACGGGGAGCAGCTGGTTGCCCTTCCGCATGACCCGGATGGGGTTCAGCTCGATGGTGGTCAGGGCATAGCCGTCGTAGAGGTCCCACAGCTTGGGGAGATGCTGGACCAGGGGCGAGATGAAGGCTTCGGGGCAGCCGGTATCCGTGAGGGCGTTGGTGATCTCGAAGGCATTGATGCCGATGAAGGGATCGATTTCCACCACCGCCTTTTTCTCTGGTGGCAGGTCCTCGATGTCCACCCCGCCCCAGGGCGTGATCGTGAACACCGGGCCCCGGTGCACGCTGGAACTTGAGATGCTGAAATAGACCTCCAGATCCGACGGGACGAAAGCCTCCATGGTCACGCCATTGGCCGTGACGAGCTTGTTTCCGTAGGTGTGCTGGGCGAAGAACATCTCCCGCTTGGCCGCCAGGGCCTCCTGCAGGGTGCTCACCACGCGCACCAGCCCCGCCTTGCCCTTCTTGCCCACGCCCCCGTAGAAGGCCGGCTTCACCACCAGCTTTTTGTGCTTTTCCAGGAACTGCTGGATCTCCTGGTTCGTGGCGGAGCCATCGATGAACTCGGCCATGGGGAATTCCACCAGCTGCAGGAGTCTGGAGCCGTAGCGCAAGCCAGAAAGTTGCATGGTCTCTCCTTGATCGACTTTGGCAATGAGCTGGAGTGCCGCTTCATAGGTCCGAAGCCGGGCTCCTTAAATGATATCTAGATCTTCTTTTCAAACAAGAATAAAGAATACCTATAGGTCGCATTATGATGCCTTCTGAATTGACCAGGATCTGAGAGACACCAAAACCACCGTACCACCCACATCCTTTCAACTTCCTTACAAACTCCGGCCAGCCAGGGGCTAACCCCCTGTCGAAACAGTCTATGGTTCGATCCTGCTGCCGGGATTCAGCCGCGGCCGGCGACGCTGGCTTTCACGAAGGCCGTGAACAGCGGGTGGGGGATGAGGGGACGGCTCTTGAATTCGGGGTGGAACTGGCAGGCCAGGAAGTAGGGGTGATCCCTCAGCTCCACGATCTCCACGAAGACGCCATCCGGGCTCATGCCCGTGAACAGCAGGCCCTTGTTCTCCAGGGCCTTCCGGTACTCGTGGTTGAACTCGTAGCGATGCCGGTGGCGTTCACTGATCTCGGCGCTACCGTAGGCTTTCGCGGCCTGGCTGTCCGGCGCCAGACGGCAGGGATACGCTCCCAGGCGCATCGTTCCACCCAGCTCCTCCACATCCACCAGCTCCCGCAGCTTGAAGATGACGCGGTGCTTCGGCGCATCGTCGAACTCGGTGGAATCGGCCCCCTCGAGACCCACCACGTTCCGCGCGAACTCTACGGAGGCCATCTGCATGCCCAGACAGATGCCGAAGAAGGGAATGCTATGCTCCCGGGCGTACTGGATGGACTTGATCATGCCGCGGGTGCCCCGCACGCCGAAGCCGCCTGGGACCAGGATGCCGTGGCAATCCTGGAGGAAGACCGCCGGATCCTGGTTCTCGAGTTCCTCGGCCTCGATCCACTTGAGATCCACCTGGGTTTCCAGTCCGTACCCCGCGTGGTGCAGGGCCTCGATGAGGCTCTTGTAGCTTTCCTTGAACTCCACGTATTTCCCGACGACGCCGATGCGTACGCTGCCCTTGGGATTGCGGATGCGGTGGAGCAGGTTCTCCCAGGCGCTGAGATCGGGTTTCCGCTCCCCGAGCCCGAGCAGGGCCGCCACCTTGGCGTCCAGGCCCTCAAGATGCAGGTTCAGGGGCACCTCGTAGATCGAGCTGGCGTCCCTCCCACTGAACACGGCGTCCTGGGTGACAGAGCAGAACAGGGCGATCTTGTCCTTGAGCTCCCGGGGAATGTCCACATCCGCGCGGCAGAGCAGCACATCGGGCTGGATGCCCAGGGCGCGCAGCTCCTTGACGCTGTGCTGGGTGGGCTTGGACTTCAGCTCACCCGCGGTCTTGATGTAGGGCACATAGGTGAGGTGCATGTTGATGGCATTGCCCAGGCCGGCCTCCAACTTGAACTGCCGGATGGCCTCGAGGAAGGGCTGGCTTTCGATATCGCCCACGGTGCCGCCGATCTCCACGATCACCACATCCATGTCCTTGGCGACCTTCTTCATCACGCCCTTGATCTCGTCGGTGATGTGGGGGATCACCTGCACGGTCTTGCCCAGGTAGTCGCCACGGCGCTCCTTCTGGATCACGGTGTTGTAGATGCGGCCCGTGGTGATGGTGTGGTTCTGGGTGGTGGGCACCGACGTGAAGCGCTCGTAGTGGCCCAGATCCAGATCCGTTTCGGCGCCATCGTCCGTGACGAAGACCTCGCCGTGCTGGAAGGGCGACATGGTGCCTGGATCCACGTTGAGGTACGGATCCATCTTCATCAGAGTGACCTTCAGTCCCCGGGCCTCCAGCAACGCACCGAGCGATGCAGCCGCGATCCCCTTGCCCAAGGAACTCAGCACACCACCGGTCACGAACACATACTTGGTCATCGGAACTCCTACATTTCGTCTGGGGCCTGGATGCCCATGAGGTAGAGCCCCTGGCGGAGGGCGCGGGCCGTGGCCACACAGAGGGCGAGGCGGGCGTCGCGGACTTCCGGGGCATTCTCCGGGGCCAGGATGGGACAGTTCGTGTAATAGCCACTGAAGGAACGGGCCACGGCGACAAGCTGACGGGCCAGGGGCGTGGCCATGCAGCCTTCAGCCACGGCGGCGATGGCATTAGGTAGCCCCGCCAGCTCGAAGAGCAGGGCCTGGGCCTCGGGAGCGGCAACACCTTCAAGGTCCCCAGGCAGTGCCAGCGGCTCGAACGGCACCACCGGCCCAGCAGGCGTACCGGCCTGGGCCTTCGTCGCCCAGTCATTTCCTGCCTTGCGCAGCACGCTCATGATGCGGGCGTGGGCGTACTGCACGTAGGGACCGGTGTCGCCATCCAACGCGATGACCCTGTCCCAGGTGAAGGTGATGGGCTTCACGCGGTCATTCATGGCGTCGAAGAACACCACGGCGCCCATGCCCAGGACTTCTGAGGCCTCGGCCTTGTCCTTCAGCTCGGGGTTCTTTTCCTCGATGATGGCGGCCACGCGCTCCCGGGCCTCGTCCAGCACGTCCTCAAGGAAGATGACATTGCCCTTGCGGGTGCTCATCTTCCCTTCCGGCAGCTTGACCATGCCGAAGGGCGTGTGCAGCATGCGGCCCTTGAACCAGGGATCCAGCTTGTCGAGCACCGCGAAGATCTGCTGGAAGTGGAGTACCTGGTCGGTACCCACGACATAGAGGCAGCGGTCGAAGCCATAGGCTCGTTTCCGATAGAGCGCCGCGGCCAGATCACGGGTGGCGTAGATGCTGGTGCCATCGCCCTTCTGGACCAGGCAGGGGGTCGTGATGCCCACATCCTCCAGGTTGATGATGCGGGCGCCCTTGTCGCCCTCCACCAGCAGGCCCGCATCCTCGAGCCGCTGCATGGTGGGGACGAGCTGGTCTTCGTAGAAGGCCTCGCCCTCGGCCAGGGTATCGAAGCTCACGCCCAGGCGATCATAGATGCGCTGGAATTCCTTCAGGGAGATCTGGCGAAACCAGCTCCATAGCCGCCGAGCTTCTGCATCTCCGGCTTCCAGGCGCTTGAACCAGCCCCGCGCTTCGTCGCGCATGGCAGGGTCGTTCTCTTCCTCGGCGTGGAAGCGCACGTAGAGCTGGAAGAGACGAAAAAGCGGCGTGCGGCGTTTGTCGGGGGCGGGCTCGGCCCAGTCGAAGTCCTGCTCCAGATCGGTGTTCCCCTCCAAGGCCCACCGGGTGTACGCCGCCAATAGGGTGCCGAACTGGGTGCCCCAGTCCCCCAGGTGGTTGAGACGCGTCACCTCGTAGCCCAGGAACTGATGGGTCTGGGCCAGGGCGTGGCCGATCATGGTGGAGCGCAGATGGCCGATGGTGAAGAGCTTGGCGATATTCGGCGAGCTGTACTCGACGATCACCTTCTTGCCGTTCGCCGGACGCGAGCCGTAGGGCCGCGCTGCGGGGGTTTCGAGGATGGCGCCCAGCACGGCCTGGGCGCGGGTCTCCGGAGCCAGCTTGAGGTTCAGGTAGGGACCCGCCGCCACCAGGGTTGCGCCCTCGATGACGATGGTCTTGGCCAGCTCCTGCGACAGCTGCACCGGGTTCTTCCCCAGCTGCTTGGCGGCCCGGAAGCAGGGGAAGGCCAGGTCGCCCAGCTCGCCGGACTTGGGCCGCTCCAGCGTGATCTCCACGCCGGGGAGAGCCCCCGCCAGCTGCTGTTCGAAGGTGTGTCGCAATGCTTCCATTCAGTCCTCAGTTTTCAGTCTTCAGGCTTCAGGCTTCAGGCTTCAGGCTTCAGGCTTCAGGTGTCAGTTTCAGCCCACCGCCCACAGCCCATCAGTCCGCGAGCTCGGCCAGGGCCTTCTCGTAGTCCTCGGTCTTGGGAGGCACGCCGTGCCAGCCGGCCTGGTTCTCCATGAAGCTCACGCCCTTGCCCTTCACGGTGGCGGCGCAGATCATGACGGGCTGGCCCTTCACCGTGCGGGCCCAGGCCAGGGCCTCCAGGATCTGGGTGAAGTCGTGGCCGTCGATCTCTTTCACCGCCCAGCCGAAGGCCAGCCACTTTTCGGCCACGGGATGGATGTTCATCACCTTCTTGACGGCTCCATCGATCTGCAGACCGTTGAGGTCGTGGAAGACGCAGAGGTTGTCGAGCTTGTGGTGGGGCCCGGCCATGGCCGCCTCCCAGATCACGCCCTCCTGGCTTTCGCCGTCGCCCACCACGCAGTAGACGCGCCGATCGGACTTCTGGACCTTCAGGCCGATGGCAATGCCCACGGCCTGGGGCAGGCCCTGACCCAGGCTGCCGGTGGTGACTTCAACGCCGGGCGTGTAATGGTTTTCCGCATGGCCCTGGAGCCGGGTCGGGTACTGGCGGAAGGTCTCCAGCCAGGCCTTGGGGAAGAAACCCTGGTCTGCGAGGATGGCGTACTGAGCGGGGCAGGCATGGCCCTTGGACAGCACGAAGCGGTCCCTACCTGGGTTGGCCGGATCCTCCGGGAATACGGTCATCTCGTGGTAGTAGAGCGCCACGCCGATGTCCGTCCAGCTGAGGCTGCCCCCTGGATGACCGCTCTGGGCCTTGTAGACCTGCAGCAGAACATCCCTGCGAACGGCTTTCGCCTTCGCCGCGAGATCCACGACGGACTCCAGTTTTTGTTGCGGCATGAACCCACCCTTCCCGGGAGGCCATTCGCCTCCGATCAGCATGCCCCATGGAGGCCCCCTCCGGAAGGGGTTGAATGGCCCTTGAGGGCAGCCTTTTGCCCTTGACCTATGGGCTGTTTGCGATAGGATGGTCTTTCGCGCTTACCGGGCCCTTGTACGGGGGACTGACTCGGGAGCTGGAGATCTGAACATGGCCAACCACAAGTCTGCTGCCAAGAAGGCCCGTCGTGATGTCGAGGCCCGCCTCCGTAACCGCAGCAACCGCTCGACCCTGAAGACCGCCGTCAAGAGCTTCCTGGCCCTCATCGCCGGTGGCAAGAAGGACGAGGCCGCCAAGCTGCTGCCCGCGACCCAGGGCCTGGTGGACAAGGCCTGCCGCAAAGGCGTCATGCACAAGAACGCCGCCGACCGCACCAAGTCCCGCTTGGCCGCTAAAGTGAACAAGCTGGCCTAACGGACCAAAAACTTTTCGCCAAGGACCCGGAGAGCCGGGTCCTTTTCGTTTCCGGGCTCGGCTTTGCTTGCTGGCATCCTGAAGGCATGTTCCTCGTCCCCGCGCTCATCGAAACGGCTCCTCAGACCGAGGCCCAGAAGATCGAGGCCCTGATCCAGGCGGTGGCAGACCTCGAAGGCGCCGTGTTCATCCGCAACGGATCCGAGTACACCGCGAAGGCGGCGGCGGACCACCTCCGCCTGAAATGGAAGAACGCCGGCCGCCGGGTGAAGACGGCCCCCGAGTTCATCCAGTACTGTGCCAGCGGCAGCAGCCTCAGCGACCGGCCCTACGAGATCCGCCTGAAGGATGGCCGCACGGTGCTGTCCCGGGACTGGCTGTGGACAGAATTGAAGCGGACGGAAGCCTCCCGCTAGGTCCATGACTCCGGCACCCGCACCTCGTTCCTTGGCACCCGGTCCCAGTGGAAGGCTCCGATCAGGTCCGTCGCTATGCAGGCCTCAGGCTGCGTGAGGCAACCGAGGCTCCAGCCCAGCCATCCCAGGATTTCTGCGGATGGGATCCCACGGGCTGCCAGGGCTTCCAGCCCCATGGCGCCGGCTCGCTTGCCCAGACGACCGCCGTCCGGCGCCAACACCATCCCCAGGTGCGCGTAGGCCGGTCGCAGCAGCCCCAGGGCTTCCTGCAACCGGATCTGGGTGGCTGTGACGGAGCGCAGATCGGCGCCCCGCACCACCTCGGTGACGCCCTGGGCGCCATCGTCCACCACTACGACCAGGTGGTAGGCGAAGCAGCCATCCCGCCGGAAGAGCAGCGGGTCGCCGGTGAGAGCCTCCGGAGCATCGACCTGCAAACCAAGTATGCAATCCTCCCAATGGACAGGGCCCCCTGGAAGGTGGAAGCGCAAAGCGCGGTCAAAGCCCTCCCAGTCCCGGGTCCGGCAGCGGCCCGGATAGGGACGCAGGCCATCCTCCGCGTGCGGCGCCGAGGCCAATACCTGGAGATCCTTGCGCGTGCAGACGCAGGGGTAGAGCCGATTGGCCCTGTGCAGACGGGCCAGGGCCTCGCGGTAGGCCTCGCTGCGACCGGACTGCCACACCACGGGCCCATCCGACTCCAGGCCCAGGGCCGCCAGGTCCCGCAGCTGGGCCTCGCCCAGGTCCCGACGGCAGCGGGGGCCGTCCACATCCTCCATGCGGATGAGCCAGTCCCCACCGGCCTTGCGGGCCGACAACCAGGAGGCCAGGGCGGTGCGGAGGTTCCCCAGGTGGAGCACGCCGGTGGGCGAAGGTGCGAAGCGGCCGAGGGTCATCCGTCTAGGATAGGGGCATGTCCCTCCTCCGCCGCCTGCCCCCGATCCTGCGCGCCCTGCTGGCACAGGCCCTGGCCTTCGCGGTGTTGGTGGCCCTGGCCCGGCTGGGGCTGCGGTTCCCGCCCCTGGTCTGGGTGCTGCTGCAGGCGGTACTGGCGGTCTTCCTGTCGCGGTGGCTGGAGCTGAGTCCCCGCTGGGTCTTCATGCAGGCCGCCCTGCCCTTCCTGGTCCGCGCCCTCTGGGGAACCCCCATCCCAGCCTGGGTCTACCTGGTGCTGTTCCTGGGCCTGGTCCTGATCTTCGGCGGTGGCCTCCTCAGCCGGGTGCCCCTCTACCACGCCAGCGAGGATGCCTGGGAGAAGCTGGAGACCCTGGTGCCCGACCAGCCGGGCTCACGCCTCGTGGACCTGGGCTGCGGCTTCGGTGGGCCCGTGGCCCACCTCGCGAAGGTGCGCCCCGATGGGGTCTTCGTGGGCGTGGAAGCCTCGCCTCTCACCTGGCTGGTGGCTTGGCTGCGCTGCCTCCCCCGGGCCAACGCGCATATCCGCCTGGGTAGCCTCTGGCGCACGGACCTCGCTGCCTTCGATGTGGCTTACGCCTTCCTCTCCCCCGTGCCCATGCCCGCCCTCTGGGCCAAGGTCCGCCGTGAGATGCGGCCCGGCACCCGCTTCATCAGCCACAGCTTCGAAGTACCCGGCGAAACACCCCATCGCGTGCTCCCCGTCAAGGGGCGCGAAGGAGCGCGGCTGATGATGTTCGAGCTGTAGCTACCAGCCCAGCAGGTAGGCGAAGATCAGCGGCGCCACGATGGTGGCATCGCTTTCGACGATGAACTTGGGAGTATCCACGCCGAGCTTGCCCCAGGTGATCTTCTCGTTGGGCACGGCCCCGGAATAGGAGCCGTAGCTGGTGGTCGAGTCGCTGATCTGACAGAAGTAGCCCCAGAGCGGCACCTCGGTCAGCTCCAGATCCTGGTGGAGCATGGGCACCACGCAGATGGGGAAGTCGCCGGCGATGCCGCCGCCGATCTGGAACATGCCGAGCGTCGAGGTCTGGGTGACTTCCTGGTAGTGCTTGGCCAGCCAGGTCATGTACTCAATGCCGGTGCGCACGGTGTGGACGTTCTTCACCTCGCCGCGGATGACGGCGGCGGCGTACATGTTGCCCAGAGTGCTGTCCTCCCAGCCCGGCACCACGATGGGCACGTTCTTTTCGAGGGCCGCCAGCATCCAGGAGTGCCTGGGGTCGATCTGGTACGAGGGCTTCAGCACGCCGGACTTCAGCACCTGCTGGAAGAACTCGTGGGGGAAGTAGCGCTCACCCGCCTGATCGGCCCGGGTCCACACGTCCAGCATCGCCTTTTCCATGCGCCGCATGGCCTCCATCTCGGGAATGCAGGTGTCGGTGACCCGGTTCATGTGACGGCTGAGCAGGTCGGCCTCGTCCTGGGGGGTGAGGTCGCGGTAATGGGGGACGCGCTCATAGAAGTCATGGGCCACCAGGTTGAAGATGTCCTCCTCCAGGTTGGCGCCGGTGCAGACGATGAGATGCACCTTGTCCTGGCGGATCATCTCGGCGAAGGACAGCCCCAGCTCCGCGGTACTCATGGCCCCGGCCAGGGTGACCATCATCTTGCCGCCTTGGGCCAGGTAGGCCCGGTAGCCTTCGGCGGCATCCACCAGGGCGGCGGCGTTGAAATGCCGGAAATGGTGCTTCACATAGCTGCCGACGGGCCCCAGGGCTGGCTTGGTGGTCATAAATTCTCCCAATCCTTCCATTGTGCCAGTGGAGTGGGTCGCCGACCCGTCCAGAATTCAGGCCTTGATCCCCCCGACCGATGAATACGGCAGGAGTTGCAGCATGTTTTTCATCATCGGCTTGGTGGTGGTCTTCGTCGCAGTCATCGGGGGATACCTGATGGAGGGCGGCAGCATCCCCACACTTCTGCATCCCCTGCCCGCGGAAGGGCTCATTATCTTCGGCGCGGGCGCGGGGGCCTTCCTGGCCGCCAATCCCATGAACGTCATCAAGCGGGTGGCGGGGGACGTCATGAAGCCCCTCAAGGGCAGCCCCTATACCAAGGCGGTCTACATGGAAGTCCTCATGATGCAGTACGAGGTCTACGTGAACATCAAGAAGGGCGGCCTGCTGGCGCTGGAACAGGATGTCAACGATCCCCACAACTCCATGATCTTCAAGAAATACGAGACGTTCACGCACAACCATCACGCCATGGACTTTTTCTGCGATTCCATGAAGCTGCTCATCAATGGCAGCGCCAAGATGGACGAGATCGACATGGTCATGGACGCCGAGCTGGACGTCCACCATGCGGAGAACGCGGCGCCGGGCGCCGCCATGGGCGCCCTGGCCGACGCCTTCCCGGCCTTCGGCATCGTGGCCTGCGTCATGGGCGTGGTCATCACCATGGGCTTCCTGGACCAGCCGCCCAACATCATCGGTGCCAAAGTCGGCGCGGCCCTGGTGGGCACCTTCCTTGGCATCCTGCTGGCCTACGGCGTGTTCCAGCCCCTGGCCAAGAACATTGACGCGATCAATGCCGTCGAGGCCTACTACTTCGCCTGCATCCGGGCCGGCCTCACCAGCTTCGGCAACGGAGCCGCTCCCATTACCGCCGTAGAGTTCGCCCGGCGCAACATCCCCTCCACCGAGCGGCCAGGCTCCGGTGAGCTAGAGGAAGTGGTTCGGCAGATCAAGCCGAGGTAAGGGCGATGGCGGACCAGCAACAACCTGAAACCAAGATCAAGTTCGTCAAGAAGAAGGGCGGCCACGCCGCGGCCCATGGCGGAGCCTGGAAGGTGGCCTACGCTGACCTGGTGACGGCCATGATGGCCTTCTTCCTGCTGATGTGGCTGCTGAGCAGCGCTGACAAGAACACCAAGGCGGGCATCGCCGGCATGTTCCAGGACCCCAACTTCTTCACCACTGAGCGGGGCAAGGAGATCCTGTCCAGCCACGGCAAGGGCATCCTCCCGGGCGGCCGGGGCATGGCGTCCGGCCCGGACGGAGACGGGGGCACCGACACGGCCTCGGAAACCCCCGGGGCCGCCGCCGAGGAGCACAAGGTCATGGAGGCCACCGCCGAGGCCATCGAAAAGGCCTTCCAGCAGGATGAGCTGCTCCAGGCCTTCCAGAATCAGATCAGCATGGACTTCACCGATGAGGGCCTGCGCATCCAGATCCAGGACAAGGCGGCCCAGGTGCTCTTCGACTCCGGCAGCGCCACCCTCAAAAGCTACACCCTGTCCATCCTCAAAGAGATCGCCAAGGAACTGGGCAAGCTGCCGAACCGGGTGGTGATCGGTGGACACACCGATGCCTCGCAGTACTCCAACAAGGCCTACACCAACTGGGAATTGAGCTCAGAGCGCGCCAATGCGGCCCGCCGAGTGATGGAAAGCGCGGCCGGTGGGCTCCGTCCGGGCCAGGTCCGACGAGTGACCGGGTACGCCGACACCATCCCCAAGGAAGGCCTGGAACCCAAGGACCCGCAGAATCGCCGCATCTCCATCGTGGTAGTCTCGGCGGCCAGTGAAGCGGCGGAAACCAAGCACCAGCTCGCCAAGCCCCGGGAGAAAGATAAGAAGGCCGGCGACCCAGCCCCCAAGGCCGAGCCAGCCAAGCACTGAGTCCAGCACTCGGGAAGAGCGCTGGACCAGGCTCTGCTCCTTCGTCGCGGAGTCGCAGCCTCCCCCCGGGACAGCATAAGCTCAAGACCGGCTTTGCCGGGCCTGAGCGCGGGGGCTCCGGGGGTGTGCGCGCAGCGCGGAACCCCCGGACAGCAAAAAGAAGCGCCCGGAGGTGCGGGCGCTTCGAGAGGATGAGTTGGCGGGGTTACGAGTGGTGGGAAGTTTGAGCGGGAGTCCCGAACATGGGACTGGTGTCAGGTGGTGGGATGATTGGTGGCGGGAAGCCCTTACGGGCACCTCGCTGACGAGTTTATCACCGATCTACAGTCGGCAGTTCGAAGGTCCCGGGCACCTGGCCGCCGCGGGCCCAGTTCCCGAAGAACAATTCAGCCCGGGCGCCCGAGGGTTCCTCGATGGCCAACCTGGAGAGGACAGCCTGGCCCTGGACCTGGACCGGCGGACCAAACAGGGCCGTCCGGGCCAGCTTCCCGGAGGCCAGCCGGAACTCCGCCTTCAGCGGCAGGGAGCCCTCCTTGGCCACCCACAGCACCACCTGGCGGGCGCTGAGGGCAGGCCGCCTCGCCGCCAACTCCAGCCGCCAACAGTCCCTGCCTTCGAGGCTTGCCTCGGCGAGGGCCTGCACCGTGTAGTCTTCGCGGAAGCGCGTGCGGGCCACGTCCCCGCCCGCCGCGGACCCCATCAGGCGCTGCTGGGGGGTGACCTTCAGGGGCCGCTTGGCATTCGGAAGCAGCATCCACATCTGGTCCCCCAGGAGCAGGACTGACCGCCCCTTCTCCTTCGGGGAGAGGCCATCCAGGCGGGCATCTCCGTTCTCCCGGGCCGAGACCTTCCAGCGTTGGGTGACCTCCCCGGCCTTCAAGGTCAGTTCCATGGTGAAGGCGGGCCAGGGGTGCCGCAGGTGATCCACTCGCGAAAGGATCTCCTCGCCGCTCTGGGCCAGGACAGGAAGAGCTGCCAGTAGCAGGATCGCCGAGCGGGGCCGCAGGCGCATCACTGGCGCCCGTAGTCGTCCTGGAGCCGCTCGATGTCCGCTTCGTCGAAGACGCCCAGACTCACTTCGAGCACTCGCACAGGCCCCGCAGTCCCGCTGTCGCAGCGCAGCCGGTGAGTGCTCCCCAGGGGCAGCCAGATCTCCTCACCCACGACGGGGCGCAGTTCCTCCCCGTCGCGGTCCACCACCACGCCGGGATCCAGGGCCACCCAGAGCTCCCCGCGATGGCTGTGCCGCTGGAGGCTCAGCTTCTGGCCCGGGTTGCAGGTGAGGATCTTCACCGTGCAGGGCGTGTTCAGGGCGTACTGATCGAAGGAGCCCCAGGGCTTCTCCACGTGAAGGGTTTCAGGTCGGTTCATGGTCAGTCCTCAGGCTTCAGGAACACTACAACAGATCTTCGCGCCCTTCGGCCTTGAGCCGCACGACGATCTGCTTCACGGTCTGGGCCTTGTCGCGGTGGCAGATGAGCAGGGCGTCCTCGGCGTCCACGACGATGAGGTCCGCCACACCGCTGGCGGCGATCAGCCGCTTGCCGCCGAAGAAGGCGCAGCTCCGCGTGTCCAACAGCAGGGTTTCGCCCTGGCTGACGTTGCCCGCGGCATCGGCCGTCTGGAATTCGATGGCCGCGGGCCAGGAGCCCACATCCGACCAGCGGAACCGGGTCGGCACCACGGCCACGGTGGCCGCCTTTTCCATGAGGGCCACGTCAATGGCGACCTTGGGCAACTGGCCATAGGTCGCCGCCAGGGCCATCGGCTGGGCACCGCCCTTCATCCAGGCGTCCAGCGGCGCCAGGACTTCAGGGGCGTGCTTCTGCAGGCCCTCACGGAAGTCCGCCAGGGTCCACACGAACATGCCCGCGTTCCAGTAGTGCCGTCCGGATTCGAGGTACTGCAGAGCCACATCGGCGGGGGGCTTCTCGCGGAAGGCTTTCACCTTGAACACGGGACCCTGGCCTTCGGATTCGATGTAGCCGTAGCCGGTCTCGGGATAGGTGGGTCGGATGCCGAAGGTGACCAGCTCGCGCTTGTCCGCGGCGTGGGCCACGGCGGTGTCCAGGTCCTCCAGGAAGAGCTCCCGGTCCCCGATCCAGTGATCCGCGGAGAGTACCGCCATGACCCCTTCGGGGTACTTCTTCTCGATCTCCACCAAGGCGAGGGCCAGGCAGGGGGCCGTGTTGCGGCCTTCGGGCTCAACGATCACATTCTCCGAGGGCAGCTCCGGCAGCATGCGCCGGGTCTCCGCGGCCAGATCCTCGGTGGTGACCACGAAGATGTGGTCAGGGCTCACATGGCCATCGAGGCGCCGCACGGTCTGGTGGAGCAGGGTCTCCTCGCCGACGATGGCCAGGAACTGCTTGGGCCGGGCGTTGCGGCTGCGGGGCCAGAACCGCGTCCCGCGGCCCCCGGCCATAACGACGGCGACAGTTGGAAGAACTTTAGACGTGTCCACCATCACTCCCCTTTCCCTACTGCCCAAGTGCGTGAGGTCTCGCGTATCGCGCAGGCGATACCGAGAAAACGACGGCGACCAGGCCATCTTTGGACTCGTCAGGCATCATTGACCCCCACTGCCACTCGGCTCTTCCAGAAGACCACGGGCCGGCGACCCCCCACAACCCGCACTAGCGCGCCAACACCGAGACCAGCCTGCCCAGGTCCCCTGGCGGCACCGGCTGGGGTTCGAGGATGCGGGAGAGGGGCTGGGCCACCAGGGCTCCGGCGACCTCCCCCAGGTAGAATCCGCGCTCCCCGGCATCCAGGCGCCGCACCGCTTCGCAGCCCCAGCGGCTGCCCCAGATGCGGTCGATGGCGGAAGGGCTGCCCCCCCGCTGGACGTGGCCCAGCACCACCACCCGGAGATCCAGTCCGTGGTCCCGCTTCAGCCGATCGCCCACGGCCATGGCCCGGCCCACGGTATCCCCCTCGGCCACCACGACGATGGAGCTGCGCTTGCCGCGCAGCCAGTTGGTGTTCAACCGGGAGACCAGGGCCTCGTAGCTGTCATCCGGGGACTCTGGATAGAGTACCGCCTCCGCGCCGCAGGCCAGGGCCGTGTGCACGGCCAGCATCCCCGAGGCGCGCCCCATGACCTCCACCAGGAACAGCCGACCGTGGCTAGAGGCCGTATCCCGGATCCGGTCGATGGCCTCCACGGCGGTATTGAGGGCGGTATCGAAACCCAGGGTCCGCTCCGTGCCCGGCAGATCATTGTCGATGGTGCCGGGAATGCCCGCGCAGGCCACGCCGTGCTCCCGCTGCAGCGCTTCGGCCGCCCGGAAGCTGCCGTCTCCCCCGATGACGACAAGGGCTTCGATGCCCGCGTCCTTGAGCTTTCCCGCCGCCACGGCCCGGTGTTCCGGCAAGTGGAATTCGGCGCAACGGGCGGTGTGCAGCACGGTGCCGCCCCGCTGCAGGATGTTGGCGCAGGCCCGGCTGGGCAGGGGCGCCAGATCACCTTCCAGAAGCCCCTGGTAGCCCCTGTGGATGCCCCAGACTTCGCTGCCGAGCGCATCAGCCTGGCGGACCACCGCCCGGATGGCCGCGTTCATGCCCGGGGCATCGCCGCCGGACGTGAGCACGCCGATCCTCATCGGACCTTGCCCTTGGCGGGGGCCTTGGTCGCAGCCCCCTTGGCTTTCTTGGAACCGGTCTTGCCCTTCCTGGCCTTCCCCTTGGCCCGGCGGCCCTTCCGGCTGTCCTTCACGTGGGCCTCGGGGGGCGGCAGGGGTGGGGGCTCCACGATGCCACGGGGCACCGGCGGCAGGTCCCCCTCGGCGATACCCAGGGCCGCAGCCCGCTGGGCACGAGCCCGCAGGACTGGATCCTCCTGAGGCTGGGCTGAGGCCACTAAACCGAAGGCCAGACTGCAGGTGAACAGGACGCGACGGGGCATAGTCCCTCCCGGGACCGATTATCACATCCAGCGAGCTCTATGCGTGGGTCATTCCCGGATTCGGCTAGCCTTCGGCCTTCTTGGCAGCCTTTTCCTTGATGGCCTTGGCGAAGAACTCCGCCACGATGCTGTCCGCGCCCTCCTTGGTCACATCGGCCATCTGGGATTCGCGATGGAGGATGTCCCGACCCGAGGGGGCCATGAGGGGGATGTGGTCCTCGGTGGGCTGCAGTCGTCCGAGTACGTACTGGGCCACCTCAATGAGGCTGCGTCCAACCTTTTCCAGCTTCTGCCGGACCACATCCTGGTACTGGTAGAGGTCGAAGGCACCCTGGATGTTGTAGGCTCCGTTATCCGCATGGAAACCAATCTGTTCAAGGCGATCGGTCAGCCTCTCCAGTTCCGGTGAAGGGGGAACCACGCTGCGGAGGATATCCTGGCACTCCTTGGAGAGAGCCTGGATCTCCTCAAAGCTGTGCTGGACCACCTCGATCTGATCGAGGACGCGCTCCGCGCCCCCTTCCTGCTCGCGGGCGATCTGCATGAGCTGATCAGGGATGGCCTGGTTTTCCTGGGGCTTTTCCGACATAGGTAGGGCTCCGTAACCCCTCTATCGGCCGGGAGGTGGAAATCTTTGAATTCGTCGTGATTCGCCCCTCGCGATAAACTTCCTGATTCGGGGATCTATCCTGACCCGATTTCCTCAAGTCTGGAGTTTCCATGACCATGCAGTTGAATCCCGGCCAGGCGCCCGTGGACGGGAGTGTCCTGGCAGCCTGCCTGCAGCCCTTCCCAGCCTCCAGCAAGATCCACGTAGCGGGCACCCTGCCCGGCGTCCGGGTCCCCTTCCGCCAGATCAGCCTGCACGCCACCCGGGACTTCCAGGACCGGCTCACGGAAAACGAGCCGGTGGTGCTCTACGACACCTCGGGCCCCTACACGGATGCCTCCGTCACCATCGACGTGGCCAAGGGTCTCGCGCCCCTTCGCCAGGACTGGATCCAGGCCCGGGGCGATGTGGAGGAACTGCAGGGCGCCACCAGCCTCTACCGCAAGCTCCGCGAGCGGGACAAGGACCTCGACGCCATCCGCTTCCACGCCGACCGCAAGCCCCTGCGCGCCAAGGCCGGCCGCAATGTCTCTCAGATGCACTACGCCAAGCAGGGCATCGTCACACCCGAAATGGAATTCATCGCCATCCGCGAGAACCTGGGCCGTGAAGTAGCGGGAATCAAGAGCCGCATCACGCCCGAGTTTGTGCGCGACGAAGTGGCCCGGGGCCGCGCCATCATCCCCGCCAACATCAACCACCCCGAGACCGAGCCGATGATCATCGGCCGGAACTTCCTGGTGAAGATCAACGCCAATATCGGCAACTCCGCCGTGGCCTCCAGCATCGAGGAGGAGGTCGAGAAGATGGCCTGGTCCATCCGCTGGGGGGCCGACACCGTCATGGACCTCAGCACCGGCCTGAACATCCACGAGACCCGCGAGTGGATCCTGCGCAACAGCCCCGTGCCCATCGGCACCGTGCCCATCTACCAGGCCCTGGAGAAGGTCAACGGCAAGGCCGAGGACCTGACCTGGGAGATCTTCCGGGACACCCTCATCGAGCAGGCCGAGCAGGGCGTGGACTACTTCACCATCCACGCCGGCGTGCGGCTGCGCTACATCCCCCTCACGGCCAAGCGGGTCACGGGCATCGTGAGCCGGGGCGGCTCGATCCTCGCCAAGTGGTGCCTGGCCCACCACCAGGAGAACTTCCTCTACACGCACTTCGAGGACATCTGCGAAATCATGAAGGTCTACGACGTGGCCTTCTCCCTGGGTGATGGCTTGCGTCCCGGTAGCACCGCCGACGCCAATGACGAGGCCCAGTTCGGCGAGCTGGAGACCCTCGGCGAGCTCACCAAGATCGCCTGGAAGCACGATGTGCAGGTGATGATCGAAGGCCCCGGGCATGTGCCCATGCACCTCATCCAGGAAAACATGACCAAGCAGCTGGCCGTCTGCGACGAAGCCCCCTTCTACACCCTCGGGCCCCTCACCACCGATATCGCCCCGGGCTACGACCACATCACGTCGGCCATCGGCGCCGCCATGATCGGCTGGTACGGCTGCGCCATGCTTTGCTACGTGACCCCCAAGGAGCACCTGGGCCTGCCCAACAAGAAGGATGTGAAGGACGGCGTCATCGCCTACAAGATTGCCGCCCACGCCGCGGACCTGGCCAAGGGCCACCCCGGCGCCCACCTCTGGGATGACGCCATGAGCAAGGCCCGCTTCGAGTTCCGCTGGGAGGACCAGTTCAACCTGGCCCTGGATCCCGATACCGCCCGGGAGTTCCATGACGAGACCCTGCCGGCCGAGGGTGCCAAGTCCGCCCATTTCTGCTCCATGTGTGGCCCCCACTTCTGCTCCATGCGGATCTCCGATGACGTCCGGCAGTACGCGGCGAGCCATGGATATAACGAGGAAGAAGCCCTGCAGAAGGGTATGGAGGAGATGGCGGAGACCTTCGTGAAGAAGGGGGCGGAAGTCTACCTCCCAGGTTGATTCGCTCCCCCTGGAACCCACCTGAACGCCTGACAACTTGTCTGAGAAATCCCCGAAGTCCCGCCCCCGGGCGGGACTTTTTCACGCCAGCGACACTCCAGCCCGCCGGGGCGCGTATCATCGGTTCGGTTCCACCACCCACTGGAGGCTCCCATGGCTGCCAAAAAGATCCTCATGCTCGTCGGCGATTTCGGGGAGGACTACGAAATCATGGTCCCCTTCCAGGCCCTGCTGGCTGTGGGCCATACGGTCCATGCGGTCTGCCCCGACAAGAAAGCGGGTGAATCCATCGCCACGGCCATCCATGATTTCGAAGGCCACCAGACCTACTCCGAGAAGCCGGGCCACCGCTTCACCCTCAACACGTCCTTCGCGGACGTGAAGGCCGAGGCCTACGACGCTCTGGTGATCCCCGGTGGGCGCGCGCCCGAGTACCTCCGCCTCAACCCCAAGGTGCTGGAAATGGTGCGCCACTTCTTCACCGCCAAGAAACCCGTGGCGGCCATCTGCCACGGGGCCCAGCTGCTGGCGGCGGCGGGCGTGCTCGAGGGCCGCACCTGCTCTGCCTACCCCGCCTGCCGGGCCGAGGTGGAAGTGGCCCGCGGCAAGTACGCCGAGATCGCCATCGATGGCGCCGTCACCGATGGAAACCTGGTGACCGCCCCCGCCTGGCCCGCCCATCCCGCCTGGATCAGCCAGTTCCTCCAGGTACTCGGCACCCGCATCACCCTTTGAGCCGATCCTGACGATGCCGAGCGAACTCCTCTTCTCCAAATTCCACGTACTGGGCAACGACTACCTGGTGGTCGACCCCACCCGAACGGCCTTCGAGCCGACGCCCCCGCTCATCAAGGCCCTCTGCGACCGGCGGCTCGGCATCGGCTCCGATGGGATCCTGTTCGGCCCCTTGGAAGTGCCTGACCACCCGGGCACCTTCGGCCTGCGCATCTTCAACCCGGATGGCACCGAAGCGGAGACCAGTGGGGATGGCCTACGCATCTTCGCCCGCTACCTTTTCGAAGCGGGCCATGCCCAGGGCTCGGCTTGCCGGATCCGCACGCTCGTTGGCATCTCCGAGGCCAAGTTGCTGGCACCGGATGGGAGCCTGGTCCAGGTCGACATGGGCGTGCCCAGCTTCAAGGCCGGCGATATCCCCTTCACGGGCATCTCCTCCCAGCTCGAAGTGCTGGAGACGCCACTCTTCCTGCCCACCGGGCCCGTCACCATCACGGCCCTCAACCTGGGCAACCCCCACTGCGTCATCTTCCCCGGCGAGGTCTCGCCGGCCAATGCCTGCCGGCTCGGTCCCAAGATCGAGCGCCATCCGGAGTTCCCCGAGCGCGTGAACGTCCTGCTGGTGGAAGTGGTCGATCGCCGGCGCATCCGCATCGAGATCTGGGAGCGCGGGGCCGGCTACACCCCCGCCTCGGGCAGCAGTTGCGCCGCGGCGGCCGCCTGCAAGCGCCTGGGCCTGGTGGAGGACCGGGTCAGCGTCCAGATGCCCGGGGGCACGCTGGACATCGAGTTCGCGCCGGAGGGCCATATCTTCATGTCAGGGCCCGTCCAGCCGGTGTTTCAGGGACATATGCTCCCCGGTTGGGCCCCAAACCTTTCATGACAGCTTTTTTCCCTAGGCAGAGGCTGGGGTCCATCCGATAATGGGTTTTCACAGGATCTTTGCCAGTTTCATCACGCGATATCCAGAAAGGTGGAGGGACGGGCCCTGTGAAACCTTGGCAACCTGCGGAAGCAAGGTGCCAATTCCTGCCGCGAATCAACGCGGAGAGATGCTGAAGTGTCAGGAACTGACATGAGAAGGGGCCCGAGCAATCGGGCCCCTTCTCTTTTTGGATCGCAATGAAGCGACGAAGATCCTCCGTTCCAGGAGGCTCATGTGAGCGAGCAGTTCCACGATCCCAATGTGCCGGGCAACCCGGCCTACCACTTCACCATCCAGCCCCCCACCCGGGAAGGCAACGCGGGCTGGATCCACCGGTCCGCCCTGGTGCCGGACGCGGGCCGGGCCACCCAGTACGTCCATGCCGGCGTACAGCCCGATCCAGCCTATGGCGCCGTGATGCCGCCGCTGTACCTGTCCTCCACCTTCGCCTTCAAAGACATCTGCACCAATGCTGGCTACGACTACACCCGCAGCGGCAACCCCACCCGCGCGGCGCTGGAGGAGGCCCTCGCCCTGCTGGAGGGCGGCCATGGCGCCACCTGCACCAGCACGGGCATGAGCGCCATCCTGGTGGCCCTGAACCTGCTGCCCCAGGGCAGCCACCTCATTTCCACCGTGGACTGCTACGGCGGCACTTTCCGGCTGCTGGAGCACGCCAGGCGCTACTACGGGCTGGAGGTCACCTACCTGGACCTGGCAGATCTCGCAGCCGTGCAGGCAGCCCTCCGGCCCAATACCCGCATGATCTGGATCGAGACCCCCTCGAACCCCCTGCTCCGGCTCACGGATATCGCCGCTGTGGCGGAGCTCGGCCACCGCCAGCCGGACTGCCTGGTGGCCGTGGACAACACCTTTCTCTCGCCCTACCTCCAGCGGCCCTTCGAGCTCGGCGCCGATCTGGTCATCCACTCCACGACCAAATACCTCAACGGCCACAGCGACGTGGTCGGCGGAGCCGTGGTCTCGGCTCCGGGCCGACTGGCCCTCACCCAGCAGATCCAGAGTGTGAACAACCTGCTGGGCACCTCCCAGGCGCCCCATGACTGCTTCCTGGTGCTCCGCGGCCTGAAGACCCTGCCCCTGCGGATGCGCCAGCACGAGGCCACGGCCCAGAAGATTGCGGAGTACCTGGCGGCCCACCCCGCCGTGGGCAAGGTCCACTTCCCCGGCCTGCCCAACCATCCCCAGCACGAGCTGGCCAAGCGCCAGCAGCGGGGCTTCGGCGCCATGCTCAGCTTCGAGCTGAAGGTGGGCGGCAACGAACGGCTGAACCATGTCCTGCGGCGATTGCGCTGGTTCACCCTGGCCGAAAGCCTGGGCGGCGTCGAGTCCCTGGTGGCCCACCCCGCCTCCATGACCCACGCCTCCATGACGCCCGAAGCCCGGAAGCGGGCCGGCATCACCGACGACCTCATCCGGCTGTCCATCGGGCTGGAGGATCTGGAGGACCTGCGCTCCGACCTCGAACAGGCTCTCAGCTTCTCCTGAGGGTTACTTCACGCCCAGCAGTTCCACATCGAAGATCAAGTCGGCGTTGGGGGGGATGTCGCCCCCGGCGCCCCGGGGGCCATAGCCGAGGATCGACGGAATGTGGAGGGTCCGCTTGCCGCCCACCTTCATGGACATCAGGCCCTCGTCCCAGCCCTTGATGACGCGACCCACGCCGATGGGAATGGCCAGCGGCTGGCCGCGATCCACCGAGCTATCGAACTTCTTCCCGCGCTGCCCCTGGTCCGACAGCCAGCCCGTGTAGTGGACCATGCACTGCTGGCCCCGCTGAGGCTCGGCCCCGGTGCCAACCACGGAGTCCACGTACTTCAATCCTGATTCGGTGGTGATCATCTTGGGCTCCTGAGGTTTGGTGGCCTTTGCCTTGGCCTTGGCGGCTTTGGGCTTGGCTGGTTTCGCGGCCTTGGGCGCGGTCTGCGGGGCTTCACTCGCGGCCTTCGCCTGGTCAGCTGCCCCGAGCGAAAGGGGCAGCATTAGGGCGGCAAGGCAGAGGGCTGATCGTCGCATATCATTTCCTCCTGATTTGGACCGCCCCGCTGGTGCTGGAGTGGTATCGATGTTCACTTCCACTCTAATCCAGGGACGGGGGCTTGGGGTGGCCCTGGGGCCACCCGTCACCGCTGCGGGAGAATCGCCAGGGTGATCCGCGAGACGCAGATCAACTGGCCCTCCTCGTTCACCAGCTCAACCTGCCAGACCTGGGTCGAGCGGCCAACATGCAGGGGACGGCCCGTGCCAGTGACCCAGCCCGAGCGGGTGCCTCGGAGATGGTTGGCGTTGACCTCCACCCCAACCACCTGGTGCCCCGGTGGCGCGGCGAAATGGGCCCCAAGGGAGCCGATGGTTTCCGCCAACACCACGGACACCCCGCCGTGGAGGAGACCCATGGGCTGCCGTGTCCGCGCATCCACCGGCACCCGGGCCCGGAGGAAATCCTCGCCGACTTCCAGGAACTCGATGCCAAGGTGCGATACGGCTGTGTCGACGGAAAGAGCCGATAGCAGCTCGAGCGAAATGGGCGTCTTCCAGATGGGGTTCATGGGATATTCCATGGGAGTGGAGGTCAAGGTCGCGGTCAACTGCCCAGAATCTCTGCCAGGGCGTCGACCAGGCTGCTGCATTGCTCGTCCGTCCCCACGGTGATGCGCAGGAATTGGTCGATGCGAGGCAACCGGAAGTGACGGACGATGATGGCCCGCTGGCGCAGGGCCAGGGCCAGCTCGGCGGCATCCCGGGTCGAATGCCGGACGAAGATGAAGTTCGCGGCCGAGGGCAGCACTTCGAAGCCCAGCCCGCTCAACCCGGTGACCAGAGTTTCGCGGGTGGCCATTACCTTCCGACGGCAGGCCTGGAAGTGGGCCTCGTCCTGCACCGAAGCCACGGCCCCGGCAATGGCCAGCCGGTCCAGTGGGTAGGAGTTGAAACTGTTCTTCACCCGCTCCAGGGCCTCGATCAGGGTCGGGTGGCCGAGGGCGAAGCCCACCCGCAGGCCCGCCAGGGATCGGCTTTTCGAAAAGGTCTGCACCACCAGCAGGTTCGGGTACTGGTCTACCAGGGGGATGGCGCTATCCCCCCCGAAGTCCACATAGGCCTCGTCCACCACCACCACCACTTCGGGATTGGCGGCGACCACGCGCTCGACATCGGCCAGCGGCATCAGACGGCCCGTGGGCGCGTTCGGATTGGGGAAGATGATCCCGCCCGGGCGGCGGCCCGGACCGGGCAGGTAGTCCTCGGTCCGGATCGAGTAATCCCCGGCCAGGGGCACGGTCTCCGACCGGATGCCGTAGAGTCCGCAGTAGACCGGGTAGAAGCTGTACGTGATGTCGGGAAACCAGAGCGGCTGCTCCTGCTTGAGCAGGGCCAGGAAGGCGTGGGCCAGGACCTCGTCCGAGCCGTTCCCCACGAAGACCTGGTCCGCGCGCAGGCCGTGGTAGCCGGCCAGCGCGGCCTTGAGGGCTTCGGCG
Source organism: Holophagaceae bacterium (assembly GCA_025363715.1). Lineage (GTDB taxonomy): Bacteria > Acidobacteriota > Holophagae > Holophagales > Holophagaceae > Geothrix. The sequence continues at coordinate 3,785 of JANYLR010000115.1, read as the reverse complement.
TTCGGATCCGGGTAGAGACGCAGGGTGGCGCCCGTGACAGCCCGGATCGCCTCCAGCGCCAGGGGCGAGGGACCGTAGGGATGTTCGTTCGTGTTGAGCTTCACGAAGTTGTCCAGCTTGGGCTGTTCGCCGGGGACATAGGGCGTCAGCCCATGGACGACGGCACTCCAGTAGCGGCTCATGATGTCTTCCATGGAAGGGGTAGGTACAAGGCAGACGGCCGGCGGTTCGGCTAGCCAGGGTTGTTGTTGTCAGCACATCTGCTGAAGGCCGGCAGGCAGGCTTTTCGATCGTACCATGGGCCTGGTAACTGGGCGGATGGGGCCAGTCTCCTCTTCAACCATGTCCGGGTTCCCCGACTCCCTTGAATGAAACATCTGGCCCCGTTGCCGGCTGACCCTTGGGAGCCTTTATGCAATCTCGACTTTCCTGCATCCTGCTTACCGGCCTGGGGTGCCTCAGCACGGCTTGTGTCGTCGGCCCGCGAGGTGGTGTGGCCGTGGTCGCCCCCGTGCCCGTGGTCCGCTACACCTATGTGGAGCGGGAGCCCCCGCCGGTCCGCTACGAGCGCCTGCCCGAGTCGCCGACCCGCGACCACCACTGGGTGGCCGGTCGCTGGGGTTGGGATGGCCGTACCTACGTTTGGGTGCCCGGCTACTACCTTGCCCGGCCCCGACCCGGCGTGGCCTGGACCAATGGCCATTGGGAGCGTCACGAGCGAGGGTGGTACTGGGTCGATGGGCATTGGCGATAGCGGCATCCTGGTCCAGATTTTCACAGCAGGGGATTGGACCTGGGGGCGGCCTGCGGCCTGTAATAGGCCGGTGAATCCCAGGCCGGTATTTTTCGACCGGGACTGTTAAGGACGCGCCAGGGAACTCCGAAACACGGAGGGTGGAGGTCCTCATGGTCATCGCCCTGATTGGATTCGCGCTCGTCGTCGCCCTCGCCGGCCATGGGCTGGCCCAGAGAGACGAGGTCCGTCTGCGGGCTGTGCGGCGAGCCAAGCTGATGGAGTTGGGACCGGCCTGACTCCAGACTCAGGGGACCTGCGCCGACGAGCCGGGTGGCAGCAGCAGTTGGGATTTGAACCCGGTGCCGGCTGCCTCTCAGGGGTTCAAACCACCTACGAACTGAAACAGAACAAGTCAGGGGCCCTGCTGGGACCCCTGACTTGTTCTGGCTCCGGAGGAGGGATTTGAACCCCCGACCTAGTGATTAACAGTCACCCGCTCTGACCCCTGAGCTACTCCGGAAGGTGCGAATGATCATTCTACCGGATGGCGGCTAGGTTTCAAGCGGCGGGATCGGGACCCCGGTCACCTATCCCCAAGCGCACCTAGGCGCGCTGGAGTTCCATGAGGACCTGGCGGGCGGCGGCCTTGAGGGTTTCGATGACGCCGGTGCCCTTGTTGGCCACGGCCTCGATCATGGGCTCGTTCCGGAAGCGCAGGAGGCGTTCCATCTCGGCGATGGACGCAGCCGAAGGCATGTCCCGCTTGTTCAGCTGGAGGACGTAGGGGATGGAACGGATATCGAACCCGTTCTCTTTGAGGTTGGTGGCGAGGTTCGCGATGGATTCGATGTTGGCCTCCATGCGGGCCCGCTGGCTGTCGGCCACGAAGATGATGCCATCGCAGCCCCGGAGGATGAGCTTGCGGCTGGCGTCGTAGAAGACCTGTCCGGGCACGGTGTAGAGGTGGAAGCGGACCTTGAAGCCCTTGACGGTGCCCATGTCGAGGGGCAGGAAGTCGAAGAACAGGGTGCGGTCGGTTTCGGTGGCGAGACTCACGAGCTTGCCCCGCTTCTCGGGATTGGCCTGCTCGAAGATCCACTGGATGTTCGTGGTCTTGCCGCAGAGGCCAGGACCGTAGTACACGATCTTGCAGTTGATCTCGCGCGACGCGTAGTTGATGAAGGTCATGGATGCGCCCGGACTCAGTCGCCGAAGAGGCGGTCGATGTCTTCGTCGGTGATCTCGGAGAAGGGGCTTTCAAAGCGGCTGCCGAGGTCGGATTCCTTCTGGGCGCGCTGTTCCACCTGGTCGAAGATCTCCTGGAGCTCTTTGCTGGCCTTCTTGACGCGCAGGCGAACCAGGGCAAGGCTGGAATTCTGATCGAAGATCACCACCAGGATGCCGCGCTTGCCCACGATAGAGATGTGGAGGTTGTCCTTTTCCCCTTCGTGGAAGAGCAGGCTGAATTCCTTCTCGCCGATGAGCTTGGCCAGTCCATCCGTGGCGGCCACATTGCCGGCCGTCAGGGAGGCCAGGCTGGTGGCGTCGATGCTCTTCACGTCCCCGGCCGCCGCGATCTGCTGGCCGTTCTTGTCCACCAGGAAGACGACCTTGGCGGAAGCGTCCTTCGAGAGGCGCCCGATGATCTCCTGGAGGAGCGTGTACTCCTCCTCGAACAACATCAGATCGAGCTTTGCCACGATGGCCTCCGGAATGCCTGCTTGCAGATGATCGCTTGAGGGAGGATACCGCACTTTTCAGTAGGACTCCGCGCCAGTGCCGCCCCGAACCACCGCCACGGAGGCGGAGAGGCCCAGCCGGGTTGCCCCGGCACGAACCATCCGGAGCGCAACCTCATAGGTCCGGATGCCGCCAGAGGCCTTCACCCCAAGCCGGGGCCCGACCACCCGGCGCATGAGGGCCAGGTCCGCCTCGGTGGCTCCGCCGGTGGAGAACCCGGTGGAGGTCTTCACAAAGTCCAGTCCTGCTTCACGGGCCAGCTCGCAAGCACGGGCTTTTTCGGTCTCGTCCAACAGGCAGGTCTCGAGGATTACCTTGAGGACATTCCCAGCCGGAACGGCGCTTCTCAAGGCCTCGAGGTCCAGGCGGACGGCTTCCCAATCTCCCGCCTTGGCGGCACCAATGGCCAGCACCATATCAATTTCCTGCGCGCCATCCTGCTGCGCCACCTCCGCCTCGAAGGCCTTGGCCCGCGTCGCGGAAGCCCCAAGAGGGAAACCAACCACGGTGCAGGTGCGGACTGGGCTGCCCCTCAGCAGGGAGGCCGCCAAGGGCACCCAGCGCGGATTGATGCAGACCGAGGCGAACCCGTATTTTAGGGCCTCGGTACACAGGGCCTCCACTTGGGCACTGGTGGCCTCGGGCTTCAGGAGGGTGTGGTCGATCAGGGGGGACAGATCCCAGGGCCCTTCATCGGGACCGATCTGTCCGAAGGGCCGGTGGTGCAGGCCCCTGGAATCCCGGAACAGACCGTAGCCCTCGACGCAGCCCAGCAGCTGGGTCACACCTTCCCGAGGCAGGGCCGGGACCCTCGTGCGGATTTCTGCCGTGAGGTCGAGCAAGGGATCGATCATGGCTCCATGATGGCCGGGCCCGCGGCCATCGGAAAGACAGGCACGAAAAAGCGGGCCGAAGCCCGCTTTTTCAATGACTGCATTTCTTTGAACACCTGAGCCCGTTGGGCCCGGTGCCTCTTAGCCGCGGACGGCGGCGACGGCAGTCGGCTTGTGCTTCTTCTCTTCCTTCTTTGGCTCGGCCTTCTTCTCAGCCTTGGGAGCGGCTTCAGCCTTCTTGGGCTCAGCCTTCTTCTCTTCGGCGGTCAGGGCCTTCTTGGCCTCTTCCTTCTTGGGCTCGGCCTTGGCGGCAGCCTTCTTCGCCTTCTTGGCCTTCTTCTCGGCCTTGGGAGCGGCTTCAGCCTTCTTCTCTTCGGCGGTCAGGGCCTTCTTGGCCTCTTCCTTCTTGGGCTCGGCCTTGGCGGCAGCCTTCTTCGCCTTCTTGGCCTTCTTCTCGGCCTTGGGAGCGGCTTCAG
>JANYLR010000114.1 GCA_025363715.1 Holophagaceae bacterium | reverse complement strand
CCCGCCAGTTCTTCCCCGATCACTTCGAACGAAAGACCACCCCCGGCACGTGAAGGCGCCTATCGGCGCCCTGCCGGACCAACCTAGGCTTCAAGGAACCGCGCAAATTCGGATACCGGGGCGCGCTCGGTCACCAGGCTGTTCTCCACGGCGGCCGGATCGGCATAACCAAGGGCCATGCCGCACACCAGCATCTGCTCAGGCTTGAAAGCCAATTCCTGGGCGATGACCCGATGAAATTGAGTAAAGGCCGCCTGGGGGCAGGTGTGCAGGCCCCGGGCCCGGGCAGCCACCATGATCCCCTGCAGGAACATGCCGTAGTCCAACCAGCTGCCCTGCCGCATGATGCGGTCGATGCTGAAGATCAGGCCCACCGGCGCGTCGAAGAAACGGTAGTTGCGGCCATGCTGGCGATGCATGCCCGCCTTGTCGTCCTTGGCGATGCCGAGGAGCCCGTACAGATCCCAGCCCACCTTGCGGCGCCGGTCGAGGTAGGGGGAACGCCATTCCGTAGGGTAGTACTCGTACTCCCGCTCATGAGTGGCCAGTTCCTCGGGGTCCTCGTACACCGCGAGGATGCGCTCGGAGAGCCGCTGCTTGGCGGCGCCGGTCAGCACGTGGACCTGCCAGGGCTGGGTGTTGGTGCCGGAGGGGGCGCGGGAAGCCACCCGCAGGATGTCTTCTACCAGCGCCTGGGACACCGGCATGGGCAGGAAGGCCCGGATGGACCGGCGGCTGGTGATGGCCGCGTCCACCGCCGCGGTCTGGGCTTCGCTGGGCATGTCAAACAGGTTCACGGGGGCGCTCCTTCCAGTCCATGCAGGGTCATCACCGCAATCCGTGGCTGGCCTTGAACCCGGCCCATTCCCGCTTGGCTTTGAGGAAGGCTTCGACGTCCGCGCAGAGCAGGAAAGGGTTGGTGCGCCGCTCCCAGGCGATGGTGGAGCTGGGCCGGGCGCCGTAGTCGTGGCCGGGCCAAATGGTGGTATGGGGCGGCCACTCCCGCAGCAGCCGCTGAAGGCTGTTCCACTCGGTTCGGCCATCAGCCTCTGACTGGGTTCCGCCCACCTTGCCCACGAAGAGCAGGTCGCCGGTGAAGGCCGCGTCCTGGCCCTCCACCAGAAAGGCCAGGTGATCGTGGTAGTGGCCGGGCACAAACCAGGTGCGGATGGTGAAGGCGCCGAAAGGGATGCGATCCCCATCCTTGAGGGTGAGGTCCACCGGGCCGGGATGCCCGGGCCCCCCCGCCACCGCGGCGCCGGTCAGCGCCTTGGCTGCTTCGTTGCCGTTCGAATGGTCCGCATGGCCATGGGTATTGAGGATGTGGGTGATCTTCAGCCCCTGGACCCGGGCCCGCTCCACCACAGCTTCCGGCGTGTACGAGGGATCGATCACTACGCCCACCCCGGCCTCGCGATCCCCCAGGAGGTAGCCGAAGTTGCGATCGCCCCCGACCCGGATCTGCTCGAAGATGAAGCGCATCGGCCCCTCCTTGGCGCTGCACCAGGATGGCACCGAACCGTGGAATCTAGCCCTTCCGGGCCGCCGGGCATCCTCCCCCGCTGCACTTTCCGCAGGCGGAGCCCGAGGATGGCTTCCTGCCCACGCCCAGGTCCTGCAGGGCCCCCCGGATGAAGTAGAGGGCCGAGAGGCTGGCGGCGGAGGCGACGAGGAGGGTCTGGACGCTCATGACTGCCTCAAGCGAAGCCCATGGCCCGGCCCAGGGCCACGGTCACCCAGGCCAGCCCCCAGCCCAGCACCAGGCCATAGCCGACGGTGAAGGCCGCCCAGCGCCAGCTGCCGGCCTCCCGGCGGATCATGGCGATGGTGCCGATGCAGGGGGTGTAGATCAGCGTGAAGACCATGAAAGCCAGGGCCGTCAGGGGCGTCAGGCCCGAGCCGTCGCGAAGGGCCACCTGGAGGGGACTGAGGCGTTCGCCCTCCTTCGGTTCTTCGCTGGCCTGATGGATGACGGCCATGGTGGAGACCACGATCTCCTTGGCCACGAAGCCGGCGGTGAGCGCGATGACATCCTTCCAGGCCTCGGCTCGCTTGTGGTCGGGGTCGAGGATGGGCCGCAGGATGGGCTCTACCTTCTGGCCCAGCCGCGCCGCCAGGCTGGAGTTCACGATGCGGCTTTCATGGGCGAGCTGGGCGGCCTTGAGGCGCTCCTCAGATTCGACTACAGGTAGGTTCAGTGCCGCGATGGCATGACGCTGCTGCTGATACTCCAGGGTCCACTCGCGGTTGGCGATGCCCGGGTAGCGGGAAAGGAACCAGACCAGGGTGGCGCCCGCGAAGATGGTGGTGCCGGCGCGAGTGAGGAAGATCGAGCCCTTCTCCCACATGTGGATGAGCGTGGCTTTCAGCATGGGCAGGCGGTAGGGCGGCAGCTCCATCACGAAGGGCGAGCTGGGCCCGCTGAAGAGCGCGCTGCGGAGGAGTCGGCCCATGAGCACGGCGAGACCCAGGCCCAGGAAGTGCATGGCGATGATGGCGAAGGCCGCCTTGATGGGCGTGAAGAAGGTCCCGGCGATGACGATGAAAACCTGCAGGCGGGCCGAACAGCTCACCAGGGGCGTCACCAGCATGGTGATGAGCCGGTCCTGGGGACTCTCGATGGTGCGGGCCGCCTGGATGGCCGGCACGTTGCACCCGCTGCCCATGATGAGGGGGATGAAGCTCTTCCCGTGGAGGCCCATGACATGCATGAGGCGATCCATGATGAAAGCCGCCCGGGCCATGTAGCCCGTGTCCTCCAGGAAGGCGATGCAGCCCATGAGGATCATGATCACGGGCACGAACACGATCACCGCGCTCACGCCGGGGATGACGCCGTCCACCAGGAGGCTGGTGAGCTCGCCCGCGGGCAGGCGAGCTGCGGTGAAAGTCGATAGGGCCTTGAAGGCATCCGCGATCCAATCCTGGGGGATCTTCCCCAGGACGAAGGAGAGGGAGTACATGAGGGCCAGCACGCCAATGAAGATGGGAATACCCAGGACGCGGTGGGTGAGGAGCGCGTCCAGCTTGGCGGTGGGCGATTTCTTGTCATCCGGCGCCGAGGCCACTTCCTTGACGAGGCCGTGGGCGAAGCCGTAGCGGCGCTCGGCCACCAGGGTGGCCCCGTCGGCGCCGAGGTGCGGCTCCAGGAAGGCGAAGCTTCTGGCCAGCTGCTGCGTGATGGCTTCGCAGGCGTGGCTCTCGCTGACCACGCGCTTGGCTTCGACGTTATTCTCAAGCAACTGGAGGGCCAGCCATCGGGGCGGCATGGAGGCTTCCAGCTGCTCGTCCCGGCAGATCTCCTTCTGCAGCTTGGCCAGCTCGCCCTCGATATCGTGGCCGTAGTCTACGGTGATGCTGCGGCAACGGTTGGACTCTCCCCGGGCCATGGTGCCAAGCAGTTCCTTGAGTTCGTTGATGCCCTGTTCTCGGTTCCCCACGGTGGGGATAATCGGGCCGCCCAGCAGCAGTTCCAGGGCCGGCACGTCGATGCGGACGCCGCGGTTCTCCGCGTCATCCACCATGTTCAGGACGAAGGCCACGGGCTTGCCCAGCTCCAGCAGCTGGGTGCTGAGATACAGGTTGCGTTCGAGGTTGGAGGCATCGAGCACGTTCAAGACCAGGTCGACCTCGGGCGAGGCCAGGAAGTGGACGGCCACCCGTTCGTCCTCGCTGCGGGCGGCGAGAGAATAGGTGCCCGGAAGGTCCACTACCTCCATGGTGGTTCCACCATGTTCGAAGGTCCCGCTGCGACGTTCCACGGTGACGCCTGGCCAGTTGCCGACATGGTGACGGGCCCCGGTCAGGGCATTGAACAGCGTGGTCTTCCCGCAGTTGGGATTGCCCGCGAGGGCGACGGTCAGTGTCATCCGGCCACCGGTTGCACAAGGATGCAGGAGCTCTCCTCCCGCCGCAGCGAAAGGTGGTAGCCCTTGATCACCAGTTCCATGGGATCACCCAGTGGTGCGAGCTTTTCGACCCGCAACCGGGCGCCCCGGATGAACCCCATCTCCAGGAGTCGCTGGCGGACTTGCCCCTTGGCCTGAACAAGGACAACTTCACCCTGATCTCCCGGTTGGAGAAGACTTAAAGGTATTGGTAGATTTTGAGTCATAATCTCAACTCCATCATTCAGTGTATCCCACCCCCAGGGTGGAACAAGGTGCCGGTGAAAGGATGTGATCTCTGTCTAAACTGGACTGAATGAATACCACCAATCCCCTGACCCTGCCCAATGCGCTGACCCTGCTGCGGATCCTGGCGATCCCCTTTTTCGCCATCGCGGTCTGGTACGGCCATCACTGGCAGGCCTTTATTCTTTTCGCCGCTGCGGGATTCACGGACCTGCTGGACGGGTTCATCGCCAGGACCTTCAACCAGAGCTCCGAGCTGGGGGCCGTGCTCGATCCGGCGGCCGATAAACTGCTGATGACAACCGCCTTCGTACTGCTGGCCTGGCGCACCCAGGGGATGACCGCCCCCATCCCCGTCTGGGTCGCGATCCTGGCCATCACCCGGGATCTGGTGATCTCCTTCTACGCCTTCGCCTCGGTGGATCGGCTCAGCGACAGCAAGTTCCACCCGAGCCTTCTGGGGAAGCTCAGTACAGCCATGCAGCTGATCGCCGTCTCCCTGGGCCTCTTCTTCAATGCCCTGGGCTACCGGAAGTGGATGGACCCCTTCCTGCCGGAGATGTACTGGGTGGTGGCCGCCCTAGTGCTGGCTTCGGGGATCCACTACTTCCTGCGGACGACGCAGGCGAGCGCCGCCTGATAGACTGAGAGGTCCGCGTCGGGAGACGCCGAAGGAGCTGCCATGAGAAAGTTCACCCCGAAGGGGTCTGGAACCGCGCCCGCCAAAGCGAAGCCTTCAGCCCGCCAAGCGACGAATCGATCAGGGTCCCGCCCTGAAGATCGGCCGGCTCGTCGGCCCGCTGCTTCTTCCGAGGACCGGCCCGTCCGGCGTCCCGCCACCCATTCCGAAGATCGCCCCGCTCGCCGTCCTGTGGCCAACGCCGAGGGCCGCACTGTTCGCCGCCCGGCCGCCCATTCCGAGGAGCGGCCTGTCCGTCGTCCGACAACCCATTCCGAAGATCGGCCCGTTCGCCGCCCCGTGGCCATCGCGAAGTCCAAACCCGCGATCCCCTCCGCACCCAGGAAGACCGGGCCACGCCCTGGAGGTCCTGGGCAGGAGCGCCTGCAGAAGATCCTGGCCGCGGCGGGCATCGACAGCCGCCGTGCCTGCGAGCAGATCATCCTCGATGGCCGAGTCATGGTGAACGGGAAGACTGTCACGGAACTGGGAACTTGCGCCGACCCGCGCCGGGACGTCATCACGGTAGATCTCATCGAGGTCCACCGTGAGGCTCCCGTCTATATCCTCATGAACAAGCCCAAGGGCTATGTCACCACCGTCAAGGACGATCAGGGCCGCCCCACGGTGATGGCCCTGTTGAAGGGCGTACCGGGCCGGCTCTATCCCGTCGGCCGTCTGGACTTCAATTCCGAGGGCCTGCTGCTGATGACCAATGACGGTGCCCTGGCCCAGGTGCTCATGGGGCCGGAACACGAGATCCCCAAGGTCTACCTGGTGAAGGTGCACCGCAATCCCCGGCCGGAGCTGCTGAAGGAATTCCAAGAGGGATTCCTGCTCAGCGGCCGCCGTCTGAAGCCCTGCCACATCGAGATCGCCGAGAAGGGGGACAACCCCTGGCTGAAGGTGACCCTCACCGAAGGCAAGAACCAGCAGATCCGCCGGATGTTTGACGCCGTGGGCCATCCCGTCAGCAAGCTCCGCCGGGTCCAGTTCGGCCCCCTGGCGGATCCCTTCCTGAAGCCCGGTGCCTGGCGCTACCTCAGCCCCCAGGAGATCGCGGCCATCAAGAGCCTCTAGTGCACCTCGCCTGAAATACCTGGATCAACGGGGTGATGGCGAGGCGCACTTCCCCAGGCCAACGCATGCGTTGGCCTGGATCTATGGTCATCGGGGCATGGCCCCTCTGGCGCCCCACCGCGCAGGCGCGGCGGGGCTGTCACCCCGCTGGGGGCACTGTCCTCCAGGTATCGCACGCGGTGCGTGCTCCCGTTCGCCAAGGCTCACGGACCTGGAGCCTCTCCCCAGACCCCCG
>JANYLR010000097.1 GCA_025363715.1 Holophagaceae bacterium | reverse complement strand
CGCCGCCGAGGCCGCCGAGCTTCGTGGTCGCGCGATTCTCGTTGCGCGCGAGCGTCACCCCGTCAGCCGCGATGAGCTGCGCTCCACCCACGCCGCCGTCTGCGGGGTTCGCCGCGATCTTCGCGGCGCCTGCGAGCTTGGACGCGCCGGCCCACGATGCGGGGCGGCGGAAGGTGCCGGCGGGGAGACCCGCGGCGCCGGGGATGTAGCAGTCGTCATGCGCGACGTTGTTGAGCACCGAGTCGGGCGTCGACGGTGGGAAGGCCGCGATGAAGGCCGCATCGTTCGCGACGATGTTCGCGTCACTCGTGGCGCGGACGGCGCTCGCGGTGTGGAACACGGTGGCGACGATCGCCGTCGCGAAGAGCGGGCTCGCGGGGTCCGCCATCCACGTTGCCGTGAGCGAGTTGAGCGCGCTCAGTGCCGCGGCGGCGTTCGCCATCGTATCGAACGTCTCGACGGTGACGAGCACGCCGAACGGGTTCGTTGCGTACTGGTCGTGTGCCGCCGTCGCCGCCGTCGTGAGCACGGACACGCTTGAGCGCGCGCCGTCTACGCTCGCCGAGTAGGTGCCAGGAACCGGATAGGGACCCGTCGCGGGGAAGGTGAGCTGGAGCCCCGTGAACGGGAGCACCATCTTTGCCGCGGCGCCCGTGGTGACGATGCTGGCCGTGAGCCCGAACAGCGTCAACGACGTCGACACGGGGTCGAGCTCGAGGAGCGCGCCGGTGCCGCTGGCGTTCGTGGCCAAGCCAAGGAAGTGCCCCGCGCTGGTCTGCTCGTCGGTGAAGAGGCACGCGAGCGGCGCCGCCACGGCGAGCGTGTTGAGCTCGGCAACGAGCTCGGCGACCGTCGCGTAGGCGTCGGCATAACCGATCGCGATCGTGGCGCCCACGCCGTCCGCTGTCGGATACACGAGCGAGACGATCGTGGCGTAGGCCTTGGCCGACGTCTCCGGGCCGGCGATCTGGTCGAGCACAAGCGTCTCGGTCTGCACTGCGCCGGTGTAGTCGGTCCCGTTGATCACGACGTTGGCGGGCGCGTCGGACGGCGTGATGCCGGCCGTCGTGAAGACGAGCTTGCGCGGGTTCGCGAGGAGCGCGGCGAGGCCAGCGGCGACGAGGGATGCGGCGAGCAGCGTCACGGGCGCCGCCACGGTCGCGGTCGCGGCGTGGAGTGCGTTGGATGCCGACGCAGCGAGCGAGCCGGCGGGCAGCGTGAGCGTCGCGACGGTGGGATCGATCGTGACGAGCGTGAGTGCGTTGGAGAGCGCGAGCGTGGCGGGCGTGATCGCGGCCGTGCCCACGATCTTTGCGGGCAGCTCCGCAGGCACCACGCGCGTCTCGGCGACCGTGGTTCCGTCGTACGAAAGATCGAACTGCGCCGTTCCGCCGGCCCCCGCGATCTTCATCGTGAGCAGCAGGTCGAAGTGATCGTAAGCGCCCACGACGGGGTTGCCGGGTGCGAGCGCGAGCGACGCCGCGGGGGGCGATACGCCCGTAGACGCGAGCGAGGGGAGCGACGGATACGTGCCCGCGGTCGGCACGCACACGACGCGCGAGCCGGCGGTCGCGTGGACGTACAGGACCGCCTGCGCGAGCTTGCCGCCGCCGAGGACGCCGACCACGTTGTCACCCGGATCGAACGCGTACGACTGGCCGACGACGCCCAGGGGGCACGTGCCTAGCAAGCATGGGATCTTCGCGGGCGAGCTCGCCGGTACCCGATCGCCACCGCGGAGCTTGAAGTTGACGGCCATCTCGAATCCTCCTCAGCCCTGCCACACGACAGAGCCATCGTTCGTGGGGCCGTCGCCAGACCCCTTCGCGGTTGCAGTGACGCTCGGATGCCCGACGAGGAGCGACGGGCGCACCTCGGAGAAAACCGGCAGGTAGAGCGTCACGTCGATCGTGACCGAGCAGCCCGTCGACGTCCCGTCGCCGACCTCGAGCGGCGCGCTGGGGCGGCCGATCTTGTAGCCGTTGCCAGCGGGGGGCGGGGCGCCGCGCGGCGGGCCGACGAGGTTGTCGAGCCATCCCTCGAGGTCGCGACACCTCTGGAGCACGTCGGCCGGCGACCCACCGTAGACCTCGACGGCGTACTCGCACGGCTGCCGACTGATCGTGACCGTGCCGGGAATCGTGTAGCCGATTGGCTCGCTCGCGCTGGGGCCCTTGTCGGTCCACACGATGCGATGCACGTTTCCCTTGATGATGCCGGCGCTCGGGCCGAGCTCGTGGGAGACGCGCATCACGCCCGAGAGCTGCTGGAAGAGCAGCTCGAACGGGTGTCGCGGCATGGCGACTTGGGGCGTCGTCATACGATGTCCTCGCGTTCGCCGCGCAGGAACCCGCGGCCCTTGAGGCGCACAGCGATCGGCCCCGTCTCGGCTTGCGGCGTGTCGTCGGTGGCGCCCTTGATGTCGACGCCACTGAGCCACAAATTGAAGAGCTGGTCGACGAGCCGGAGGACCCAGCTTGGCGCATCCGCCTCGCCCGACTTGTGCTCGGGCATGAGCGCGCGATGCGTCGCCACGTAGATCCGGCCAGCGAGGAAGGCGCACACGAGCGGTAGGATCGCGGCGTTGATGTTGCCATGGTGCGCGCGCGCGAAGTCGTCGACGATGCGCGACGCCATCAAGATCGCGGCGTCGAGGTAGACGCCGTGGTCCACGATGACCGCGAAGAGGCCCGAGCCTGCGTCGCCGAAGCTCGCGATCGGAGCGGCGGGAGAGACGGCGGCGGCGAGCGCGAACAGGTCGGAACCGTTTGGGCGCGCGAAGTACGGGACGGCGATCGACAGACCCACGGGGAGTACCGCCGCAGGGGCGCCGAGTGTTGAGCTCGAGATGACGGCGAGCGAGATGGGCGCATCGAGCGAGAAGCCATGCGAGCGCAGCGCGAACGTGCCCGTGCTCGGCGTCACGCCTTCTACTGCACGCGGCGGACGCGCGAACGCCTCGGCCGGGAGGCCGATCGCGTACACGTCCGATCGCGCGCAGTAGAGCATCCCGGCCTCACGTCGCTTGGCAGCGGGCGATCTGTCGCGGCACGGTGATGCCAGCGCCGACGCGGCGGATCCCCTGGATGCCGACGTGGCCCTTCGGGATACCCTTGACGCCGTGCTTGTAGGCCGTCGAGGACAGGTCGTCGATGATCCACTCGATGCCCGCCTCGTCGATGTTGACCTGCTGCATGCCGCCGCCCGAGCCGCCCGAGAACGGGACGGCGTGCGCGGGCGTTTGGTTGATGCAGACCCACGGCGCCTTGCGGCTCGCGGGCGATCGGAACACCGGGTACCAGGTCGTGGTGTTCGTCAGGTACCTGTTCACGATGACCTGGATTCCCAGGTCTTTCGCGGTGTTGGGGCGGTGGAACTGGTCGGGCTTGCCGGTGACAGCGACGCCGGAGAGGCCCTCGGTGATCATGTCGTTGCGGCTGCCCTGCTCGGCGAAGTAGCGGCGCGCCTGGCGCGAGAGCGCAGGCGGCACGACGACGGCCCACCACTCGAGCGGCTGGAAGTCCACGCCGTTCATTCCGATCGTGTGGTTCGAGTTGTTCGCCACGCGATCGATCGACGCCAGGTTCAGCGGCGCCGCGCTGTAGTCGTTGTTGAGGCTGTCGGTGTTCGTGCCCGTGTAGTCGTTCGTCCACGTGCTCGACGTGTCAGAGAGGTCGAGCGGCGAGTAGGGATGCGCCGCCTGGAAGATCTTGATCGCGAGCGCGTTGCCCGCGGCGGGCCCGTTGTCGAGGAAGTTCTCGACGGAGAGCGTGCTACCGCCGGCCTCGAGCGCGGCCGCGAGCGCGGCCTCGCCGATGTTCCTCGCGTTGAAGGCCATCTCGGCCGGGCGCTCGCCCCATCCGTTCCACTGGTCCGATTGGAGCTTAATCACCTCGGCGCAGACCGCGGCCGCGTAGGGCGGCATCGTGATCGGCAGCATCACCTCGCCGACGTTGTCGTAGGCGACGCCGCCGGTGATCTGCGCCCACGCGCTCGATCCCACCGACATCGGCATCTTGTACGAGAGCGCGGTGGTGGAATCCTCGAGGCCGAGGCCGACCATCTCGGGCGCTGCGTAGCCTCGGAAGGCGTTTAGAAACGCCTCCTGAAACAGCGTCAGTGAGATTACGACATCGTTGGACGCCGCCTGGGATCGAAGGATCGGAGAGAGGACGGGAGCTGCCATGGTCGGGGCCTTTCAGCGTGTCGGGCTCTGCCCGCTCACCAGTTGATCGCCATCGTGGCGTACGTGTCGGCGGCGGTGCCGGTGATCGTGATCGCGCCGCTGCCAGCGCCGGCCGTGAGCGTCGAGAGCCAGAACGCGTGCGCGCTGATCAGGTTCGTCGCTGCGACCTTGTTTACGTCCTTGAGCCAGAAGGTCGTATTCGCCACGCCCACGG
>JANYLR010000054.1 GCA_025363715.1 Holophagaceae bacterium | reverse complement strand
GACATCCGCGCCAGCTTCCTTCCCAACAACCACGGCGAGAAGGTGGTGCTGCGCTTCCTGGACAAGACGAAGCTGGTCATGAGCCTGGACCAGCTGGGCATGCCCGACGACATCCACGACCGCTTCGTCCGCCTGCTGGCCTTGCCCCATGGGGTGATCCTGGTGACGGGCCCCACCGGCAGCGGCAAGACGACCACCCTCTACTCGGCGCTGAACAGCGTCAACGGCAGCGACCGCTGCATCGTGACGGTGGAGGATCCCGTCGAGTACGAGCTGCCGCTCATCACCCAGGTGCAGGTGAACGTCAAGTCGGGGCTCACCTTCGCCGCGGGGTTGCGCAGCATCCTGCGCCAGGATCCAGACATCATCCTCATCGGCGAGATCCGGGATGGCGAGACCGCGGGCATCGCCCTGCGGGCCGCCATGACGGGCCACCTGGTGCTTTCCACCCTCCATACCAACGACCCCGTGGGCTCGCTGCCCCGGCTCAAGGACATGGGCGTGAGCAGCCTGGAACTGGCCGCGGCCCTCCAGGGTGTCCTGGCCCAGCGCCTCGTGCGGGTGAACTGCCAGGCCTGCGCCGCGCCCTACCGCCCCGAGGACGAGGCCAGGGCCCTGCTCAAGCCCCACCAGAAGGAAGGCAAGTGGGAGAAGGGCAAGGGCTGCGAGCTGTGCCGGTTCACGGGCGTGCGCGGCCGCAAGCCCATCCACGACCTCCTCTTCGTCACGCATAAGGTGCGCGAGCTGATCGCCACCAACGCCCCGCTCTCCGAGGTCGAAGCGCAGGCGCGGAGGGAGGGCAAGACGAGCCTCTTCGAGCACGCGGTGTATCTGGCCCAGCGGGGCCTCATCACCCTCGAGGAAGCCGTGCGCGTCCGGGCGGAGGACGACTGATGCCGGCCTTCGCCTACACGGCCCGCGGTCTCGATGGCCGCACCCTCAAGGGAGTCCGGGTGGCCGGCAGCGAGGAGGAGCTCCACGCCCTCCTGGCCCAGGACCGCCTCTTCCTGCTGAAGGCCAGCTTCCAGGGGGCCGCGCGGATCGGCACCCTGCGGGTGAAACGGCGGGAGCAGGTGGCGTTCCTCGTGCACCTGGGCAGCTACATCGAAGCCGGCGTGCCGATCATCGCGGCACTGGCGGACTACCGCGTGCCCGAGCGCCCGGCCCTCGATGCGGCCATCATGGACATCCGGCGCAGGATCGAAGGGGGCGCGAGCCTCTCCGAGGCCTTCGAGGCCCACCCCGGCTTCTTCAGCCCCCTCCATGTGGCCATGCTGCGGGCGGGCGAATCCAGCGGCCGCATGGACGAGGCCCTGCGGGAGGTGGTGAAGCTCGTCGAATGGGAGGAGGCCTTCGCCTCCCAGATGAAGCAGGCCAGCACCTATCCCCTGATCGTGCTCGGCGTGATCGGCCTCGCCATCCTCGCCGCTTCGGTGTTCGCCTTCCCGCCCATCCTCAAGATGCTGCGGGAATTCAACGTGCCCTTGCCCCTGCCCACCCGGCTCTTCATGGGCATCGGCGGGTTCATGGTGGACTGGGGCTGGCTGGTGGTGCTGGGCCCCATCGGGCTCTACGTGGCCCATCGCTTCGCCCTGCGGGACGAAGCCTATCGCCTGGCCTGGGATACGCGCCTGCTCAGCATGCCCCTGGCCGGGGCCCTGGTGACGCGCCTCGGGCTCTCCCGCTTCGCCACCTTCTTCGCCGCCCAGTTCCGGGCCGGCATTCCCATGATCCAGATCCTCCGGGAATGCGAAGGCGTCACGGGGAACGCGCGGCTGTCGCTCTGCGTGCGGCGCATCCGCGAGGGAGTGGAGGGCGGCGAGCGCCTGGCCGTCATGGCCGCCGCCGTGGGCTACTTTCCCCCCCTCGTCGTGCGGATGCTCGCCATCGGCGAAGAGGTGGGCAACCTGGAACAGACCCTCACCCGGGTCAGCACCTTTTTCGACGCCGAGGTGCAGGCGGGCGTGAAGCGGTTCTTCCAGCTGCTGGAACCGCTCATCATCCTGGGTCTTGCCAGCATGCTCGTCTTCGTGGCCCTGGCCATCCTGCTGCCCATCTATACGCTCATTGGAGGAATCAATGCCGGTGCGCAGTAGGGGCCTTGGGCCTCAGGGCCTGTATAGAAATTATCTTGTCATTTGCGAGGGGTGCCGCCGGAGCAAGGCAGAAGTCTGTTTGTCTTGCGTATCGCCAATGGCGATACCAAGAGGGCGGGCGACCGACGCTGTATCGGGAATACAGGGAGGTCGGCCAACGCAGCATGGCGACAGGCGCCACCCCTCGCCCGAAGGGTTGGCCCCCATCCGCGCGCCCCGCGGCGTCAGGCCCCTTGAACAACGAACCACGTTGCCCTGCGGGCCCTTCCTAGCGGTGCATCCTGCCTGGCATCATCGCGGCATCGTCGGGTTTTGTTACGACCTCTATCTTCCGCGTCAGACCCGACGGTCCGAGTTGACGATTTCGGTGACACGGAGGCCCAGGGTGTCTTCCAATACGGTCACTTCGCCGCGAATGAGCACCCGGTCTTTGCAGAGCACGTCCATGGGCTCACCGGCGCTCTTCTTGAGCTCCACCAGGGAGCCGGATTCCAGTTCCAGGAGGTCGCGGATGGTCATGCGGGCCTGGCCCAGCTGGATCTCCAGCCTGAGGGGCGTGTCGATGAAGGGCATGAGCTCCGCCACCACCTGCTCGAAGCTGAGCACGCGGTCGTCCTCGATCCGATCCCCCCGCTTGGCCATGCCCCTCCCGTCGGTCCTGTCAAAGCATGGACCCTGGTTCCCGGCATCGCAACGGCCATGCCAGGAGCCTGTCGTCTACTGCTGGATGGCCCAGTCCACGATGAGCACGCTCTTGATGGGCCGCTTGGGTTTCTTGTGCTTGGGGTCCTCTTTCTCCCCAGGTTTAGGCGGATGGGGCTTGAACTGCTCGTTCAGCTTCTCCTTCATCTCCTTGCGAAGGGCTTCGCGGAATTCGGCGTCCGAGGCCTCCTCGACACTCTTGCCGGCCAGGACCCCCAGCACGATGGACTGGACGAGGCTCTTTTCCGGCGAGGGCTTTTCGCCGGATACCAGCTTCCCTAGATCGGCGTCACAGAAGAGGATATTCAGCTCGCAGCGCAGAAAGGCATTGCGCCGGGGGCCCGTCAGGTTAAGGGTGCGGGTCATCACCATGACCGGGGCTGCCTCGCCGGCGGCGCCGTGGCCTCCACCCTCCTTCTTCTCGCCCGTGTCGCCGCAGTCCTCGGAGTCGTCGTCGCCGTGGGCCGCTGCCTCGGCATGGGCACCCTCCTGGGCCTGAGCCTCCTGTGCCTTGGCCTTTTCGGCGGCGGCCTTGGTGGCCGCCTGCTTCTTGAGGAAGAACATGGTGCCGAACCCGCCGCCCCCAAGGACTGCCAGGGCCGCCACGATGATGATGATCAGCTTCAGAGGGCTTTTCTTGGGGCCAGCTTCTTCGTCGGACATGGGGACCTCGTCGGATGCCCCTTCATCGGAAGCCGGGATTGGGAGCCTGAATTGCGGAACATCGCCCGGCCCGCAGGCCACGTGTCCAACCCAGCAGGGGTTTTCCGGCCATCAAGGGTCGGAAAGCCCCTGATAGTCATTCTCTGGGGTTTTGATGATCTACCTGACCTTAACTGCCATAAAATGCTCCCAGGCAAACAACAGGGCCTGTCGAAACAGGCCCTGTTAATACTGGAATCCGGTGAAGGACCGGCCAGTTAGATCCTACTTGCGCTTCTTGCCACCCTTGCCGTTGACTTCGTCCGCGAGCTTCTTGCCGGGCTTGAACTTGGCAACCTTCTTGGCGGCGATCTTGATGGGCTTGTTGTCGCGGGGATTGCGGCCGGTGCGGGCGCCGCGGCTGGCGACGGAGAACGTGCCGAAACCCACGAGGGTGACCTTGTCGCCGGAGCGCAGGGCAGCGCCGATTCCACCGAGAACCTGATCCAGGGCGGCAGCGGCCTGGGCCTTGGTGATACCGGCCTTGTCGGCGACGGCGCTGACCAGTTCAGCCTTGTTCATGAGAACCTCCGAAATTGGGGAACTGTATCCCCGGGTTGAAAGAAACGGAAACGTCACCGAGAGGGGACGGCCGATTTTGCTGGGTTTCCGAACATCAAGGGCCCCGAAAGGCCTATGAATCCTGTATTCCCTAAACTGCCAAGAAACTACGCCGCAGACGCAGCATGGTCAAGGTTTTTCTTTAAAAAAAAATCGGAGAGCGGCGCCGCTGGGGGCTTCGGTTGGGCATGGAACATCGAAAAGGGCGGAAATGCTTGACTGTAAGTCCCATGGATTGCAAAGATCCCCGTAGAACGGGCGATCAGGGCACTTCGGGGGCACTCAAGCCCCTCCATGCCTATCATGGAGGGATGTCCCAGCCCTTCTTCCTGACAGTGGCCTATGCCGGGGCCGGCTTCCACGGCTGGCAGATCCAGACCTCCCTCCGCAGCGGCCAGGGGGACCTGTGGACTGCATTGCAAGCCTTCGACCCTGGGGCCCCCATGCCCCAGGGCACCGGGAGGACTGATGCCGGCGTGCATGCCCGCGCCCAGGGCGTGCTCATCCACACCTCCCGCTCCTGGGAGCCGTACCGGCTGCTCACGGCCCTGAACGCCCACCTTTCCATGGACATCCGGGTCATGGCGGTGCGACCGGCACCGGAGGGCTTTTTTCCCCGCCAGCACGCGTTGGCCAAGCGCTACGTCTACCGGCTGGGCCTCGGTCCCGCCGCCGACCCGCTGCTCTCCGCCTTCCGTTGGCATGTCCACCAGGCGCTGCCCCTGGATCTAGGTGCCATGGAGGCGGCCCTGGCACCCCTGCTGGGCACCCACGATTTCTCCAGCTTCCGCTGCTCAGAGTGCGTGGCCAAGTCGCCCATACGGACCATCCACGGCATCCGGATCCTCCCGGTGGAAGGTGGCGTCGATCTGGTCTTCGAGGGGACCAGTTTCCTCATGCACCAGGTCCGTATCATGGCCGGCACCCTCGTGGAGGTGGGTCGGGGCCGAAGACCCGTTGATTCCCTGGCCGGGGTTCTGGAGTCACGGGATCGTCGCCGGGCGGGCATGACTGCGCCCCCGGAAGGGCTCTGCCTGGAGAAAGTCTGGTACGAGAAGCGCTGGGGGATCGGAGAACCCAGTCCCTTCGGTGAGCGAGCCTGAGGGGAAGTTCCGTCCAGAGAACGTTGGGTGCGGACGATCGTAGTCCAAACAGGTAAACTGATTCCTGGGTGCATTCTGGATCGGCCCAGACCATGCAGCCTACAACTTGGTTCCGGTGCTTTGGCGCCGGGCTGCAGGGCCCTCTGATTCGGCAGGAGCAGGACGTGACGAGGATCGACATCTACGACTCCACCCTGCGGGACGGGGCCCAGGCCCAGGGCATCTCCTACTCAGTGGAAGACAAGATCAAGATCGTCGAGCGTCTGGATGAACTGGGCATCCGCTACATCGAGGCCGGCAATCCCGGTTCCAATCCCAAGGACCTGGAGTTCTTCTCCCGGGTGGGCGCCCTCAGGCTGAAGAACGCCAGGATCATCGCCTTCGGTAGCACCCGCAAGGTTGGCGTCGCCGTGGAGGACGACGGCAATGTCCAGTCCCTGCTGCTCGCGGGCACCCGTTCAGTCGCCATCTTCGGGAAGTGCTGGGACTACCAGGTCACGGGCATTCTGCGCACGACCCTGGACGAGAACCTGAGCATGATCGGTGACACCATCCGCTATCTGAAGCAGAAGGGGCTGGAGGTGGTGTTCGATGCGGAACACTTTTTCGACGGCTACAAGGCCAACCCTGACTACGCGCTGAAGGCCCTGGCCGCCGCGGCCGACGCTGGCGCCGACTGCCTATGCCTCTGCGATACCAATGGTGGCGGCTTCCCAGAGGAGGTCTTCGAGATCACCGGGATCGTGGCCAAGCGCTTCGGCACGGCCATCGGCATCCATTGCCACAACGATGGCGAGCTGGCGGTGTCCAATTCGCTCATGGCGGTGAAGGCCGGCGCGACCCAGGTCCAGGGGACCATCAACGGCATCGGCGAGCGCTGCGGCAACGCCAACCTCTGCTCGATCATCCCCAACCTCCAGCTCAAGCTCGGCTTCGACTGCATCCCGCGGCAGAACCTGGAACGGTTGACGTCCCTGTCAAATTTCGTCAGCGAAACCGCCAACATGACACCCAACGAGAAGGCCGCCTTCGTGGGCAAGCACGCTTTCTCCCACAAGGGCGGCATGCACATCGACGCCGTCCAGAAGAACCCCGCCTCGTACGAGCACATCAACCCGGACTTGGTCGGGAACAGCCGCACCATCCTGATGTCCGAAGTGGCCGGCCGCAGCACCCTGTTGGCCCGGATCCATGCCATCGATCCCTCTCTGAACCGGGATTCTCCGGAAACTCGGCAGGTCATGGACCGCCTGAAGCAGCTGGAATACGAGGGCTACCAGTTCGAAACCGCCGAGAGCTCCTTCGAGCTGGTGGTTCGGAAAATTCTTGGCAAGTACCAGCCCTTCTTCGAACTGAAGGAATTCAAGGTCATCGCCAACGAACCCGCGGCCAATGGGGTGAATTCCACCGCCATGATCAAGATTCGCGTGGGCGACCTGGAGGAGATCACCGCCGCCGAGGGTGATGGCCCGGTCAACGCTCTCGACATGGCCATGCGCAAGGCGCTGGAGCGTTTCTATCCCGCCATCAAAGAGGTCAAGCTGACCGATTACAAGGTCCGCGTACTCAATTCCGACGCGGCCTCCGCCGCGAAGGTGCGCGTGCTGATCGAATCCACAGACCATCAGGAAAGCTGGACCACCATCGGGGTTTCCACCGACATCATCAACGCTTCCTGGTTGGCCCTGGTGGACGCCGTGGAATACAAGCTGGTGCGGGATCAGGAGCGGCTGGCCAAGCGCTGATCCCTGCTCAATCAGGAAGAAAGAGAATTCACCACGAAGACAGGAAGACCACGAAATAAGCGCAAGGAAAAAGCCCTTGCAGTTCTTCGTGGTCTTTCTGTCTTTGTGGTTAACAGTCTTTTCTTTGCATTCCTTGACTGCCGTTGGGAGTGTCGGGTCGACCGACTACATCGCCGCCACGACCTGGCTGCCCATGTCGGAGCACGAGACCTTGGTCATGCCGGGCTCAAAGATATCGGCGGTGCGGAAGCCAGCCGCGAGCACCTTCTTCACGGCGGCCTCGATGCGCCCAGCCGCGGCCTCGTCTTCGAAGGTGTAGCGCAGCATCATGGCCAGCGAAAGAATGGTGGCCAGGGGATTCGCCAGGTTCTTGCCCGCGATGTCTGGAGCGGAGCCATGGGCGGGCTCATAGAGGCCCTTCTTGGTCTCGTTGAGCGACGCGGAGGCCAGCATGCCGATGGAGCCCGTGAGCATGGAGGCTTCATCGGAAAGGATGTCGCCGAAGATGTTGCCGGTGACGATCACGTCGAACTGCTTGGGGTTGCGTACCAGTTGCATGGCCGCATTGTCCACGTACATGTGCGTGAGCTGAACGTCCGGGTAATCCTTCGCCACATCGATGACGATTTCCTTCCAGAATTCCGTGGTTTCGAGGACGTTGGCCTTGTCCACGGAACAGAGCTTTTGGCTGCGTTTCCGGGCGATGCCGAAGGCGACGTGGGCGATCCGGCGGACTTCAGGTTCGGTGTAGATCATGGTGTTGAGGGCTTCGCGAACGCCATCCTTGTTGGTGCGCATGCCCCGGGGCTCGCCGAAGTAGATGTCGCCGGTGAGTTCCCGCACGATCATGATGTCGAGGCCTGAGACCACTTCGGGCTTGAGCGTCGAGGCGTTGGCCAGCTCCGGGAATAGCACCGCGGGCCGCAGGTTGGCGAAGAGGCCCAGATCCTTGCGGATGCCCAACAGGCCGCGCTCGGGGCGGAGGGGCCGGTCCAGGTTGTCGTACTGGGGCCCACCCACTGCGCCGAGCAGGACGGCATCCGCGGCGCGGCAGACCTTCTGAGTGAAATCCGGATAGGGGGCGCCGAACTGATCGTAGGCGGCGCCGCCCAGGGGGGCTTCCTCCAACTCAACCTTCAGGCCGTCGCTTTGCAGCACCGCCAGTACGCGCAGTGCCTGGGTCACGATCTCGGGGCCGATGCCATCACCGGGCAGAACCGCAATCTTCATGTGTCATGGTCCTTTCAGAAGGGACGTGGGCGGGTCAGGCGAAGAGCCAGGGCTGCGCGCTCTTGTGGCGGGCTTCGAAGGCCCTGATTTTGTCTGCCTGCTGAAGGGTCAGGCCGATCTCGTCCAGCCCATTCAGCAGGCAGTGTTTGCGGTGCGGCGTGATGTCGAAGCCGAAGGCATCGCCAGAGGGCAGGGTCACCTTCTGCCGTTCGAGGTCCACCTCGAGGAGGTAGGCTTCGCTGGCCAGGCTTTCCCGGAAGAGCCGTTCGACGAGGTCTGCCGGGGCCACGATGGGAAGGAGGCCGTTCTTGTAGCAGTTGCCAAAGAATATATCGGCGAAGGAGGGGGCGATGATGACCTGGAAGCCAAAGCCCTCGATGGCCCAGGGGGCGTGTTCGCGGCTGGAGCCGCAGCCGAAGTTGTCCCGGGCCAGCAAGATCTGGGCGGTCCGGTAGCGGGTCTGGTTCAGGAGGAAATCCGGGTTCAGCGGGCGCTTGGTGCAGTCCATGTCGGGTTCGCCATGGTCCAGGTACCGCCATTCATCGAAGAGGTAGGGTCCGAAGCCGGAGCGCTTGATCGACTTGAGGAACTGCTTGGGAATGATGGCGTCGGTGTCCACATTGGCGCGGTCCAGTGGGAACACCAGCCCTTTGAGTTGCTTGAAGGATTTCATGGGCTCTCCCGGTCAGTACAGATTACGGACATCGACGAAGTGGCCAGCGATCGCCGCGGCGGCGGCCATTTCAGGACTGACCAGATGGGTGCGGCCTCCCGGTCCCTGGCGCCCTTCGAAATTGCGGTTCGAGGTCGAGGCGCACCGCTCGCCCGGGATCAGGCGGTCGGCATTCATCGCCAGGCACATGGAGCAACCGGGTTCGCGCCACTCGAAGCCGGCGGCGGTGAAGATCTTGTCGAGCCCTTCGGCCTCGGCCTGGCGCTTGACCTGGCCTGATCCGGGCACCACCAGCACCTGATTCACGCTGGCAGCCTTCTGCCTGCCCTTGGCGATGCCCGCGGCGGCCCGCAGGTCCTCGATACGCGAATTGGTGCAGGAGCCGATGAACACCTTGTCCACCTTGATCTCGGTGATGGGCATGTCGGCGGTGAGGCCCATGTAATGCAGCGCCCGCTCGATGCCGAGGCGCCGGATGGGATCGGCCTCAGCGGCGGGGTTCGGCACACGGCCACCCACCGCCAGCACCTGCTCAGGAGAGGTGCCCCAGGTCACCTGGGGGGCGATGTCTTCGGCCTTGAGCTCGACCATGGCATCGAAGCTGGCGTCGACATCAGAGGGCAGGGTGGCCCAGTAGGCGACCGCCCGGTCCCAGTCCTGCCCCTTGGGCGAGAAGGTGCGGCCCTTCAGGTAGGCGACGGTCTTTTCGTCAGGGGCGATCAGGCCCGCGCGAGCGCCGGCTTCGATGGCGAGGTTGCAGACGGTCATCCGGCCTTCCATGGAAAGGGAGCGGATGGCGGTGCCGCCGAACTCGATCGCGAACCCGGTGCCACCCGCAGTGCCGATCCTTCCGATCACCGCCAGGGCGATGTCCTTGGCCGTGACGCCCTGGCCCAGGTTCCCCTCCACCCGCACCAGCATGCACTTCGACTTCTTGGCCACCAGAGTCTGCGTGGCCAGGACATGCTCGACCTCGGAAGTGCCGATGCCATGCGCCAGGGTGCCAAAGGCGCCGTGGGTGGAGGTGTGGCTGTCACCGCAGACTACGGTCATGCCAGGCAGGGTGGTCCCGTTCTCGGGGCCAATGACGTGGATGATGCCCTGGTTCTCGTGCTTGAACGGAAAGTACACCAGGGCGCCGAACTCCTTGATGTTGGTGTCCAGCGTCTCCACCTGCAGGCGGGCGATGGGCTCCTCGATGCCCTTCTCCCAGTGGTCGGTGGGGGTGTTGTGGTCGGCGACCGCGACGATGCTGTCCTTGCGCCAGGGCAGGCGGCTGGCGAGGCGCATGCCCTCGAAGGCCTGGGGGCTGGTCACTTCGTGCATGAGGTGGCGGTCGATGTAGATCAGGCAGGTGCCGTCACTTTCTTCACTGACGATATGCGAATCCCACAACTTGTCGTAGAGCGTTTTCCCAGCCATGGAGACTCCTTGAAATTGCGCAGGCGGTTCGTCTTCCATCAGATTGGGCGGACATTGAAATAAGTAAAAATTAAAAAATAAAACATAATTATAAAAAAAATTAATTGTTTGAACAACCATTTGGACCGCATCGACACGCGCCTCCGGCGGCGCCCCGTTGGGCTTAGTCCAGGTGGAACCCGACGCCCTGCCAGACTTTGAAGCGCGACTTCCCGTCCTTGGAGGTGGCGGGGTCGAAGACGAGGTGCTTCGCGGCTTCGACACAGGCCTCACCGGCCTCCCTGGCCTCCGGTGAAACGCCCGGGAGCCCCTGGAGCAATCGTGAGGCAAGCACGTCACCCTTCTCGCTGATCAGCACGTTCACCACCACGACGCCTTTGGGACGCCCGGCCAGGAAGCTGGAGGCCTTGATGCGCGGAGTCACCCGGTTGAGGTTGATGGGCCGAGCAGGCTGGATCTCCTCGCCCAGGACCACCAGGTCGCCATCACCGGGAACGGCGCTGGCCTTGGTCTGGAGGGACTCGTTCTGGGCCCGGAGGCGCGTGGCCTCGGCCCTGGCCTCCTCCGCCGCCTGCTTGGCGTCCTGGAATTCCTTCAGGATGGCATCGCTGCCGCCCTGATTCTCTTTGAGAGTGGCCCGGAGCAGCTCAAGTTCCTTTCGCGCGGCCTCGCTTTCGGAGCGGGCGAGGTCCCTGGCCTTCCTGGCACTGCCGGCCTCCTGCTGGAGGGCCTCCATGGCCGCCAACCGCTGCTTCAGGTCGTCGCGTTCCTCGGTGAGCCGCTTGACCTGAGCCTGGAGCTGGGCGGGCGTCGGTTTCTTGGCCGCCGCCAGAGGCAGGGCCATCAGCAGAAGAGAAAGGGCGATGCGCATCGTTCCTCCGGATCAGGAGGGTCTCAGCGCTGCGCTCCGAGCTGATCGCCTCCATGGGCGGGTTTCGTGGTCCTCAGAATCCCACGCTTCAGGAGCTTGGAGAAGATGCCGAGGCACTCGCTGGGCTCAAAGGGCGCGATGGAAAGAATATCCTTGATGGACCACAGGCCGTTCACCCGGCTGGCCAGGAAGGCCTCGTTGGGGCCCAGGTTGGTGGTCATCAGCTCGTCCAGAGTCACCGCCAGTTCCGGGATGAGCTCCTGGTCCAGCTTCTTCTCCTCCAGAAGATCCTGCACCACGGCCATCATCTTGTTCGCATCGAGGTGCCGGGGCTGTTCCGTGAGGATCCGCCGCAGCTCCTCCTGGGCTTCCTGCAGCTTCTGCTTTTCCACCAGGGCCCGGGCCCGCTGCAGTTGGAGGCTGGGATTCTCCCCCAGGTTGCCACCGGCACTGGTGATACGCACCAGGCCCTTCTCGTGCAGGTCAAAGAGCAGCTTGTTGATCTTGTACTCGGGCATCCGCATGTCCAGCACCAGCTGGTCCACTCGCTTCAGGCCATCCAGGCGGGCCAGGATGTCCGCATCCTCGGACGCCAGGGGCAGCCGCTCGGCGATGGCCTCCGAGATGGGAGTCAGGACGGCATCTCCACCCTTGATGACCTTGCGGATGCGCTTCCAGTCATCCATGCGCCGGGCGCCTTCGAGGACGATCCCGGTCACGTCCAGGCTGAGGAGCATGGATTTCTGGTGGGATCCGGCGCCATCGTGGAATTCAAAGCTGCCGACACTCCACAGGAAGGTATCGAAAATGCTCTCCTCGACCTTCAGCTGCACGATGCGGCGGATTTCGGCCTCGGTGACCAGCTGCCGGTTGATGAGGATGCGGCCCAGCAGCTGCTGTTCGTCCTCCTGGGTGGCGAGAGCCTCGCGTAGCTGTTCCTCGGTGATGCGATTGAAGGCCAGGAGGTACTGGCCGAGGTACTCGCGGGGATCTGAGGACCAGATGCTGGTGATACGGCCCTCGTGAAAGGCGACCCGCTTGGTATGCAACGGGCCCTTCAGCTCCAGCACGCCGGTCTTCTTGCCCACGGCTAGCCACTGGAAGATGTCCTCCAGGCCCATGGTCGCCAGATCGCCGCTTAGCGCCAACTGATGCCTCCTGCCGGGACTAGCCTACCCCGATCCTTGTCATAAAAACCAATATCGCCGAAAAATACAATCCCTATTCGTGCCCTGGATCACTCATCGGCATCCCCGGGATGGCCAATAGAGGAATTACAACTTAGGCAGAACTTCCCTGATGGCTCGGTTCAACAGGTCCGGATGGTGCCTTGCCATGGGGGCTTCGGGATCCAGGAGGGGGAACCGGTAGACCGGGATATCCAGAATCCGGTCCGCCTCAGTCAGGAGCGGCTCGCCGCCCTCCACCTGGTACCTGGCCAGCATGTCCGGTTGAAGGGGGGCGGCGTTGGCGATGATGGCTGAGATCCTGGTTCGGCCAAAGGCTGAAATGGCAGCCACATGGGTTTCCAGGTCCAGCCCCGAGGTTTCCCCCGGCTCCGTCATGAGGTTGGCCACATAGATCACCGGCGAACGGGAAGACTCCACGGCCTCCTGCAGTTCATCCAGTAGGAGATTCGAGATGGTGGAGGTATAGAGGCTGCCGGGCGAAAGGATGACCAGGTCTGAGCGCAGGAGGGCCAGCACGGCCTCCGGCAGGGGTTCGGCGTCCCGGGGCTCGAGCCAGAGCCTAGCCAGGGGCGGATTGCAGGAGCCCACCTCCGTCTCCCCGACATAATGACGGCCAGCCATGTCTTCTGCGCAGAGGGTGACGGGCACCACGGTCGAGGGGAACAGCCGGCCCAGAGTCACCAGTACTCCGGAGAGTTGGCGGATGGCCCGCACCCAGTCGCCCGTGAGGTCCGCGAGGGCCCAGAGCATCAGGTTCCCCAAGGAATGCCCGGCCAGGCTGCCCTCGCCCCGGAACCGGTAGTTCAGGAGGTCGGAGAGGGCTGAATCTTCCAGGGTGAGGGCCGATAGACAGTTCCGGAGGTCCCCGGGCGGGATGCCACCCAATTCCGCCCGCAGGCGGCCCGAGGACCCGCCGTTATCGGAAACGGTGACGATTCCCGTCAGCTTCCAGGGGTCCCGGTTGCGGCCCGCCTCCCGCTTGAGGGCCCGCAGCAGGGCGGCGAGGCCGGTGCCCCCTCCTAGTGCGACCACGCGCAGCGGCTGGTCGGCATCAAGGGAAGATTGGCCACCCATGGCGTGTGGGCCCCGGGGTCAATGGCCTTCGGTGAAGGCGAAGAGGGGGGATTTCCGGATGGGGTTGAAGTCGGGTTCCATGAACCACTGGAAGAGGAAGTCGCCATCCAGTTCCACGGCCTTCTTCAGGCTTTCCGCGGATGCGTCAGCATTTTCGGCCTGGGCGAAGGCCACTGCCTGGAGGTAGTGGAGGGAGCCCTTGGTCGGGTGGCTCTTGATGGCCTTTTCGCTGAGCTTGATGGCCTCGTCCGTTTCGCCCCGGTTGAGGCAGGCCTGGATATCGGTGATGGCGTCAGCCGCGGCAGCCTTGGGCGGGTGGATCTTCGAATCCACCAGGGACAGGTAGACCTGGGCCCGGCGTTTCATGGACCAGTCGCCCAGGACCTGAGCCTCCTGGGCCAGAGCCTCGAGGGCCTTGGCGGCCTCGGGGTGCTTGCCGGTCTGCACCAGCTTCAGAGCCTTGGTAAGGGCTCCCGCCAGGGCATGAGCCGCGGGCTGGGCTGGTGCCGGTGCGGGCTTGGGGGTGGATTCAGTCTTGGCCTTCGTCATCTGCGGGTTCCTCTGCATGCCTTGGAGAAACTATAGAGTGACAGGGTTTCTCAGGCAAATCCGGGTCGCATGGCATCGAAGATGATTATCACATCTTGAAGAGGGCCTTTTCCTGGTTGAGGATGCGGGTGGAGACCAGGGTCATGAGTCCCGCCAGGCCCACCGTCATCGTGAAGGCGATGAAGTACTCGATCCAGCTGAACTGCTGGCTGAACAGCTTCCGCAGGGCCAGGCAGACGTTCACCACCGGCACGTAGGATAGGAAGGCCATCTTGTCCACGCCCGGGGCCATGGCGAAGACGCCGAGGAACACCACGAGGAAGATGCCAGGCGTGATGGCGCTGCCCGCCTCGATGGTGTTCCTGGCCTGGATGCCCATGAGCAGGATGAAGTTCGAGAAGAAGAGGCCCAGGGGCACCATGATCAGGAAGGTAAGGCCCAGAGTCATCGGGTTGGCGATGGCCGCCATGGCCTGCATGGAGCTGCTCGTGCCCCCGCCGAGGAAGGCCACGGAAACGCCCATGCTCAGGAGGTTCAGCAGGGCCGCGATGACGCCCATGCAGAAGATATAGAGCAGCTTGCCCAGGATAATCTGATTGCGCGGCAGGCGGGTGGCCATGAGGCTCAAGAGCGTGTGGCGCTCTTTCTCCCCGGCGGTGGCGTAGATGCCGTGCTGCATGGAGCCGGTGTACATCATGATCATCAGGAGGTAGGGCAGGAACCGGCCCAGGGCCTTGCCAATTTCCAGACCCACGTCGGCAGCATTCTTGACGGTCAGCTTGATAGGTTCCGCCAGCTGGGCCGAGGCGCCAAGCACCTGGAGCCGGCCCTGCACCCAGCTCTTCTCCTGGGTGGCGAGGGTGGTCTTCAGGCGCTTCAGGGCCACTTCTGAGGACCGCTCGCTTTCGTCCATGGTGGCGGTGATGGCAAAGGTCTCGTGCTTCTGGAGGGCCTCGGTGGCCTTGGGATCGACCTCCAGCGCCAACTCCAGCTTCTGGTCCCGGATGGCCTGTTTCAGGTCGCCGTCGGGCCGCTGCACCCGTTCAAAATGCTTGGCATCCGAAGCCAGCAAGCCCTCCACCACGCCCGAGGGATCAGAAACGTACACCCGACTGGCCTTGTTGCGGTTCTGGGCCTCGTCCCGCCGGCCCATCTTGGCCATCATGCCGAATATGGCGGGGTAGAGGAGGAAGGGCAGGACGAAGGCGAGGAACATCGTCTTCTTGTCCTTGGAGAGTTCCAGGAACTCCTTCTTGGCGATGAGCAGGGCGCCGCGCATCAGTTCCCCCCTTCAACTTCGGCTGCGAGCTGGAAGAACACTTCATCCAGGGTCTTGGCGCGCCTGGCTTGCAGGATGTCCCGGGGCGGCGCATCCCCATACAGCTTGCCGTCGAAGATGATGCCCACCCGGTCGCAGATGTCTTCCACCATGGGCATGACGTGGGTGGAGACGATCACGGTGCGGCCCTCTTCCCGCATGATGCGCAGCAGGTCCAGCACGGTCTTGGCCGTGAGCACGTCGAGCCCCGTGGTGGGCTCGTCGAAGATCACCACCTTGGGATCGTGCAGCAGGGCCCGGGCGATGCTCACCTTCTGCTTCTGCCCCGAGGAGAAGCCCTCCATCTTCACGTCCGCGAAGTCCGCGAGCTGGAGCTTGTCCAGCAGGTGCAGGCCCCGGCGCTCAGCCGTCGCGGGATCCACGTCCTGGAACTCCCCGAAGATCCGCAGCAGCTCCCGGGGGGTGAAGCGGGTGTAGACGCTCATATCTGTGCTGAGGTAGCCCATGCAGCCGCGCACGGATTCGGAGCTCTTCCGGGTGTCGAAGCCGCAGACATCGATGCTGCCGGCATCTGGATCCATCAAACCCGCGATCATCCGCAGGGTCGTGGACTTGCCGGCGCCGTTGGGGCCGAGCAGGCCGTAGATCTCGCCAGGCTTCACCGTGAGGGAGATGCCGCGAACAGCATCAATGCGCTTGGTGGTTCGGGACTTGCGGTCCTTCACGGTGAAGGACTTGTGGACCTCGTTCAGCACGATCACCGCGGCCTCCGGATGGGAAGGCACCAGTCTAGGTGCTGCCGGTCGGGCCTGGAGGGAGCCATCGGTGAACGGGGTGCATGGACCGGCGAACGGAGAGTGCCCTGGCTTCAGCGGTGGCCAAGGGCCCCCGAGGCGCCCAGCGTGAGCATCACCAGGCCCATGCCCAGACAGTAGATGGCAAAGCCATTGAGCCGGGGCCTGCGGGTGAACCGGTCCAACAGGCCGATGGCCAAGTAGCCGGAGATGGCGGCCGCGATCACGCCCACGCTGCAGAGCAGGATGGGAGATAGCGAACCCGGCGGGAAAGCCATGTCCGCCGGCAGGGGCTGGTGCTTCAGGAGGGGCTTCAGCAGCCCCCGCAGCTCGACCACCGCCGCCGCGGCGATGGTGGGCATGCCCAGGAGGAAGCTGAAGCGGGCCGAGGCCGGAAGCTTCAGGCCGCGGAACACGCCGATTGAGATGGTGGACCCGGACCGGGACAGGCCGAAGCCCCCCCCGATGCCCTGGATCGTTCCCACGGCCAGCGCGTCCATGGCCCGGAGGTCCGGAAGGTCCCGCCCGGCCAGATCCTGGTCCTGTGGATTCACCCGCTCCCGGCTCATTCGGTTGGCGAAGAAGAGCAGCCCGGCGGTGCAGAGCAGGCCCACGCCGTACACCCAGAGATGCTCCTTGGCGGCCTCCTTCACGCCCCGGGTGGCCAGCCCGAAGATGCCCGTGGGGATCATGGCCACGAACAGCCAGATCGCGAGCCTCCGGCCCTCCTTGTCCATCCCGAAGCAGCCCATGACCACCTGGAGCAGTTCCCGGCGGAAATAGATCATGAGGGCCACCAGGGTGCCCACGTGCAGCAGCACATCGAAGGCCAGGGGCATGGGCTTGCCGCCGAACATCAGGTGCTCGGCCAGGGTGAGGTGGGCCGTGGAGGACACGGGCAGAAATTCCGTCAGGCCCTGGATGAGTCCCAGGAGGATGGCGTGCAGCAGGTTCATTCAATCTCCCTTGAACAATTAGTGTGCCATGCATGATTGAATCTCCCCATGCGCGCCATCGACCTCCGCTCCGATACCGTCACCCAGCCCTCGGTTGAAATGAGGGCGGCCATGGCCGCCGCCGAAGTGGGAGATGACGTGCTGGAGCGCGATCCCACCCTGGCTCTGCTTGAAGAACGCGTGGCGGAACTGCTGGGCATGGAGGCGGCCCTCTGGGTGCCCTCCGGCTGCATGGGCAACCTCATCGGTCTGATGCTCCACCTGCGGCGGGGCGATCGCTTCCTGGCCCCGGCCCAGGCCCACGTGCTGGGTTCGGAACTGGGTACCGGCGCCTGGCTGGCGGGCGGCATGCCCGAAGCCCTGGCCTGGGAGGGTGGGCCCGGTCGACCCACGCCGGTCCAGGTCAGTCGCGCCGCCGGCTCACCCGGTCCCTACTACACGCTGCGCACCACGCTGCTCTGCCTGGAGAACACCCACAACTTCGCTGGTGGCACGGTGACGCCCCAGCCTGAGCATCGAGCCCTCGTGGCTACCGCCAAGACCGCGAAGCTGGCGGTGCACCTGGATGGCGCCCGGCTTTGGCATGCCGCCGCGGCGCTTGACGTTCCACTTTCCGCGCTGACCGAAGGCGTGGACACGGTGCAGGTCTGCCTGAGCAAGGGACTGGGCGCCCCCATGGGTTCGCTTCTCAGTGGCTCGAAGCCCGCCATGGCTGAGGCCCGCAGGCTTCGCAAGATGCTGGGGGGTGGCGTCCGCCAGGGCGGCGTGATGGGTGCCGCGGGACTGGTGGCCCTGGATTATCTGCCGCGGCTTGCCGAGGACCACGCCAAGACCCGGCGCCTCGCCGAGGGCCTGCGGGGTTTTGGCATCGCAGCGCCCATGCCGGAGACCAACATCCTGCTGGTCCCGGTGCCCCAGGCGGCGGTGGCGGTGGCGGCCCTCGAATCCGTGGGCGTGCGGACCCTGCCGGTGGGTTCTGCCATCCGCTTCATCCCCCATCGCGATTTGGCCATGGTCGATATCGAGGCGGCTCTGCGTCGCATCGAACCACTGGCGCACCTCTTCCAGGAGGCCTGACATGAAGGCGCGGCTGAGCCTGTCCATCCTGCTGCTTCTGGCCGTGCTGGCCTCGGGCTGGTACTGGATCCACCAGAACACGCTGGTGCCCATTCCCCTCACGGAGGGCCGGGAACTCTTCGTGCCGGCGAGCCCGGAATTCGGCCAGGACACCGCCCAGCTGGAGGTGCTCCTGCCGGCCGGACCCGGCGTGGAGGCCTTCCTGGCCACCCAGTCGGACCTCGCGTTGATTGAAAAAGCCCCCGGCGGCTCCTGGGCGGGACAGCTGGTTTCGGAGCTCGAGGTCTCGCGCCATGGCAGGCGCTGGCGGGTCACTTTGCAGAAGGGCTGGCGGCTGCAGGATGGCTCCGTCCTCGATGCCCCGCGGGTGGCCGCGGCCATCGGCCCCGAGGTCCAGGCCATGGGCGGTGATATCAGGATGAATGAACCCTCGACGCTCATCCTCCAGTTCAAGACAAGACACGACGACGCCCTCGCTTGCCTGTCCCGGTGGCGCGTGCCGGGCACGGGGCCCTTCTCGCGGAAGGGAAATACCCTGACTCGCTTCGACGGCTTCATCTGGGGAAAGGCCGGCATCGCGGGACTGATCGTGGCCACCGACCCCGCACTGCTCGAAAGCCGTGCCTGGGCCGAGGGTCTGGCCGCCAGGCGCTGGGCCTGGACGGTGTTCCCCGGCAAGGTCGCTCCGGAGGACATGGCCAAGGTGCGCCTGGCCAGCTATGACGAACTGCGCATCAAGGATGGCAGCGTCTGGTTCCTTTCCCGCCGCCTGCGCCGCCTGCGCCCCCAGGCCGAGGGTTGGACCCGCACTCGGCTCTTCGGGGCCTGGAAGGGCGCCATGGATCTCCCGTACGATCCACTGGGGATGTGATCTGGCGGAGGGCTTCAGGCCAATCCGCGGCTCGCCAGGTCCCGGGCTAGGGCCTTGTCCACTTTCAGAATGTGGTTTACGAGCCAGTCCCGGATGAAGCCCATGAGCTCGATGGAGACCGAGGCTGTTCCTGATTCGAACTGCCGCTTGAAGTCCGTGACGCTCTGGATCAGCTTCCGGTGCTCCTCGAGGTGTCCGTCGCGATTGACATAGCCGTGGGTGTTCATGAGCCCTTCCTCAAAGCCGAAGTGGTTCACGGTGTAATCCACCAGTTCATTCAGGATCGTCCCGGAAACATCGCGCCCGCGCCCTGTCTGCATGGCCGCATTGAGCCGGTTGGCGATCTCGATCAGGATCTGATGCTGGCGGTCGATCTCGGCGTGGCCAACCTGCAGCGCTGACGACCACTCCATCAGGGGTTTCACCTGCACCTGTTCCCGCTTCTCCTGGGTGGCGCCCCCCTCCTGGAGGCCAACATTGAACCGCTTCACCATGCTGAACAGGTCGTTGGCGGCTACCCCCAGCTCCGAGGCTGTGGTCAGGGAATGGTCGATGACGGATTCGGTCCTGGATGAGGCAGCCATCACATCCGTGACATTGCCCACGATCTCATCGATGCGGGAGGACTGCTGTCCGGTGGCCTTGGCTAGTTCGTCCATCATCCCCAGCGTGGCCACAGCCTGCGATTCGATGGACCGGAGGGATTCGGCCGCATCACCCGCTCGCTGGACCCCAGAGGCGATCAGGGGCGTCGCGGTTTCCATACCCTGAACCAGTTGCCCCGTGTCCGACTGGATGGCCTGCAGCGTCTGGGTGATCTCACCCGTCGCCTTCCCGGTGCGTTCGGACAGCTTGCGTACTTCGTCGGCGACCACAGCGAAGCCCTTCCCGAGGTGCCCCGCATGGGCCGCCTCGATGGCGGCATTCAGGGCCAGGAGGTTCGTCTGATCGGCGATGTCTTTGATGATCGCGGCCATCGATTCGATCTCCCGCGCGCGCTCCACCAGGCGGGTCACCTGATTCGATGAGGCAGAGATGGTGTCCGAGATGGCGCGCATGCCCTGCGCGACCTCGTCTGCAATCAGGGCGCCGTCCTGAGCCAGACGCACGACACCCTGGGAACGGTCCACGGTGTCCTGCGCGAGCTGGTTCACGACCACGACGCTGGAGGAGACTTCGGTGATGGCCGTGCGCGTCTGCTGGATCACCCCGGCCTGCAGCTGGGTGGCGAGGTTGATCTCGTTGGATTGGGAGGAGAGGTTCTCGATGCTCCGCTCGATCTTGAAGGCATTCTGGGAGACGCCGCCAAGCATGTCCCGCAGGCTCCCCTGCATGCGGCTAAGCGTGAAGAGAATGCTCCCCTGGTCGCCGGCACGGAGCGGGATGTCCTGGGTGAGGTCGCCTCCCGCGATGCGGGTGGTGTACGTTTCAGCGGATTTCGGCTCACCGCCGAAATCCTGGAAGATGCTCCTCCGCACCAGCCAGGAGATGATCAGGAGCCCCAGCGTCCCGAGAATGGCCAGCAGTCCTGTACTCTTGGCGTGCTGGCGAAAAAGCGCGTCCACGTCATCAATGTAGATGCCCGAGCCGATCACCCAGCCCCAAGGCTGGAATTTCTTCACATAGGACAGCTTTAGGTACAGCTCGGTGGAGGTGCCGCCTCCGGCCAAGGGCTTTGGCCACAGGTATTCGACGAAGCCATGCTCCGTGCGCTCGACGACGTCATTGAAGGCCACGAAGAGGTTCCGGTTGTCGAGGGAGACCGTCTTGCCGTGGAGCCCTTCACTCATGGAGGTGGCCTTGTTGAACCGGGGCTCGTCCAGCACCTTCCCGTCCAGGGCCGGCACGGTGGGGTGCATGACCATACGGGGGAAGGGTTTCCCCAGATCCTGGATCCAGAAATATTCCTTACCCTCGTATCGCAGTCGCTTGATGGCCTGGATGGCCTGCCGCTGGGCCTCGCCTTCGGTCAGGGTGCCGCTGCGCTGCAGGTCCTGGAACCCGGCCAGGACCCCATAGGCGGTCTCGACCAGGTGCCTGGTCTTGAGCTGCCGGTCCTCGTAGAGCTGCCGGTGCATGGTCGTAAGGGATTGATAGGCGATGAAGGCCATGAGCAGGAAGGCCGCGGCCACTGTCAAGGAAAGTCTCGTCATCAACTTGAGGCTTCTCATGGTCATGGGCATCGAAGACTCCTCCGCAGCCGGTGCCAGGTACGGCATTCAGTGGCGAAACCACCTCAGGGAAAGGTGGGCGACGGAAACCTAGAACTGGCCGGCGGATGTGGATTTCATCCCCCTAAATCGGAAACCTGGCAGCAATGGATAAATCCCGGCCTACCGGTCGCTGGTTGCCGCAAAGAGCGCTTAACAAAGCCCCACGTCGCGGCATCGTCAGGTTTTGTTTGGGGCTCTAAGGTCTTTGGTGTGAGCGCTACGACTCGGTGGACTCACTCCAGGTTGGCGGCCTGCTCACGGATCTGGTCCAGCACGCCCTTGGCTTCCATGACGGCGCGGGTCATGTCGATGCGCTTGCACTTGCTGCCGGTGGTGTTCAGCTCGCGCAGCACTTCCTGGCACCAGACGTCCACAGCCTTGCCCTCCAGGCGGTCCTTGGCCAGGCGCTCGGCAAAATCGTCGAGATGGGCCGCCAGGCGAATGAGCTCCTCCCGCACATCCTGGCGCTCCGCCAGCACGCCTGCCTCAGCCAGCAGGCGCTCGGCGGGCAGCTGGCCCGCCAGCCTAGCGTCCTCCAGGATCTGGACGATGCGCTGCCGGTACAACTCTGGCAGCTCGGCGGATTGGCTGGCCGCCTCCGCCTGGAGGCGCTCCCGCAGGGCCTGCAGCCGGGCCAGGCCGTCCTCGAAGAAGGGCCGCAGCCGGTCCGCCTCCCGGGTCCGGCCCGCGTTCCAGACCTCCAGCAACGCCTTCACGGCCTCCCGCACGGGGGCCTCCAGCCGTTCGCCCAGATCCGAGGCGGGGGACTGGAAGGCGCCGGGCAGGCGAAAGAAGGCTTCGGCGGTGAGTGGCGGCAGCTTGAGCCATTCGGCATCCTCCTGCCAACTCTTGGCCACGGAGCGCAGCAGGGCGCGGTTCATCCGGGGCTCCAGGGAGGGCTCGTCCTGCACCTCAATGGCGAGGTCGAGCTTGCCGCGCTGGGCCGCCTCCCGCACCTGGGCGCGGATGCCGGCCTCTAGGGGGAACAGGGCCGGGGGCAGGCGCAGGCTCAGGTCCAGGGACTTGGCGTTGACGCTCCGGAGGGCCAGCCGCAGCTGACCGGCCTCCAGGGGTCGGACGATTTCCGCGAAGGCGGTCATGGATCTCATGGGTGTTTCCTGCTGGCGAGGGGTGAGGTGCGGGCGAAATCCGTGGCGCGGATCATCTGGAGAAAAGCCTTGGCGGCGTGGGACATGGCCTCCTCCCGGCGGGTAACGACGCGGATGAGCTTCTCCACCTGGAGCTCCTTGACGTTCACTTCCACCAGGCGGCCCTTGCGGATGCTTTCCATGACGGTCATTCGCGGCAGGATGGCCAGGCCCGCACCCAGGGCCACGAATTCCTGGATGGTGGCCAGGGAGCCCAGCTCCATGGTGATGCGCAGGGGCGTCGCACAGCGAGAGAAGAGGTCGATGATGGCGTTCCGGGTGGGCGTGATGGCGTTGTGAGCCACGAAGGTTTCCTTGGAGAGGGCTTCGAGCGTGACTTCCTTCCGCTTGGCCAGGCGGTGGCCGGGCGGGACCACCAGCACCATGTGGTCCCGGAGGATGACTTCGCTCACCAGTTCCGGGTGCATTGGGTCATAGGAGACGAAGCCCACGTCGAGCCGCCGTTCGAGCACCTCGGTGGGAATGCGCTCCGAACTCTGGCGGTAGGCCTGGATTCGGATGGCTGGGTGGGCCTGCTGGTACGCGAGCAGGATCGAAGGCAGCAGGAACTCCGACACGCTGTCGTTGGCGCCGATGTTCAGGCGACCCATCTGCAGGCCCTTCAGGGAACCGAAGGTGTCCAGGATCTGCTTGCGGAGGTCCAGCATGCGCTGGGCCAGGGGCAGCAGGGTGGTGCCGGCGTCGGTGAGGGTGCCGCCCTTGGTGGTTCGGTCCAGAAGGGTCTCGCCCAGCTCCTCCTCCAGGCGCTTGAGGGAT
Source organism: Holophagaceae bacterium (assembly GCA_025363715.1). Classification (GTDB taxonomy): domain Bacteria; phylum Acidobacteriota; class Holophagae; order Holophagales; family Holophagaceae; genus Geothrix. The sequence goes on along the minus strand of JANYLR010000054.1, from coordinate 75,167 downwards.
AAGCTGACCGCAGGCTGGGTGCGGTAGAGCCGCTCGGCGGCCCGCGAGAAACTCTTCTCCCGCGCCACTACCAGGAAGGTCTCCAACTGTCCCAGGTCCATGACAGCTCCCGTGCGAATTCCAAGATTAGTTGAATTTCTTATGGAATAATAAGAAAAATTAAATGTATTTATGAGGCCGGAGGCGCCATCGTCAATTGATCCCTCCGGCAAGTGCTGGACCAAGGAGTTCCCAAGATATGGGTACTGAGCGGATCACCATCTTCGACACCACCCTCCGTGACGGCGAACAGTCGCCAGGCTGCAGCATGAACCTGGACGAGAAGCTGTTGATGGCCCGGCAGCTGGAGGCCCTGGGCGTGGACGTCATCGAGGCGGGCTTCCCCGTGTCCTCCGATGACGACTTCGCCGCGGTGCAGGCCATCGCCCGCGCCTGCCGCAAGCCCATCATCGCCGCCCTGTGCCGGACCATCCCCAAGGACATCGACCGGGCCTGGGAGGCCCTCCAGGAGGCGGCCCGCCCGCGAATCCACACCTTCCTGGCCACTTCCGACATCCACCTGGCCCACAAGCTGAAGAAGACCCGGGCCGAAGCCATCGAGATGATCCGCGAGGGCGTCGGCCGGGCCAAGTCCCTCTGTCCGGATGTGGAATTCTCCGCGGAGGACGCCACCCGCAGCGACTGGGATTACCTGGTGGAAGTCTTCACCGTGGCCATCCAGGCTGGTGCCACCGTGCTGAACGTCCCGGACACCGTGGGCTACACGGTGCCCGAAGAGTACTCCAAGCTCATTCACTTCCTCCGGGAGCGGGTCCCCGGCATTGAGGGCGTGACCATCAGCGTCCACTGCCACAACGACCTGGGCCTGGCCGTGGCCAATTCCCTCTCCGCCGTGGCGGCCGGGGCCCGGCAAGTGGAATGCACGGTGAACGGCATCGGTGAACGCGCCGGCAATGCGGCCCTGGAGGAAGTGGTCATGGCGCTGTCCGTGCGCCGCGACACCATGCCCTTCGCTACGGGCGTGAATCAGGAGGCCATCTACCGCACCAGTCAGACCCTGGTCAACATCACGGGCATCGAGGTCCAGCCCAACAAGGCCATCGTGGGGAAGAATGCCTTCGCCCACGAAAGCGGCATCCACCAGCATGGCATGTTGAGCCACCGCTCCACCTACGAAATCATGACGCCGGAATCCGTGGGCGTGCGCCAGACCCACCTGGTGCTGGGCAAGCACTCGGGCCGCCACGCCCTGGCCAAGCGCTTCGAGGAACTGGGCTACCCGCTGGGTCGCTCCGAGCTGGACAAGGCCTACAAGCTGTTCACCAAGCTCAGCGATCAGAAGAAGGAGATCTTCGACGAGGATCTCCTGGCCATCGTGCGGGACGGGCTCACCCACATCCCCGAGACCTTCAAGCTGCGGGCCCTCCAGGCCACGGCGGGCACCGCGATGTTCGCCACGGCCCTGGTCACCCTGGCTTCCGAAGAAGGCGGCGAGGTCACCGAGACCGCCATGGGGGATGGTCCCGTGAACGCCGTCTTCGCGGCCGTGGACAAGCTCACGGGCCTGAAGGGGCGGCTGCTCGACTTCCGCATCCATGCCGTGACCGGCGGCGCGGACGCGGTGGGCGAAGTGTTCGTCCAGGTGGAATTCGATGGCGTGACCCAGGGCGGGAAGGGCGCCAGCACGGACATCGTGGAAGCCAGCCTCCGGGCCTATCTCAACGCCACGAACAAGGTCCTGTTCGCACGCCGGGGCACCGTGCCCGCCCTCGTCGAATCGAAGCACTGACCGGCGGAATCCATGTCCAGCATCCTCGCCACGCGCGCCGCAATGGGCGCCAACACCGCCGCTCATTGAACAAGGAGGGTTCCATGTCCATCGCACCGGCAGGGCCGCAAACCGGCGCGCAGCTCATCTGGGAAAGCCTGACCCGCGAGGGGGTGGATATCGTCTTCGGCTACCCCGGCGGGGCCATCCTGCCCACCTACGACGCCATGACGGAGTACACCATCCGGCACGTGCTGGTGCGCCACGAGCAGAGCGCCGTGCACATGGCCGATGGCTATGCCCGGGCCAGCGGGCGCGTGGGCGTGGTGGTGGCCACCTCGGGGCCCGGCGCCACCAACCTGGTCACGGGCCTGGCCACGGCCATGCTCGACTCCACTCCACTGGTGGCGATCACGGGCCAGGTGGGCTCGGGCCTGCTGGGCACGGACGCCTTCCAGGAAGTGGACATCACGGGCATCACCCGGCCTGTGACCAAGCACACCTACCTGGTCACCCGGGCCGAGGACATCGTCCCGGCCATCCGCGAAGCCTTCGCCGTGGCCCGCAGCGGCCGCCCCGGCCCCGTGCTGGTGGATATCACCAAGGATGCCCAGCAGTCCCGGGCCACCCTGGATTGGGAGGCGGCCGCGCCCCAGCGGCACCTGCGGCATCTGCCGGCCCCGCTCGATCAGATCGCCCTGGCCCAGGCGCTGGACCTCATCCGCTCGGCCAAGCGGCCCATCATCCTCGCGGGCCATGGTATCCAGCTCTCAGGCGCCCGGGCCGAGGTGCTGGCTCTTGCCGAGCGCGCCGACATCCCCTTCGCCATCACCCTGCTGGGCCTGGGCGCCGTGCCCGCCACGCACCCACTCAGCCTGGGGATGATGGGCATGCACGGTGAGTCCTGGGTGAACCGGGCCATCCAGGAGGCTGACCTGCTGCTCGCCCTGGGCATGCGCTTCGACGACCGGGTGACCGGCAAGCTCAAGGAGTACGCACCCCACGCAAAGAAGATCCACATCGATATCGACGCCAGCGAGCTGAACAAGCTCGTGCCCGTGGACGTGGCCATCGCCGCGGATCTGGGCGATGTGCTGCGGGCCCTGCTGCCCCAGGTGCCGGTGGCCGACCGCTCCGAATGGCTGGGCAGCATCCGCGAGTGGAAGGGGGACTCGGCCGTGCGGGACATCAAGAACCTGCCCGATGACGGCCACCTCTACGCCGCCCACGTCATGCACGACCTCTGGCGCCTCACCAAGGGCGAGGCCGTGGTGGTGACGGATGTGGGCCAGCACCAGATGTGGGAGGCGCAGTATTACAAGCACGATGGCGAGCGCAGCCTCATCACCAGTGGCGGCGCCGGGACCATGGGCTTCGCCCTTCCTGCCGCCATCGGCGCCAAGCTGGCCCGGCCCGAGGCCGAGGTTTGGGTGGTGGCTGGCGATGGCGGCTTCCAGATGACCTTCGCCGAACTGATGACCGCCGTGCAGGAGGACGTGAAGGTGAACATCGCCATCATCAACAACGGCTATCTGGGCATGGTCCGGCAGTGGCAGGCCCTGTTCTACGAGGGCCGCTACGCCGCGACCCCGATCCTTTCCCCGGATTTCGTGAAGCTCGCCGACGCCTTTGGCGTCCATGGCCAGCGGGTGGAGGCCCGCAGTGAGCTGGCCACCGCCGTGGAGGCCGCCCGCACCGTCAAGGGCACGGCGCTGATCGAGTTCAAGGTCGAGCAGGAGGACAGCGTGTACCCCATGGTGCCTGCTGGCGCCGCCCTCCACGACATGATCCGCCGCCCCGCCCCCAGCGTCCTGGCCGAGACCGGCCAGGATCCGGTCTGAACGAAGGAGCTCCCATGTCCCATGTGCTCGTGGTCTACACCGATGACGAACCGGGCGTCCTCACCCGGGTGGCCTCTCTGTTCCGCCGTCGGGGCTTCAACATCCACTCCCTCACAGTGGGTCCCACCGAGCGCCCCGATGTGTCGCGCATGACGGTGGTGGTGGATACGGACGAGGCCACCGCCCGCCGGGCGGTGGAACACCTGCGGAAGCTGGTGAACGTCCTGGAGGTCCAGCAGCTGGGCATCGGCCGCGCGAACGTGGTGCGGGACCTGGCCCTGATCCGTGTGAACGCCGGCCCAACGAGGCGTTCCGAGGTGCTCCAGCTGGTCGAGGTCTTCCGCGCCAATGTGGTTGACATCGCCGATGACTCCCTCGTCATCGAATGCACCGGCAGCCTCGGCAAGATCGAGGCCCTGGTGGATACCCTGCGCCCCTTCGGCATTATCGAGCTTGGCCGGACCGGCGCCGTGGCCATGGCCCGGGGCACCCGCACTCCGGTCAAGGCCGCCATCGCCCCCCTGCGCACCGGCGGTGGCGCGATGTCCGTCTGACCTCCCTTCGCACATCCACCTTCCTTCTCCCTTACTCAGCAAAAGGAGCCTCCCATGGCCAAGATCCACTACGAAGCTGATCTCGACATCATCCGCCACCGCAAGGTCGCCATCATCGGCTACGGCTCCCAGGGCCACGCCCACGCCCTCAACCTCCGCGACAGTGGGGTCAACGTCCGGGTGGGCCTGCCCGCCGGTTCCGCCTCCCGGGCCAAGGCTCAGGCCCAGGGCCTGACCGTCGCCACGCCCGCCGAGGCTGCCGCCTGGGCGGACGTGATCATGATCCTCACGCCGGATACGGGGCAGGGGGAGCTCTATAAGAACGACATCGCGCCGAACCTGACTCCCGGCAAGACCCTGATGTTTGCGCACGGCTTCAACATCCGCTACGGCTGCATCGTGCCCCCCGCAGGCGTGGACGTGAGCCTGGTGGCCCCCAAGAGCCCCGGTCACCGGGTCCGCGAAGTCTTCGTGGAAGGCGGCGGCACCCCGGCCCTGGTGGCCATCCACCAGGATGCCAGTGGCCAGGCCATGGCCCTGGCCCTTTCCTATGCGGCTGGCCTGGGCCTCACCCGCGCCGGCGTGCTGGAGACCACCTTCACCGAAGAAACGGAGACGGATCTGTTCGGCGAGAAGGCCGTGCTTTGCGGCGGCGCCAGCGCCCTGGTGAAGGCCGGCTTCGAGACCCTGGTGGAAGCGGGCTACCAGCCCGAGATCGCCTACTTCGAATGCCTCCACGAGCTGAAGCTCATCGTGGACCTGATGCAGCGGGGCGGCCTCAGCTACATGCGCTACAGCATCAGCGATACGGCCGAGTACGGCGACTACACCGGCGGCCCCCGCATCGTGACCGACCAGACCAAGGCCGAGATGAAGGAGATCCTCAAGGAGATCCAGGATGGCCGTTACGCCACCGCCTGGATCGAGGAGAACAAGACGGGCCGGAAGTGGTTTGAGGCCCAGCGGGCCGCGGATTACGACCACCCCCTGGAGAAGGTAGGCAGAGAACTTCGCCGCATGATGCCCTTCCTGGATCCCGTCGAAACCGCCGCGCCTTCTGTGAAGAACTGAGGAATTTCCGTGACGGGGAACCGTGGCTTTGACCCAGGGTCAAATCATTGAACCCCGTCACAGGATTTTTGGCTCAGAATGATAGAGGGCCGGAGTTTTATCCCTGCCCCACCGGAGCTAAGGATGGCTGAGTCCTTCTTCAAAACCGCCACGCAGCCCACCCTCCAGGGTTGGCAGGCGCCGGGCTCCCTGGATTTCCAGGCGGCCTTCCTGCGGGCCGGTGGTTGGGCGCTGCCTCGTACGGAAGCCTTTCCAGATGCCGTCAAGCTGCGGGAGCGGCTGCAGGAACTGAAAGCCTCCATGCGCGAAGGCGCCAAGATCGGCCTGGATCTGCGTGGCCTGCGGGACAGCGCCGACAACGTCATGGCCGCCGCCCGCGAGGCCGGCGTGGCCTTCCTGCTCCACACCGCCGAACTGCCCCCTTCGCTGGCCATGCTGCGCCATGCCAACATGCCTCGCCTCGTCGCCGTCCAGAATCCTGAAGAGGCTGCCCAGGCCATGGCCGGGGGCGCTGCCGCTCTGCTGGCCAGGGCCTGTGATGTGGCGGCCCTCCGGCGCTTCGGTCTGCCCGTCATGGCCGTGGCCGAGACCGAGGCCGAGGCCCGGCAGGCCATGGCCGATGGCGCCATTGGCCTCCAGCCCCGCACGCCTGGGCTGCTTGATTCCTCGCCTCTGGCTGCCTTCCGGACCCGCCTCATGGCCGGCCTGGATTCCATGGCCCAATCCTTCGTGCGCCGAGGTGCCTGCACCTTGCCTCGGCTGCGCATCCGCAACCTGGACCTGGCCTACCCCATCCAGCAGGGCGGCATGGGCGTGGGCGTCTCCTGGGAGGGCTTGGCGGGTGCCGTGGCCAGCGCAGGCTGCGTGGGCCTGGTGTCGGCCATCGGCACCGGCTACCACGGCTCTGCCAACCCCAAGATGCGCCTGGGCCGGCCCGATGGCACCGATGCTCTGAACCCCCCCAAGGCTCTGGAATGGATCGTCCGCGCGGCCCGCGAACGCTCGGGAGGCCGGGGCGCCGTAGGCGTGAACATCCTCTGCGCCATCGAGGGCTACGAGGCCGCCGTGCGCGCCGCCCTCGCCGGTGGCGCCCAGATGATCGTGTCGGGCGCGGGACTGCCCCTGGCCCTGCCGGGCTACGTGGGTGACGCGGATGTGGCGCTGGTGCCCATCGTGTCCTCCGGCCGTGCCCTTCAGGTGATCTGCAAGCAGTGGCAGCGGAAGTTCAACCGCCTGCCGGACGCCGTGGTGCTGGAAGGCCCCGAAAGCGGCGGCCACCAGGGCTTCAGCCACGATGGCTGCCTGGATCCGGCCCACACGCTCGAGAACATCCTCCCCGAGGTCATCGAGGAGCGGGACAAGTGGGGCGAGTTTCCCATCCTGGTGGCCGGCGGCGTCTGGGACCACGCGGACATCCAGCGCTTCCTGGCCATGGGCGCCGATGGCGTGCAGATGGGCACCCGGTTCATCGGCACCTTCGAGTGCGACGCCTCGCCGATCTTCAAGGAGGTCATCCTCCGGGCCAAGGCCGAGGACATCGGCCTCATGAAGTCCCCGGTGGGCCTGCCCGCCCGCGGCGTGCGAACCAGCCTGCAACGGAACATCGAGGCCGGCACCGCGCCCCTGGTGCGCTGTGTCAGCAACTGCCTTTCACCATGCGGCCACGGCAAGGGCGCCATGGCCGTGGGCTACTGCATCGCCGACCGCCTGGCCGACGCCATGCATGGCAAGGAGGAGAGCGGCCTCTTCTTCACCGGCAGCAACGGCGCCAAGCTCCGCGAGCTGGTGAGCGTCCGCGACCTGATCGAAGAATTGACCCAGGATCCAGGGCTCCAGCGGCTCTACGCCTGAGCTCTAGACCCGCCGTTCGGCCACGATCTCCAGGATCATCGGCGTGATCATCAGGACCTTCGGGCAGGCTGATGCCTCCTGGAGGGCCTCGCGCACGGACCTGGCCCAGGCCTCGTCTACGCGGCCCAGTTCCAGCAGACGCTGGAGGTTGGTTTCCTCGAAGGCCGAGGGCCACTTCCAGATGAAGTCACCGGGCGGAATGACGAAGACCTTCGGCTCCAGATGCTTCACGGTGAGGCCTGCCGCCTCGAGCAGCGTGGGCAGCGACAGCGCTACATCCGGCTCACCCCCGGAGGCGCGCCAGCTGGCCATGACTTCCGATACGAAGGATTCCAGGGGCGGGCAGGGTGGTGCCAGCCGCCAGGTCCGGTAGTCCAGGTACTCGTGGAAGATGGCCACGCCGCCGGGTCTCAGGGCCTGGGCAATGGTGGCCACCAGCTTCGCCGGGTCCGATACGAAGGAGGCCACCCAGCGGCACCAGGTGGCATCCATGCCGGTCGTGTCCAGAGGTCCTGCCATGAGGTCCTGCTCGTGGAAGCGCACGTTTGACAGCCCACGGGCGGCGCAGGCCTCCCGAGCATATCGGACGAAATTCCCGGACCGCTCCACAGCGTGGACCTCGCCAGCGGACCCCACGATTTCCGCCAGATCTACCGTGGCATAGCCTGGACCGGCGCCCACATCAAGCACCTTCGAGCCAGCGGTGATTCCGGCGCGGCGCCAGCATTCCAGCATATGCGGCCGCCACACGCGATGCTGGAGCCCCAGCCGCTCGATCTCTTCCCGGTGCGTTCCGAGAACGTAGTCGTGCTCACCAGATCCTGCCATTTGTTCCCCCCTTCCGATCAGGCCTTCATCCTAGAGGCCCGGCCCCGAGGGCGTCCTCCGAAAGACGCCGCCGGAATTCTTCGACCCACGCCCGCCCTCGGGGCCGCGGTTCAGGAAGCGTTCGGGTGCCGCTCGAGAAGCTGGCGTAGGACGGGATTGCGCTTGACCACGTCCTGCCTTCTCAGGTGGGCGATAAGCGGGGGTGGGGCGGCGCCCCAGCGGGCGATGTTCTGGATGAGGAGGGTGGAGATGTAGGTGCGGCGGCACATGAGCGCGGTGGCGTGGCTATCGAGGGTGAGCCCCGCGAGGCTGGCCAGGCAGCGCCCCTCGGTGGTGAGGATGAGCTCCACGCGCTCCTCGCCCGTGCGCTGATTGAAGCTGCTGCGCAGGAGGTCCCGGGCCATGGCGCGGGTCTGCTCGGGCGATTCGTGGGAGCTGGCGACCAGGTACTGGTCCAGCAGGCGCTTCGGGGCCCACAGCCGCCGGAAGAGGGCGGGAGGCAGGATGGGGTTTTGCAGCAAGGCGCGACGCACGCCGTCGTCGCTGGTGAAGGCCGTGCGGGCGCCCAGGGCGTCCAGGCCCGCGGAGGTGCGGTGGTGGGTGGCGATGAGGCGGGCGTGGAGCGTGCCCATCCTGGGATTCTCCAACACGGCGCGGACCACCTCCGCCGTGGGATCGAAGCAGCAGGCGCTCAGCTCGGGCTCGGCCGCCGCCCGCGCCAGGGCCACCCGCTCATCCACGGGGCGGGCATGCAGGTGTTCCTCGAAGAGCTGGCGATGGGTCGTGGACCGGGCTCGGGACTCGGCGGACTCCTTCTCCCCCTCGGCGCCCTCCAATCCGGCCTCCGGGTCGGGCATCCCCATCGCGAGGCTGCCCGGGACTTCAGGCTCGGGTGCCCGCCCAGCGGATGAGACGGCGGAATCCACCGCCCCCATGGCCACCAGCCGGCCCAGCATGGCTGTCACCTGATCCTCTCCCAGGTTCATCACGGTGGCCAGAGCGGGCACGTCCAGGGTCCCGTCCAGCCGCGACAACAGATATCCCTGCAGGGCATCGAGGGGCAGGTCGAGGTGATCCACCCCTTCCCGGGGGTTGGGCTTCCAGGTCATCCGTAGAGCATAGGGCTGTACGCCTTCAAGGCCAGCTTCCGCCGCTTCCCGGGGCCCCTTCCATGCCCAGGAGCCAGGGCATCCAGACCTTGAAAGTCGGGGTCCAGTAGGCCCAGTCATGGCCACCGGGCCGGAGCTCCAACCGCAGGGGCCGGTCCCGTTCTTTGCAGAGGCTGGCGAAGCTGCGGCAGGCGCCGACCAGGCCGTACTTGTCTTCGGTGCCGCAGCCCACGACCAGTTCCGCGGTGCCGCCAAGGTGTTTCCAGGGATTCCAAGGCGCGAACAGGGCGGGATCCAGGGAGAAGGTCCGGATGAGGCTCCGCCGCATCCACCAGTGCACCTGCTGGAAGGGAGGCTCGATCAGGGCCGGGGACAGCGCGAGGCATTTTGCGAAGGCGCCCGTGCGGGCCAGGTTCAGGGCCCCGAAGCCACCCATGCTGAGCCCAGTGACCGAGCGCGCCGGAGGACTTCCTCCGAAGCCCGGATGCTGGGCCTCCAGGAAGGGAATGAGCTCCTCTAGGAGGAACCGCTCGTAGGCGAAGCCCCCGTCGGCGCGATCCGCGTACCAGCTCCGGAAGTGGGTCACCGCCACCCAGAGGCTGGGCGGGAGGGTGCCGGCAGTCTCCTGCTCGGCCAGGTGGGCCTCCAGGCCTTCCCGGACGAAGTCCTCCGGACCGTCGTAGGCGCCCGGCAGGAAGAGGACCAGCCGCAGGGGGATTCCGGGGTGGGTCGACCTCCAGCGGACCACCGCGGCGGCGGCGGGGACATGGATTGTGATGGGGACGTCCCGCTTCAGAAGGTGGGAATGGATGGATTCCAGTCCGGCCCCGGGCAACAGGCTGCTCAGAAGTGCCACCAGGAACGCAACAGCCCTGCCTGCCTTCATCGTTTCCCCTCGATGCTTGGTTGGATGCCGAGGAGGCCGAATTCATCCAGGGGAGAAACCAGCCAAGCGTATGGCCCTGCACCTCCACCACGCCCTTGGTGACGTGGCCCGCAACCAGGTTCGCCCAAGAGTTCGGTCGGGTGGAAATATGGTACCGTCATGTCTTCAATCAAATTCAACATCGGAGGCGTTCATGGAATCGCTGGACTCCCTGTTGGGCTCCTGGCTGGAGGCGGGTCTTGTCGATGGGCCCACCATCGACCGAATCCGGGCCTTTGAAGCCGCCCGGGCGCCGGAGCGCGGGCTGCGCTGGCCCGCCATCCTCGCCATCGCCTTCGGGGCCCTCATGGTGGGGGGCGGGATGCTGCTCTTCGTGGCGGCCCACTGGGAGGGGATGTCCCCCACGGCGCGCTTTCTCACCGTGCTCTCCAAGGTGGTCTTTCTCCACCTGGCCGGGGCCCTGCTTGCAGACCGTTCCCCGAAGCTCTCCACGGCCGCTCACGCCCTCGGCACGCTGGCCCTGGGCGCGGGGATCTTCCTGGGCGGGCAGATCTTCAACCTAGCGGAGCATTGGCCCGGCGGCGTGCTGCTGTGGGCCCTGGGGGCCTGGATCGGGTACGCCCTGCTGCGGGATTGGGTGCAGGGTGCGTTGGCCGCTCTGCTTACGCCATTCTGGCTGGCGGGCGAATGGATTGTCGCCACAGACCGTTGGCATTCCAGGGCCGGTGAAGAACGAATCCTGGCCTTTGGCGCCCTGATGTTGGCCTTCACCTACTTCACGGCCCGACGTGGGGGAGAGGACAGCCTTCTTCGCAGGGCGCTCATGTGGGCTGGGGGCCTTGCGCTGCTGCCCGCCGTGTTTGCCGCCATCGCCACCACCTGGGGCCAGCCCACCGCTCAGGATACCGCCGGTCATTCGAACCTGCTGGCGCTGGGCTGGAGCGTGGCCCTGCTGGGGCCCCTGGCCCTGGCCTTCCTGTTGCGCGGCAAGGCAGCCTGGCTGAACCTCGCAGCCGCTTTCTGGGCCTGGATGCTCGGTATCATGCACGGCCGCGAGTTACCGCTCTACGCCTGGTGTGCTCTGGGTTCTGTGGGGCTGGTGTTCTGGGGCCTCCACGAGGCCCGGCGCGAGCGGGTGAACCTGGGCATCGTGGGCTTTGCCCTCACGTTGCTCTTCTTCTATTTCTCCTCCGTCATGGACAAGCTGGGGCGCTCTCTGGGGCTCATGGGCCTGGGTCTCCTCTTCCTGCTCGGGGGCTGGCAGCTGGAACGGCTGCGCCGGAACCTCAACGCCCGCATCGCCGAAGGAGGTGCCAGGTGAACGGTTTCCGCAAGGGACTCCTCCTGGGAGGGCTGCACCTGGCCCTGGTGCTCAGCCTGGGGGGCAAGCTCCTCCTGGATCGCGCCACCCGGCCCCGGCTGTGGGTGAAGACAGCACCATTTGACCCCTCCCTGCCCATTCGGGGCCGCTACGTCCGCCTCCAGATCGAAGTGCCCGTCATGGGCCTCGAACTGCCTCCTCCCAGGCCGCGCCCGACTCATCTCAAGGCCACGGATCCCTGGCCGCCTCTATGGGACCGGCACACTGTCCAGGTTGAACTTGTGACCTCCCCGGAAGGGCTGAAGGCCCGCTGTGAGGCACTTGGTGGGAAGGGAAGAGAGACCTACGAAGGCAATGCCTTCGTCCCCGAGCGAGTGCGTTCCCTCCCCCAGGCCCAGTGGACCGTGACGCTGCTTGAGCCCCTGGCCTTCTTCATCCCGGAGCACATCGCCGATCCCTCCATCCGGCCAGCGGGGGAGGAACTCTGGGTGGAGGTGACCCTACCCAAGAAGGGGCCCCTGCGCCCCATCCAGCTTGGCGTGAAGAAGGATGGGGTACTCAGGCCACTCAACCCGTAAGGTTTGCCTTACTCCTCCACCACGCTTTTGAGCCAGGCCTTGCTCCGCAGCCGCTCGACGCTGGTTTCGGGGAAGAGGTCGAGGGGGCTCTTGCCCTCCAGGCCCAGGCGAGGCACCGCGGCGCAGGCGAATCCCAGGCGGGCGCCCTCCTGGAGACGCAATGGCAGCTGGGCCACGGGGCGCACTTCGCCGGTGAGGCCCACCTCGCCCATGAAGAGGCACTTCTCCGCCAGCAGGCGGCCCCCAGCGCTGCTGCAGAGGGCGGCGATGACGGCGAGATCCGCGGCGGGGTCCTCGATCTCCAGGCCGCCGGCCACATTCAGATAGATGTCGCGGTCGTGGAGCTGCACGCCGCCGCGCCGTTCCGCCACGGCGCAAAGCATGGCCAGCCGCGGCCCGTCGATGCCCAGGGCCGTGCGGCGGGGGATGCCAAGGCCCGCGGAGGCCACCAGGGCCTGGATCTCCACCACCATGGGCCGAGTGCCGCTGAGCACCACGGTGGCGGCGCAGCCGGGCCTGGGCTCGGCGTCCAGGAAGAAGGGATTGCCTTCGGCGGGCACCAGGCCCTTTTCGGTCATGGCGAAGACGCCCAGCTCGAAGGCCGCGCCGAAGCGGTTCTTGAGGGTCCGCAGCAGGCGGTGGTGGTGGTGCCGGTCGCCTTCGAAAGACAGCACCGTGTCCACCAGATGTTCGAGCACCTTGGGGCCCGCGAGGCTGCCATCCTTGGTGACGTGGCCCACTAGCACCAGGGGCGTGCCGGTGGTCTTGGCCCAGCGGGTGAGCATGGCAGCGCAGCCGCGGACCTGGCTCACGCTGCCCGCACTGCTTTCAAAATCGGGATCGAAGAGGGTTTGGATACTGTCCACCAGCAGCAGGTCCGGCTTCATGCGCTCGGCTTCCTCGAGAATGCGGCGCACATCGGTCTCCGCCAGCAGGTGGATGCCCGGGTTCTCCGCGCCCAGGCGCTGGGCCCGCAGCTTGATCTGCCGTTCGCTCTCCTCGCCGCTGGCGTAGAGCACCGTGCCGGTCGCCGTGGCCGCCCACTGCAGCAGCAGGGTGGACTTGCCGATGCCAGGCTCGCCACCCAGGAGGGATACCATGCCCGGCACCACGCCACCGCCCAGCACGCGATCCAGTTCAACGATGCCCGTAGGGATGCGCTCGGTGTCCGTGACGTCTACATCCGGCAGTGCCACCGGGCCCACATAGTGGCTCTGGGCGTAGGCGGAACCGGCGCGCTGGAGGTCGCGCTTCAGGGCACCCCGCACCTCCTGCACGGTGTCCCAGGCGCCGCAGGCCGGGCACTTGCCCAGGGCCTTGGGCTGCCGGGCACCGCAGGCCGTGCACTCGAAATGAGAACTAAGTTTCGCCATCAGTCTTGGATCGCGTGGCGGATGAAGGCCACGATGTCGTCCGTGTTCGCACCGGGCTGGAAGATCTCCCGGATGCCGAGGGCCTTGAGCGCCGGAATATCCTCATCGGGGATGATGCCGCCCGCGAAGACCAGCACGTCCTCTGCATCCTGCTCCTTCAGCAGCCGTAGTACCTCGGGGAAAATCTGGTTGTGGGCGCCGCTGAGGATGCTCATGCCCAGCACCCGGGCGTCCTCCTGCACCACGGCGGCGACGATCTGTTGGGGGGTCTGCCGCAGCCCGGTGTAGATCACCTCCATGCCCGCATCCCGGAGAGCCCGGGCCACGACCTTGGCGCCCCGGTCGTGCCCATCAAGGCCGGGCTTGGCGATGACGACGCGGATCGGCACTGGGCTCATGGGAGGCTCCGGGTGAAGGGGGGCCCGAACAGGATAGCCCGGGTTCGGCTGGCGGGTCCCACCGGGGGCCCTGTCCGCCGCCTGGGAACGGGGGCGCCCCTACCAGTTCTCGGCCTGCCTCAGGGCCTCGTAGAGGCCGATGGCCGCAGCCTGGGCGAGGTTGAGGCTCCGGCTGTGGTCACCCACCATGGGGATGCGCACGGTCTGATCGGGATAGGCGGCAATCATGCCTTCGGGCAGGCCCACGGTCTCCTGGCCGAAGACCAGGCCATCGCCCCAGGCCCAGGGCACCTGGGTGTGCCGCCGGCCACCCTTGGTGGTGAAGAACCAGAGGCGCTTCGTCGGGTTCCGGGCCATGAAATCCGTCCAGTTCTCGTAGTGGATGGGATCGAGCTTTTCCCAGTAGTCCAGCCCGGCCCGACGGACCTGGGCGTCTGAGGTATCGAAGCCCAGGGGGTGGACGAGGTGCAGCTTGGCCCCGTTGTTCACGCAGAGGCGACCAATGCTTCCGGTATTCTGCGGAATCTCAGGTTGGTGCAGGATGATGTGGAACATGGGAGGACCCCGATGAAGGATTGTCTGTTCTGCAAGATCGCGCGGAAGGAGATCCCTGCCGCCCTAGTGTACGAAGATGATCAACTGGTCGCCTTCAAAGATATCTCCCCTCAGGCGCCGGTCCACCTGCTCATCATCCCTAAAGCCCACTGTGCGGGATTGGCCGATATGACGCCAGAGGTGGCCGCGGCGGCGGCCCGGATTCCCCTGGTGGCCGCGGGGATCGCGGCAGACCAGGACAACCTGGCCGGGGGCTGGCGGCTGATCAGCAACTGCGGCCTCGACGCGGGCCAGACGGTCTTCCACCTCCACTTCCACCTGCTGGGGGGCAGGCCGCTGGGCGGCAAGCTCTGCCAGTAAGCCAGGACGCCCCCACGCCCCTCAGCGGAGCCCAGCATGCCCACCCTCTTGATCCGCCATGCCCGAGTGCTCGTCACCATGGACGCCGGACGCCGCGAGATAGCCGACGGGGCTGTGTTCATCCGGGATCACGTCATCGAGGCCGTGGGCCCCAGTTCCGCGCTGCCTGCCATCGCCGACGAAATCATCGACGCCACCAATCAGATCGTCCTGCCCGGCCTCGTGAACACTCACCACCACATGTTCCAGACCCTGACCAGGGCCCTGCCCGCCGTGCAGGATTGCGAGCTGTTCAGTTGGCTGCGGGGCCTCTACCCCGTCTGGGCCAACCTGACGCCCGAGATGGTCCGCGTTTCCACGCAGACGGCCATGGCCGAGCTGCTGCTCTCGGGCTGCACCACCAGCAGCGACCACCTCTATATCTATCCCAACGGCGTGCGGCTGGAGGACAGTCTCGAAGGGGACGAGGCCATCGGCATGCGCTTTCACGCGGCCCGGGGCGCCATGAGCGTGGGCCAGTCCCAGGGGGGCCTGCCGCCGGACCGGGTGGTCGAGCGCGAGCCCGCCATCCTGAAGGAGACCCAGCGGCTCATCGAGCGCTGGCATGACCCGGCCCGCTTCGCCATGCGGCGCATCGTGGTCGCTCCCTGCTCACCCTTTTCCGTGAGCCGGGAGCTGATGCGCGATTCCGCCCTCCTCGCCCGTGAGCATGGCGTGTCGCTGCATACGCACCTGGCGGAGAACGATCACGACATTGCCTACACTCGCGAGAAGTTCGGCTGCACGCCGGCTGAGTACGCGGAGCAGCTGGGCTGGGTGGGTCCCGATGTGTGGTGCGCCCACTGCGTGAAGCTGGACGCGGCGGGCATCGATCTCTTTGCCCGTACGGGAACGGGTGTCGCCCACTGCCCCGGCTCGAACATGCGCCTGGCCTCGGGCATCGCGCCCATCCGTGCCATGCGGGACGCGGGAGTGGCCGTGGGGCTGGGGGTGGACGGGTCGGCATCGAATGATGCGGGCCATATGCTAGGGGAGGCCCGCATGGCCATGCTGCTGCAGCGGGTGGCAGGCGGTCCCGTCCACGGCCCTTCGGCCATGACGGCCCGGCAGATCCTCGAGATCGCCACCCTGGGCGGCGCGCGGGTGCTGGGCCGGAACGACATCGGCGCCCTCGCCGTGGGAATGGCCGCCGATCTCGTGACCGTGCCCCTGGACGACATCGGCCTGGCCGGGGCCCTGCATGATCCCGTGGCCGCGCTGGTGTTCTGCCAGGTGCCCCGCATCCGTCATTCGATCATCAACGGCCGGGTCGTCGTGCGCGATGGCCGCATCACCACCCTGGAGCTGCCGGTCCTCGTCGAGCGCCACAACCGGCTGGCCACGATTCTGGCGAACGCTGCGGCCTCGACACACTGACCGGTATCAGTAGCGGGTCTTGTCCGGTTTCGCGTCCCAGGCCTGGAAGACAGTCAGGGCCTCGGCCCGCAGCAGACTCTTCGCGGGGAGGCTCCGGTTCCCGATCGGCAGGGCTACTTCCCGGTAGAGCCATTGGTCGTCGAACTGGATGGCGGCAGCGTCCGCCTGGTTGTTGGCGTACCAGATCCGGTCGAGCCGGGCCCAATAGATGGCGGCGAGGCACATGGGGCAGGGTTCGCAGCTGGTGTAGATCTCGCAGCCCCTCAGGGAAAAGGCGCCCAAGTGGCCGCAGGCCTGGCGGATAGCCACTACTTCGGCGTGGGCGGTGGGATCGCAAGTGGAGGTCACCCGGTTCCAGCCTTCCCCGATGATCAGGCCGTCTTTCACCACCACTGCCCCGAAGGGACCGCCTTCCCCCGCCTCCATGTGGATCCGAGAGAGTTCGATGGCTCGGCGCATATGGGCCTGGGAATCCGGAACGGAGGTCATGGCAATCCTGTCGAATGAAACGGCTCGTAAATCAGTCATTTGAATCGAAACGAGTCCTATGGGTGCCGAGATGCGGATTCGATCATAGTGAAAAAATTTGACTTATGTGAGAAAAAAATCATACTCGACCCCATTCCGAGCCGCCTGTTTTTCGCTCCCTCAACCTTCGAACACCCTCGCCCAGGCCTGACATCCTTATCCAGGGCCTCCCGCCAGGATTCTGCACTCCTTCCGCTTCAGGACCAACCCACCCCTCCCCGTTGACCCACCGAGCAGGCCCGATGCCCACCCAGCCCTCTGATATGCCCAGGCTAGCCATCCGGGGAATCCGCAAAGTCTATCCATCGGTGGTGGCCAATGACGGCATCGACCTCACGGTCATGCCCGGCGAGATCCACGCGGTGCTGGGGGAGAACGGCGCGGGCAAGTCCACCCTGATGAAGGTGATCTACGGGGTCATCCGCCCGGACGAAGGCGAGATCCTCTGGGAAGGCCAGCCGGTGACGGTCTCCAATCCCGCCCAGGCCCGGGCCCTGGGCATCGGGATGGTGTTCCAGCACTTCTCGTTGTTCGAGACGCTCACCGTGGTGCAGAACGTGGCCTTGTCCATCCCGGGCAAGCTGGAGCTGGCCGCGCTCGCCAAGCGCATTGAGGAGGTCTCCGAGCGCTACGGCCTGCCCGTGGATCCCCGCCGGATGGTCCATGCCCTGTCCGTGGGGGAGCGGCAGCGGGTGGAGATCATCCGCTGCCTGCTGCAGAACCCCAGGCTCCTGATCCTGGACGAGCCCACCTCGGTGCTGACGCCCCAGGCCGTGCGCAAGCTCTTCGAGACCCTGCGGCAGCTGGCGGCCGAAGGGGTGAGCATCCTCTACATCAGCCACAAGCTGGATGAGATCCAGGAGCTCTGCCACAAGGCCACGGTGCTGCGGGGCGGCAAGGTCACCGGCACCTGCACCCCTTCCGAGGAAACGCCGCAGACCATGGCCCGCCTGATGATCGGGGTGGACCTGCCGGCCTGCTGCCACGGGGAGCCCGAGGATGGCGGCGAAGTGCGGCTGCGCATCCAGGGGTTGTCTCACGCCACGGACGATCCCTTCGGCACGGACCTCAAGGACATCCACCTGGAGGTGCGGAGCGGAGAGATCGTAGGCATCGCGGGCGTGTCCGGCAACGGCCAGCAGGAGCTGCTCCGGGCCATCTCCGGCGAGGAACCCCTGGCCGACAAGCATGCTGTCGAATTGTGCGGCGTCCCTGTGGGCCACTTGAATCCGGCCCGGCGCCGTGGGCTGGGCATGTGCTTCGTGCCCGAGGAGCGCCTGGGACGGGGGGCCGTGCCGCGGCTCTCCCTCACGGAGAACATCCTGCTCACGGCCTACCGCAAGGGCATGCTCTTCGCTGGCCTCATCCGGTTCGGCGTGGCCAAGCGCTTCGCGGAGGAGTGCATCAAGCGCTTCGATGTCAAATGCGGTGGCGCTCATTCCGAGGCCAAGTCCCTGTCCGGGGGCAACCTTCAGAAGTTCATCGTGGGCCGCGAGATCATGCAGGAACCCAAGGTGCTCGTGCTGGCCCAGCCCACCTGGGGAGTGGACGTGGGCGCCTCGTCCTTCATCCGGCAGTCGGTCCTGGATCTGCGCAATTCCGGTTCGGCGGTGCTGGTGATCTCCGAGGAGTTGGAGGAGCTGTTCGAGATCTGCGACCGAATCCAGGTGATCGCCAAGGGCAGCCTGTCGCCCAGCAAAGTCACCTCAGATACCAACGTCGAGGAGATCGGCATGTGGATGAGCGGCCTGTGGCCCGGCGCCAAGACGCCGGAGGGGGCCAGCCATGTGGCTTAAGTTCGAGCCCCGGCCCGAGCCCTCCAAGGCCATGACCTACCTCTCGCCCATACTGGCGGTGGGCTTGATGTTCCTGAGCGGCCTGATCCTCTTCCTCATCCTGGGCAAGAGCCCGGTGGAGGGCTTCAAGGTCTTCTTCATGAATCCCCTGAAGGATTCCTACGGAGTGGCCGAGCTGTTCCTCAAGGCCACTCCCCTGATGCTTTGTGCGGTGGGCCTATCGGTGGGGTTCAAGGCGAATGTCTGGAACATTGGCGCTGAGGGCCAGCTGCTCATCGGCGCCCTGGCGGGCGGCTGGCTGGCCCTCCGTTTCGAAGGCAGCAACAGCCCTTTCCTGCTGCCTTCCATGATCATCGCGGGGGCCCTGGGCGGCATGCTCTGGGCCGCCATTCCGGCCTTCCTGCGGACCCGGTTCAACGCCAACGAGATCCTCACCAGCCTGATGCTCGTCTATGTGGCCGAGCTCATGGTGTCCTGGCTGGTGCATGGCCCCTGGAAGGACCCGGACGGCTTCAACTTCCCCCAGACCAAGCTGTTCTCGGCCACGGCCACCCTCCCCATCCTGCTGGCGGGGACGCGGGTGAACGCCGCCCTGGTGTTTGCCCTGGGGGCCCTGGTGGTGGGCTGGGTCTTCATGAACCGCAGCTTCATGGGCTACCAGATGAAGGTGGCTGGCCAGGCGGAGTTCGCGGGCCGCTATGCGGGCTTTTCCGCCAAGCGCTCGGTCTGGATCGGTATGCTGGCGGGTGGGGCCATGGCCGGCGTCGCGGGCATCTCGGAGGTGGCCGGACCCATCGGCCAGATCACCGAGCACATCAGCCCCGGCTATGGCTTTGCCGCCATGATCGTGGCCTTCGTGGGCCGACTCAGCCCCATCGGCATCCTCTTCTCCAGCCTGCTCATGGCCCTGCTCTACATGGGCGGCGAGCAGGCCCAGCAGTACCTCGCTCTGCCCTCCTCGATCTCCAAGGTCTTCCAGGGCATGCTGCTGTTCTTCCTGCTGGGCTCCGACGTGTTCATCAACTTCCGGCCCCGGCTGGTCCGCCGCAGGAAGTAGGGACCTCCCATGGAACTCTCCTTCATCAGCTCCATCCTCTTCGCCACCGTGGTGGCGGGAACCCCCCTGATCATCGTGGCCCTGGGCGAGCTGGTCACGGAGAAGTCCGGCGTGCTCAATCTGGGGGCCGAAGGCATCATGTCCGTGGGCGCCGTGGCGGCCTTCGCCACTGCCCACCACACCGGCAGTCCCCTCCTGGGCATCCTCGCGGGCATGGGCGCGGGCATGCTCATGTCTCTGCTCTTCGGCATCTCCGCCCTCACCCTCATGGCCAACCAGGTGGCCTCAGGCTTGGCCCTGTCCATCTTCGGCGTGGGCCTGTCGGCCTTCATCGGCAAGCCCTACGAATCCATCGCCCTGGCCAGCGTGACGCCCATCCGCATCCCCCTGCTCAACAAAATCCCCCTGCTGGGGCCCTCCCTCTTTGAGCAGCAGGGCCTCGTGTACTTCTCCTGGGTGCTGATCGCCGCCGTGGCCTGGTTTCTGTACCGCAGCCGCTCAGGCCTGGTGCTCCGCGCCGTGGGCGAATCCCCGGTGGCCGCCCACTCCATCGGCTACGGCGTGGTGCGCATCCGCTATCAGGCGGTGCTTTTCGGCGGAGCCATGGCCGGCATCGGCGGCGCCTTCCTGTCCGTGTTCTACACGCCCATGTGGGTGGAGGGCATGGTGGCGGGCCGGGGCTGGATCGCCCTCTCCCTGGTGGTCTTCGCCACCTGGCGGCCCATGCGGGTCATGATCGGGGCCTACCTCTTCGGCGGCTGCATGATCACCCAGATGTTCGTCCAAGGGTCCGGGGCCCGGATCAGCATTCCCGCCCAGTTCCTTTCCTCCCTTCCCTATGTGGCCACCATCCTGGTGCTGGTGCTCATCTCCCGGAACCGGAGTACGATCCGGATCAATTCCCCGGCCTCCCTCGGCCAGCCCTTCCTGCCCGATGCCTGAACTTTCCCTCAATCCACCCGCCCATTCCGGCGGACCTCATTCCCTTTTCCCGGAGGCACACCCATGAAGCATCGCAACCTCGCACTCGCATCCATGGCCGGAATGGCCTTGCTTGCTTCCACCGCCCTGATGGCCGCCGAGCCCGTCAAGGTGGGCTTCGTCTACGTCAGCCCCGTCGGAGACGCGGGCTGGACCTTCCAGCACGACCTGGGCCGCAAGCAGATGGAGGCCGCCATGAAGGGGGCCGTCACCACCAAGTTCATCGAGAACGTGCCCGAGGGCGCCGACGCCGAGCGCATCATCCGGCAGCTGGCCCAGGATGGCAACCAGATCATCTTCACCACCTCCTTCGGCTACATGAACCAGACGGAGAAGGTGTCCAAGGCCTTCCCCAACGCCACCTTCTTCCATGCCACCGGCTACAAGACCGGCAAGAACTTCGGCATCTACAACGCCCGGTTCTACGAGGGCCGCTACCTGAACGGCGTCATCGCCGGCAAGATGACCAAGACCAACGTGGCCGGCTACGTGGCCGCCTTCCCCATCCCCGAGGTGATGCAGGGCATCAACGCCTTCACCCGCGGCATGAAGAGCGTCAACCCCAAGGCTGAAGTGCGCGTCATCTGGGTGAACTCGTGGTTCGATCCGGGCAAGGAGCGGGAAGCTGCCATGACCCTCATCTCCCAGGGCGCCGACATGATCACCCACCACACGGATTCCACCGCCGTGGTGCAGGCGGCCGAAGAGAAGCACAAGGAAAAGGGCACCTGGTCCTTCTCCTACCACTCCGACATGACCAAGTACGGACCCACCACCCAGCTCAGCGGCACCACCCACATCTGGGGCGACTTCTACACCAAGGTGGTCAAGCAGGTGCTCGACAAGAAGTGGACGGGCACCAACCTTTGGGGCGGTCTCAAGGACGGGATGATCAAGCTCGCTCCGATCAATCCCGCAGTCCCCGCCGACGTGAAGAAGGCTGTCGAGAAGCTGGAAGGCGAGATCAGGGCCGGCAAGTTCCATCCCTTCGCCGGACCGGTGGTCGACCAGGACGGCAAGGAGCGCGTGGCCAAGGGCAAGGACATGACCGATGCCGAGATGGGCGCCATGAACTACTACGTGCAGGGCGTGGCTTCCACCCTGCCCAAGAAGTAGGTTGATGGCCGTGGCAGGTGGGGAGGGGCAACAACCTTGCCCCACCTGTCATCTCATCCTTCAGGCTTTGCCCCGCACGGGCATGTCCCCGTGCGGGAACGCTTCACCGCCCACCAGGAGGCCCCAGTGATCGGAGCTTCTTCCCACCGGAAGGAAGGCCGTGCCAAGGTCATGGGCACAGCCATCTACACGGACGACAAATTCGTGCCGGACGCCCTCCACGGCGTCACGGTCCGCTCCCAGGTGCCCCGGGGCATCCTGAAGGGCATCCACTTCGGCGGGGGCATTCCCTGGGCCGAATTTACCATCGTCACCGCCGCGGATATCCCCGGGAAGAACCTCGTGGCCTCCGTGATGCATGACCAGCCCTTCCTGGTGGGGATCGGCGAAGAGATTACGCACATGGAGCAGCCCGTGGTGCTGCTCGCGCATTCCAATCGCCACCTGGCCGAAAGGGCCCGGCTGGCCGTCGCGCTCGAGGTGGAGGAGCTCCCGGCGATCCTGGATATCCAGGCCTCCCTGGACCTGGAGCAGGTCATCTATGGCACGCACAATCTCCTGAAGGAAATTCGCATCCAGAAGGGCGATCCCTCTAAGGTTTGGGACCGGGCCGCCCACGTGATCGAAGGGGAGTACTTCACGGGCGCCCAGGAGCAGATGTACCTGGAAACCAACGCCATGGTGGCGGTGGTGGAGGAAAAGGACGCCCAGACCTGGGTGACGGTCTGGGGTTCGCTGCAGTGTCCCTACTATGTGCATGGCGCCCTCAAGCAGCTCTTCGGCCTGCCCGAAGACCGGGTGCGGGTGGTGGCCATGGAGATGGGCGGCGCCTTCGGTGGCAAGGAGGACTATCCCTCCGTGAATGGTGGCCACGCGGCCCTGCTGGCTTGGAAGAGCGGCAAGCCGGTAAAGCTGATCTACGACCGGGAAGAGGACCTGGCCTGCACCACCAAGCGGCATCCCAGCCGCTCCCGCCTGAAGACGGCCTTCGACGCCGAAGGCCACCTTCTGGCCCTGGAAACGGACTTCGTCATCGACGGCGGGGCCTACGCCACCATGTCCCCGGTGGTGCTGAGCCGTGGTGCCATCCACGCGGCGGGCCTGTACCGCTGTCCCCATGTGAAGGTGCATGCCCGCGCCGTGGCCACGAACACACCGCCTCCCGGGGCCTTCCGCGGCTTCGGGGCGCCCCAGAGCCTCTTCGCGATGGAACGCCACATGGACATCTGCGCCCGCAAGCTGGGCCTGGATCCCGTGGAACTGCGCCGGAAGAACTTCCTGCGGCTGGGCGACACCATGGCCACGGGCCAGGTGATCCGGGAGGATCTCGACCTGGGCGGCCTCATGGACAGGGCCCTCGCTGAGATCGGTTACCACGACAAGCGTGCGGCCTTCGCCATCACCAACCAGGGGGAAGGGCCCATCAAGCGGGGCGTGGGCTTCTCGGTGTTCATGCACGGCTGCGGCTTCACCGGCAGCGGCGAGTCCTACCTGGCCTCCGTGGCGGGGGTCGAAGGACTGGCCGACGGCACAGTGTCGATTCTCGCGGCCTCCACGGAAATGGGGCAGGGGAAGAACACCGTGTTCTCCCAGATCGTCGCCGAGGCCCTCAAGCTGCCCTACGAGCTGGTGGACGTGGCCGAGGTGGATACGGACCGGGTGCCCAACAGCGGGCCCACCGTGGCCTCCCGCAGCACCATGATGGTGGGCCGGATCCTGGAGGACGCCGCCATCGGCTTCAAGCAGTCCCTGGTGCAGCAGGGCTTCCTGCAGGAGCCCTACACCCCAGAGTCCTTCCAGGTAGCCGTTGCCAAAGCCGTGGCAACGCTTGGTTCCGTGAAGTGCTATGGGCAGTACCACCGGCCTCCCAACATCGTCTGGAACGACAGCACCTACCAGGGCGATGCCTATCCCACCTTCTCCTGGGCCTGCTACGCCGCCGAGGTGGCCGTGGATCTGGATACCTACGAGGTGAAGGTCGAGGACTTCGTCACCGTGCAGGAGGTGGGGCGCGTGGTGAATCCCCGGCTGGCCGCCGGCCAGGTTGAGGGCGGCGTGGCCCAGGGCATCGGCTGGGGCCTATGGGAAGAAGTCACCACGAAGCAGGGCCGCATGATCAACAACCAGATGACCAACTACATCATTCCCACCAGCGCGGACCTGCCGCGCATTCAGGTGGTCTTCCTGGAGAATGCCCACCCGGCGGGCCCCGGTGGCGCCAAGGGCATCGGCGAATTGCCCATGGACGGGCCCGCCCCGGCCCTGCTGAACGCCCTGGAAGGCGCCCTCGGCCCCCTGCGGCTGGATGAAGTTCCCATGACGCCAGAGCGGCTTCTGCAGCGCTGTGAGGAGGTGTCCCATGGCTGATCGCATCAACCTGGTGATGAAACTGAACGGCGAGGAGCGCAGCGTCAACGTGCACCCTTTCGCCCGTCTTCTGGACGTGCTTCGAGAAGACCTACGCCTCACCGGCACCAAGGAAGGCTGCGGAGAAGGCGAGTGCGGCGCCTGCACGATCTTCCTGAATGGCCAGGTGGTGAATAGCTGTCTGGTGCCCGCGGTGCAGGCCCAGGGCGCCGAGGTGATCACGGTGGAAGGGCTGGCCCGGGGCGGAGAGCTGTCTCCCATTCAGGCGGCCTTCGTGGCCCACAACGGCGCCCAGTGCGGCTTCTGCACGCCCGGCATGCTGGTGGCGGCCACGGACCTCCTGAACCGCTGCCCCAATCCCACGGAGGATGAGATCCGCGATGGGTTGGCGGGGAACCTGTGCCGGTGCACAGGCTACTCCAAGATCCTGGACGCGGTGCAGACCGCCGCCGCCGATGGAGCCTCGAGATGAGAGGCTACCTGTCCGATTGCGATATCCGGGTGCCCGGCAGCCTGACGGAGGCCCTGGCGATGCTCTCCGGCGAACCCGGGGTCTGGACCCCCTTCGCTGGGGGGACGGATCTCATGGTGGTCTACAACGCTGGCCGGCTGAAGGCCACGCGCTTCCTGGACCTATCTGGCCTCGCGGAACTGCGGGGCATTCAGGAGGAGGGCGCCTGCCTGGCTTTCGGCTCCCTGGCGACCTTCTCGGACATCCGGGACCACCGGGCCGTGCACCAGCACTTTCCCAACCTGGTGAAGAGTGCCCGGGCCACGGGCGCCCTGGCCATCCAGAACCGGGGCACCCTTGGGGGCAACATCGTCAACGCCAGTCCCGCGGCGGACACACCGCCCAGCCTGCTGGCCTACGGCGCCGAGCTGGAGCTGGTGTCCAGCCGTGGCCGCCGGCGTGTGGCCTACGATCACTTCCACCTGGGCTACAAGCAGATGGATTTGGCGGCGGACGAACTGGTGGCGCGCATCCTGGTGCCGAAGCCCGAGGGCAGGAGCTTCCACTATTTCCGCAAGGTGGGCACCCGGCAGGCCCAGGCCATCGCCAAGGTCTGTCTGGCCGCCCATGTCCGCATCGTGGATGGCAATCTGGCGGAGCTGCGCATCGGGCTGGGCTCGGTAGCGCCGGCCCCCGTGCGGGCCAGGAACGCCGAAGCCGCGCTGCTGGGGAAATCCCTGACCGACCTGCCGGTCCTCGCGGCCCGGGCGGCGCTCCTGGCTGACATGAGCCCCATCGACGATATCCGCGCCAGCGCCCACTACCGCAGCGTCGTCACGCAGAATGTCCTCGGCCATATGCTCCGGGAACTGGCGAACGTTTAGAGTGTCCAACCACTCTTAATCCCTTTCTCGAGGCACGGCATGACCCGAAAAATCGCACTATTGGCCATCGGCGGCAACGCGCTGCTTAAGGAGAAGGAGCGCGGGCTCCAGGAGGAGCAGCAGGAGAACGCCCGGGAGACGGCGGAGATGCTGGCCCGGGTGGTGGCCGAGGGCTACGCGCTGTGCGTGGTGCATGGCAACGGCCCGCAGGTGGGCAACATCCTCATCCAGCAGGAAGCCGGTTCGGGCCAGATCCCGCCCTACAGCCTGGATGTCTGCGGCGCCATGACCCAGGGGTCCATGGGCTACCTGCTGGAGCGCATGCTCATCAACCGGCTGCGCTTCCTGGGGATCGACACGCCGGTCACCACCGTGCTCACCGAAGTGGTGGTGGACAAGGAGGACCGGGGCTTCCAGGACCCGACGAAACCTGTAGGTCCCTTCTATCCTGAGTTCCGGGCCCTGGAGCTGATGCGCTCCAAGCGCTGGAAGATGAAGGAGGATTCGGGCCGGGGCTGGCGCAAGGTGGTGCCTTCACCCAAACCCCTGGAAATCGTCCAGCTGGAGGCCATCAAGCTGCTGCTCCAGTCCGGCAGTTCGGTGATCGCCGGCGGTGGCGGTGGCATCCCCGTGATCCGGGATGCCAGCGGCTTTCTGGTGGGCGTGGAGGCCGTCATCGACAAGGACCGGCTCAGCGCCCTGCTGGCGGCCCAGCTGGGCGCCGACCTCTTCATCATCCTCACGGGTGTGGCCAAGGTGGCCATCGACTTCGGCAAGCCCAGCCAGCGCTGGGTGGACCGGCTCAGCGCCAGCGAGGCCCGGAAGCACCTGGCCGAAGGCCAGTTCCCGCCGGGCAGCATGGGGCCCAAAATCGAAAGCGCCCTGGCCTACCTGGAAGGGGGCGGTCACGAGGTGCTCATCACCACCGCCGAGGCCCTGGCCACCGAGGACCCCGCCACCGTCGGCACCCGCATCGTCCGCGACTGAACCCCCCCTGCCGTTCAGGTCGCGAGCCGGGCAGAGGTGGAGACTTGTGATGCGGAGTACAAAAAATTATCTATAATAGATAAAAATTAGTCCATCCGACCTGATGGCGCCGCCTCCTTTCAGCCTCCAACCTCTTTGAGGGGAATCGACATGACCCGCACTGTAGTCATCGCCATCGGGGGCAACTCCCTCATCTCCGACAACGACCACACCCAGGTCCCGGACCAGTACCAGGCCGCGGTGCAGACCTGCGAGCATATCGCCACGATGCTCGAGTCCGAGGAACTCCGGCTGGTGGTCACTCACGGCAATGGACCCCAGGTGGGCTTTATCCTGCGCCGCTCCGAGCTGGCCGCCCCCGAGTTGCACATGGTGCCTCTCGACAGCTGCGTGGCCGATACCCAGGGCGCCCTGGGCTACCACCTGCAGTGCGCGCTCCACAACGCGTTCAAGAAGCGGGGCATGGGGCGCGTGGCCGCCACCGTGGTCACCCAGGTCCTGGTGGACGCCCAGGATCCAGCCTTCCTCCGGCCCAACAAGCCCATCGGGTCCTTCATGAGCCTGGAGCAAGCCCAGGCCCACCGCGAGAAGGATGGCTGGGAGCTGGTGGAGGATGCTGGGCGCGGCTGGCGGCGGGTCGTGGCCTCGCCGACGCCAAAGCGGGTCCTCGAGCTGCCAGTGGTCAAGACGCTCCTGGATGCGGGCGCGGTGGTGATCGCCTGCGGCGGCGGTGGCATCGCCGTGGTGGAGGATGCGGCCGGACAGATTTCCGGGGCAGCGGCCGTCATCGACAAGGACCTGGCCTCCAGCCTTCTCGCCCAGCAACTGGGAGCAGACCTGCTGGTCATCTCCACCGCCGTGGAGAAGGTCTGCCTGGACTTCGGCAAGCCCACCCAGCGGAGTCTGGACAAAATCACCCTCGCCGAGGCGAAGCAGTACATCGCCGAGGGCCACTTCAAGCCCGGCAGCATGCTGCCCAAGATCCAGGCCGTGGTGGACTTTCTCGAGCAGGGCGGCAAGGAGGCCATCGTCACGGATCCGGCCCATCTCGGCATCGCGCTGGCCGGCCGGGGCGGCACGCACATCGTCCCCTGATCGGGAAAGGCAGGGGCTCATTCCCTGTCTAGATGAAGTTGACAAAGAGGTTATATTAAACCCTGCGATGGTCACTTGAAGTCAGACCAATCCGGATCGCAGGTCCTTCGGAGTGGGGGATTCGTGACGGCGAGTACAAAAAATTAATCACGAGAGAAAAAATATTGTTCTACCTCTTGCGATTTCTAGAATGAAGAGGAGAGGGACCCATGGAATTCACGCTCAACGGTCAGCTCACGCGTTTCGAGGCCGACCCCGAGATGGAGGTCCTCTCGTACCTTCGCGAGGTCGCGGGTCTCATCAGCCCCAAGGATGGCTGCTCCGGCGAGGGGGTCTGCGGCTGCTGCACGGTGCTGGTGGACGGCGCGGCGCGCCTGAGCTGCCGGATGAAGATGAAGGACCTGGCAGGCAAGTCCCTGGTCACCGCCGAGGGCCTGACGGGCCGGGAGCGGGAGGTCTTCGCGGATGCCTTCGTGGTCAAGGGCGGTGTGCAGTGCGGCTTCTGTACGCCGGGCATCGTGATGAAGGCCAAGGCGATGCTGGACAAGAATCCGAACCCCACGCGAGATGAAATCGCCGGCGGGCTCTCCGGGAACATCTGCCGGTGTACGGGCTACAAGAAGGTCATCGATTCGATTGAGTGCGCCGCCGAGGCCTTCCGGGAGAACAAGGCCGTGGTCATGCCCCAGGGCACGGGTCGCGTGGGCACGCGCCACGGGAAGTATTCTGGCCGGGAAGCCGTCCTGGGCGACCGGGTCTTCGTGGGCGACATGAAGGAACCCGGCATGATCTTTGGAGCCATGCGCTTCTCGGACCACCCGCGGGCCAAGGTGCTGAAGATCGACATCTCCGAGGCCGAGGCCGTTCCAGGTGTGGTCAAGGTGCTCCTTGCAAAGGATGTTCCCGCCAAGCGCCACATGGGCTCCATCACCATGGACTGGCCCGTGCTGGTGGCCGAGGGCGAGACCACCTGCTTCATTGGTGATGTGCTGGCCACGGTGGCGGCGGAGACGGAAGCCATCGCCCGGAAGGCCGCGGCCCTGGTGAAGGTGGAGTACGAGGTGCTCAGCCCCGTCACCGATGTGTTCGAGGCTCTGCGCCCCGAATCCGATCAGGTCCACCCCATGTTCGCGGGCAACGTGCTGCACCGGGCCGCCGTGAAGGTGGGGGACGCCGAGGCCGCCCTGGCAGGTTCGGCCTTCGTGACCCGCAACCGCTTCACCACCCAGCGGGTGGAGCACGCCTTCCTGGAGCCCGAGGCCACGCTGTCCCTGCCCTGGCAGAAGGACGGGCAGCCCGGCGTGAAGGTCTACAGCTGCAGCCAGGGCGTCTACGAGGATCGCCACCAGCTGGCGCTGATGCTGGGCCTGCCCAATGCCCTCGTGAACGTGGTGCAGGTGCAGAACGGCGGCGGCTTCGGCGGCAAGGAGGACATCACCACCCAGAGCCACGCGACCCTGTTGGCCTGGCTGACGGGCCGGCCCGCCATGGTGAAGCTCACCCGCAAGGAATCCCTGTGCATGCACACCAAGCGCCATCCGATCGTGATGGACTACGCCGTGGGCTGTGACAAGGCTGGTCGCCTGACGGGCATGGTGGTCACCATGCACTCGGATAGCGGCGCCTATTCCAGCGTCGGGCTGGCGGTGATCGAGCGGGCCGTTTCCCACTCGGCCGCGGCCTACTACATGCCCAACGTGCAGGTACACGGCACGGCGGTGGTCACCAACAACGCCCCCTGCGGTGCCTTTCGCGGCTTCGGCGTCAACCAGTCCAACTTCGCCTTCGAGTCCTGCCTGGACGAGCTGTGCAAGCTGGGCGGCTTCGACCGCTGGCAGTTCCGCTGGGACAACGCCCTCACCGAGGGGCGGACTATCGCCACGGGCCAGACCCTCACCGCCGGGGTGGGCGTCCGCAAGTGCCTGGAGGCACTCAAGGACCGCTTCTACGCCGCCAAGTGCGCCGGGATCGCCGCGGGCATGAAGAACACCGGCATCGGCTGCGGCCTGGCGGACTTCAGCCACGCCAAGATCGTCATCAAGGCCGCGGACCGGGTGGAGCTCCACCACGGCTGGTGCGAGATGGGGCAGGGCAACTACACCATGGGTGTGCAGACCCTGGTGGAGGAGACCGGCATCGCCCCGGAGTACATCGAGGTACTGGTCGAGACCAACGAGGAAGC
This sequence comes from Holophagaceae bacterium, assembly GCA_025363715.1. GTDB lineage: Bacteria > Acidobacteriota > Holophagae > Holophagales > Holophagaceae > Geothrix. The sequence goes on along the minus strand of JANYLR010000054.1, from coordinate 45,814 downwards.
CGAAGCCGGCATGACCACCGGCTCCCGCGGCACGTCACTGCTCGCCAACTCCGTGATCGCCGCCTGCAAAGACCTGAAGAAGGACCTGGCCTCGGGTCTGAGCCTCAAGGATCTGGTGGGGAAGGAATACCGGGGCAGCTGGGTCTGCGACTGGACCGTGCCGCCCGGCAAGCCGGCCAAGCCCGGCTACGACGTGATCACCCACTACTCCTTCGGCTTCGCCGCGCAGCTGGTGGAGTTGGATGAGACCGGCAAGATCACCCGGATCACCGCGGCGCACGACGCAGGCAAGATCATGAACCCCACCCTGTACGAAGGCCAGATCGAAGGCTCCCTGCACATGGGTCTGGGCTACGCCGTGACCGAGGAATTCCCCTACAAGGACGGCCGACCGGTATCGCTCAAGATGGCCGATCTTGGGCTCATTCGGGCCAAGGACATGCCGCCCATGGAGATCATCGGCATCGAGGTGCCGGACGCGGTGGGACCATACGGCGCCAAGGGCGTGGGGGAGATCGGCCTGGTGCCCACTGCCGGTGCCGTGGCCAACGCCCTCTGCCAGTTCGACGGCATCCGTCGGACGACCCTTCCTCTCAAGGAAATGAAACTGCTCGGCAAGAAGAACAAGACCTGACCTCGCCCCCCCTTTTTTGGCCCGGTCCTGTGCCGGTGTCCGCCACTCACACCCAACGGAGCCCCTTCCATGTCCAACCTTGATGCCCGCATTGCGGAACTGGCAGCCAACTACCTGCCCCTCGCCTCGGAGATGCTGAAGGAGGCCATCCGGATTCCCGCCGACTACGTGGACAAGCCCGTGGACCAGGGCGGCGATCCCCACTGCGGCACCTCCAACCACGAGTTCCCGCGGCTGGAGTACCTGCGCAAGAAGGTCATCGAGATCAAGGCCGTGCGTAACCCCGAGGACGTCTTCTTCGACGACTTCGGCAACCTGGTGTGGCGGGTGGAGGATCCCAAGGACGGCATCGCACCGGACCAGAAGAAGGTCATCTACATCGACGGCCATACCGACACGGTGAAACCCCTGCGCGCCCAGTGGCTGGACAAGGTCGTGGGCGTGGACTGCTTCAACGGCATCATCGACTCCGCCAAGGTCAACAAGGACTTCCTGAAGAAGGAGCTGGGCTTCCTGCCCGCCGAGAGCGAGTGGAACCACCTCATCTTCGGCCGCGGTTCCGCGGATCAGCTCGGTGGTGTGGTCTCCGCGGCCATCGCCACCAAGATCCTGCTGGAGCTCGAGGGCGAGGGTGCGCTGAAAGGCGCCATCGTCTACTCCTACGCCACGGCCTGCGAAGAAGACAATGACGGTGCCGGTCCCATGTATCTCGTGCGCAAGGTATTCCCCACGGCCAAGGCCGCGATCATCCCGGACGTGGTCATCCTCACGGATGGCAGCGGCTGCTCGAAGAACGGCGCCCTGGGCATCTACCGCGGCCAGCGGGGCCGCATGCAGATCGAAGTCACCGTCACCGGCAAGTCCTGCCATGGCTCCATGCCCTGGGAAGGCAAGAACCCCCTGGAGTTCGGTGGCGCCATTGTTAAGGAGGCTGCGGACAAGTACGACAAGCGCATCGGCTTCAAGGACGACAAGTTCCTGGGCCACGGCACTCGCACCGCCTCCTGGGCCAGGCTCGACACGCCCAGTGACTGCGCCGTGCCCGAGAAGTTCACCTTCCGCTTCGATCGCCGGCTCACGATCGGCGAGACGCCGGAGCAATCCTGCGCCGATGTGGAGGCCCTGGACGCGGTGGCCACCGCCCGCAAGGCGGGCCTCTCTGTGGACGTGACCATACCCGTCTACACTGATGCCTCCTGGAAGGGGTACGTCCTCAACAATCCCCAGGTCTACCTGGGCTGGCTCACCCCCGAGGAGCACCCGGCCGTCCAGTCGGCCGTGAGTGCGTACCGCAAAGTCATCAGCCCCTATGTGGACGGCAAGATCGGCTCCGGCGGCGTCCTGACCAAGGAGCCTCGGGTGGACCGCTGGGTCTTCTCCACGGACGGCGTGGGCTTCCCCGTGCCCAAGGACGCTGACATCCCCGGCAGCGTGAAGAAGAACTGGGTGGTCAACGAGGTCTACAAGCACCCGGCCATGATCGGCTTCGGCCCCGGCATCGAGCAGAACACCCACAAGATCGGCGAATGCCTCGATGAGCGGGAGCTGCAGCACTGCGCCGCCTTCCTCGCCCGCTTCCCCAGCGTCTACGCGGGCAACCTCTAGCCCGCCACGCCCTACCGGCATCGTTCCTGTTTCTGGCTCCACGAGGTCACCGGCACCATGGAAAAAGCCTTCCGCTCCGCTTCCCTCGAGCTGCTCAGCGGCTGGATCTTCCATGAGCTGGATTCACGGGAGGACGTCCTCGGCATCCCGAAGCAGAACTTCCAGATCCCCCACGCCAGGCTGGCGCGGGAGATGTTCGGGCACACCGTCGCTGCGCCCCTGGGCGTGGCGGCGGGCCCCCACACCCAGCTGTCCCAGAACATCGTGTCCAGCTGGCTCTGCGGGGCCCGGTTCATCGAGCTGAAGACCGTGCAGATCCTCGACGAGATCGAGGTGAGCCGGCCCTGCATCGATGCGGCCGACGAGACCTACAACTGCGAGTGGTCCCAGGAACTGAAGCTGGAGGAATCCTTCACGGAGTACCTCAACGGCTGGGTGCTCATCCACGCGCTCGCCCACAAGATGGGGCTCAAGAGTCCCGGCACCCACTTCAGCATGAGCGTGGGCTACAACCTGGAGGGCATCCAGCATCCACGGGTGCAGAAGTTCATCGCGGACATGCGGAACGCCGGACCACGCCTCGCCGAGGCCATCGACACCGTGGCCAAGATCTACCCCGGCGTGCGGGACATCGCCATTCCGACCGAGCTCTCCAACCAGATCACCCTCTCTACCATGCATGGCTGCCCGCCGGCGGAGATCGAACGCATCGCCAAGTTCCTCCTCACCGAGCTGGCGTGCACACCTGGGTGAAGCTCAACCCCACACTGCTCGGTCCCGAGCGGCTGCGCGGGTTGCTGAATGACACCCTCGGCTTCGATATTACTGTCCCCGACGAGGCCTTCGGCCACGATCCCAAGTGGGATGACGCCATGGCCATGGTGAAGCGGCTGGCCCAGGTGGCGAAGGGCACGGAGAACAGCTTCGGTCTCAAGCTCACCAACACGCTCGAGGTGGTGAACCACCGGCCCGTCTTCCCCACCAGCGAAAAGATGATGTATCTCTCGGGTCGGGCGCTGCACCCGATCACTCTGACCCTGGCCCATCTGGTGATGGAAGAAACGGAAGGGCAGGTGCCCCTCAGCTTCTGCGGCGGCGCCGATGCCCGCAACTTCCCGGACCTCATCGCCGACGACCTGGGCCCCGTGACGGTCTGCACCGACCTGCTCAAGCCCGGCGGCTACGCACGCCTCCAGCAGTACCTGGTGAACCTCGAAGCCGCCATGGACGAGGCCGGGGCGGACAGCCTCGACACCTTCGTGCAGGCCAGCTCGGGCGGCCATGGCGCCCGCTTCAACCTGGCCCGGCACGCGGTGAAGGTCCTGGGCGATGACGCCTATGTGCGCCGCACCCGGCCCCTGGACTTCAAGGGGGATCGCCCCCTGGGTCACTTCGACTGCATCAACGCGCCCTGCGTGGACGCCTGCCCCACCAACCAGAACATTCCCGACTACCTGTGGCTGGTGGCCCATGGCAAGCCCGCCGAGGCCATGGAGGTCATCCTCCGCACCAACCCCCAGCCGGGCATCACGGGCAGCGTCTGTGACCACCCCTGCACGGAGCGCTGCGTCCGCAACTTCTACGACGCGCCCCTGGCCATCCGCGAGATCAAGCGCTTCGCCTTCGAGAACGCGGGACCGCTTCCCGCTGAGGTGCGGGGCAGGTCCATCGGCGTGAAGGTGGCCATCGTGGGCGCCGGTCCCGCGGGCCTCTCCGCGGCCTACTTCCTGGCCAAGATGGGTTTCGACGCGGAGGTTTTCGAAGCCAAGCATGAACTGGGCGGCATGGTGGGCGGCCTGATCCCGGCCTACCGGCTGCCGAACGAAACCCTGGAAGGGGATCTGGTCCGCCTGCGGGAACTTGGTGTCCAGATCCATCTGGGCCAGGTCCTGGGTCGGGATTTCACTCTGGCCGGGCTGCGCCGGGACTATCCCCATGTCTTCCTGGCAGTGGGGGCCCAGAAGGGCAAGCGCCTGGGGATCCCCGGCGAAGACACGACCGGCGTCATGGATGCCCTGGACTTCCTCGACAAGGTGCGGGCGGGCACGCCCATGGATCTGGGCCAGCGCATCCTGGTCATCGGCGCCGGCAACTCCGCCATGGATGCGGTGCGCTCCGCCATCCGGCTGGTGCCGGGCGGCGAGGTGACCATCGTCTACCGGCGCACCCGAGCCCAGATGCCCGCGGATCCCGCTGAGGTCCATGACTGCGTCGAGGAGGGCATCCAGATCCGGGATCTGGTGGCCCCGGCTCGTGTTGTGGTTGAAGGCGGCAAGGTCACTGGTCTCTCCTGCACCCGCATGCGGCTGGGCGAGCGGGATGCCTCGGGTCGGCCCCGCCCTGTGCCCGTAGAGGGCAGCGAAGTCGTGCTGCCCGCCGACACCATCATCTCGGCCATCAGCCAGGAGGCGGTGCTGGACTTCCTGGAGGGTCTGGAGGTCCAGCGCAACAGCAACGGCTACCTGGTGGTGGACCCCCGCACCCGGGAGACTTCGGTGCCTGGCCTGTTCGCGGGGGGCGACGTGGTGCACGGCGCTTCTTCCGTGATCCTCGCCATCGCCGACGGCCGGGCGGTGGCCGAGGCCATCGCGACCCGCCATGGCGTGGAGCTAAGGCCCGAGCCCCTGCTGGAGAAGGGCCAGGCGGACGCGGCCCTCATGGAGAAGAAGGGCCGCCTAGTGGGGGCCCAGAAGGTGCCCGTGCTGCCCCTGACGGACCGGCACGGCTTCGACGAAGTGCTCAAGCCCTTCACCGCCGAGTCCGCCGCCCTGGAGGCCAGCCGCTGCCTGGACTGCGATGACCTCTGCAGCCTTTGCGTCACGGTCTGTCCCAACCGGGCCAATATGGCCTACGGCATCGAGCCCTTCAGCCTGCAGCTGCCCCAGCTGGTGCAGCGGCAGGGCCGGCTCGTGGCCGAGGGCGCCCAGACCTTCCGCGTGGATCAGCGGGTCCAGACCCTCAACATCGCCGACTACTGCAACGAGTGCGGCAACTGCGATTCGTTCTGCCCTGCGGCGGGCTCACCCTACCGGGACAAGCCCCGCTTCTGGATCGACGAAGAGGGCTTCCGGGAGGCCAAGGGCGATGCCTTCCGATTCGTCCGGCGGGCTGCTGGCCTCGCCATCCAAGCCCGGCTGGGCAGCCAGGCCTTAAGCCTGGAAGTGATCGGCGACACAGTCCAGTACCGGAGCGACCAGATCACTGTCCGGTTGCAGGCTGGAACCTGGGCCTTGCTGGATTGGAAAGCCGCGGCCGTCTTGCCCGAGGGCACCCCGATCGACCTGCAAGCCTGCGCCACACTGATCGCCCTGTTGAGTGTCGAAGTGGCACTTCCTGCCCTGGTTTCAGCCTCTAGGTAAAAAATTTTCACCAGCGAAATTTTTTGTTGACCTTAGGGGTTTCTATTTTAACCTTTCCTTGAAAAACAAGATCTGGTGGGCCCTTCCACAGCCGGAACGCGTGCTTGCACCCTGCCGATGTTCCATCTCGCCGTGGATGTCCATCCTGTAACCAATCCCACACAGCCTTGCCACATCAAAGCCTTTGCTGCACCCGCTTCACCCCCCCACCCCCACCCCAACGTGCGGACCAGGAATCCCTGGCCACCCACTCCACCGGAGACACGCATGAAAAAGCTCACCCTCACTGCCCTGGGCATCGTCGCCCTGGCCGCCCTCCCCGTCAGTGCCGCTGACTGGAGCGATACCTCCTTCGGCTACCGCTACGGCACCCAGTTCCAGGAACCGGCCAACCCGGATTCCATGGCCAAGAACATCTTCAACCTCACCCATGTCTCGGGCTATTCCCTGGGCAGCAACTTCTTCAGCGTGGACATGCTGACCTCCAGCGCCACGGATCCCTCCAACAACGCCCAGAACAATGCCAACTTCGCGAAGCAGGGCGCCCACGAAGTCTACGTGTCCTACAAGCACAACCTGAGCCTGGGCAAGGTCTTCGATACCAAGATCGACTTCGGGCCCGTGCGCGGCATGGATTTCTCCTTCGGCTTTGACTACGCCGCCAAGAACACCACCTTCGCCCCGGCGGTCTACAAGCTGATGGCGGGCCCCACCTTCAACTTCAAGGTGCCCGGCTTCCTCAACGTCAGCGCGCTCTACTACAAGGAAAAGAACCACAACGCCTTCGGTGGCTTCAGGATTCCCCAGGGCGGAACGACCGATGTCGTCTTCAAGGGCACCTACCAGATCGCCGCCGCCTGGGGCATCCCCGTGGCCCTCGGCCCGGTCAACACCTCCGTGAAGGGCTTCGCCACCTTCACCGGCGCCAAGGGCAAGGATGGCTCCGCCGTTGAGACCAAGCTCGAGACCCTGTTCCGTGGCTTCTGGATGTTCGATATCAGCCCGGTCCTCGGCTGCAAGAAGAACACCTGGCAGATCGGCCCCGGCTTCGAGTACTGGGACAACAAGTTCGGCGATCCCACCTACTCCACCGCCGCCGCAGCTACTGCTTCCGGCACCGGTGGTGGCGTGAACCCCAAGACGACCTGCGTCATGGCGGCTCTTGAAATCCACTTCTAGACCGCAGCAACGGCCCGCGCGGAAGGCGACTTCCGCGCGGGCTTTCTTTTTCCCCTGGAATGCCTCATGACCCCTTTCTCCTACCGATGCACGGATTGCGGACGGACTTACTCCCGGGACGAGGTGCGCTACCTCTGCCCCGTGTGCGGCAAGGCCTACCGGCCCGGCATCCCGCTCCTGGGCGTGCTGGAGGCGGTCTTCGATTACGAAGCCATCCAGCGCGGTTTCGATCGTGGCCAGCCGGATTGGAACTTGTTCTGTCCGGTGGAGCAGGAATTTCATCCACCCATTCCCGTGGGGAATACGCCCCTGGGGCGCGTCGACCGGCTTGGCGCCGAGCTGGGTCTGCCCAGCCTCTGGGTGAAGAACGACGGCCTGAATCCCAGCGGCAGTCTTAAGGACCGGGCCTCCTTCCTGGTGGTGGCGGAAGCCCGTCGCCTGGGCATGGAGCTCATCGTGGCGGCCTCCACGGGCAACGCGGCCTCGGCCCTGGCGGCGGTGTGCGCGTCCACCGAGACCAAGGCGCTCATCTTCGTGCCCGAGAAGGCGCCGAAGGCCAAGCTGGTGCAGATGGTGCTGTATGGCGCTAGGGTGGTGCCCATCCAGGGCACCTACGATGACGCCTTCGCCCTGTCGCTGGAGTACACGGCGAAGCGTGGCGGCCTCAACCGCAACACCGCCTACCATCCCCTCACCATCGAGGGCAAGAAGACCGTCAGCCTGGAGATCTGGGCCCAGCTGGGCTTCCAGGTACCCGAAGCGATTCTCGTCTCCGTGGGCGATGGCGTGATCCTCGGCGGCGTGCATAAGGGCTTCGTGGACCTCAAGCGGGCCGGGCTCATCGACCGGCTGCCGCGGCTCATCGGCGTCCAGGCGGAGACCTCCGACGCCATCCACCGCTACGTGGAGACCGGCGTTTATTCGGACGCGACCAACCCCACCACTCGCGCGGATTCCATTTCGGTCACCTGCCCCAGCAATGCCCACGGCGCCCGTCGGGCCATCCATGAAAGTCAGGGCCTGACCCTCACCGTCAGCGACGAAGAAATACTGGAAGCCCAGGCCTTGCTGGCGGGCCGTACGGGCATCTTCACGGAACCCGCGGGCGCCACCGCGTTGGCTGGGCTCACCAAGCTCCAGGCCGGCCCCAACCGCATTTCCGGCTCCGGTCCAGTGGTCATCCTCGCGACAGGCCACGGCCTCAAGGACGTGGAGGCTCCGCTTTCCCGCATCAGCATTCCTCCGGCCGTTCCGCCGGTCCTGGAAACCCTGGCCCTATGAAGACCCTCATCCGCAACGGCCGCGTGGCCCTCGACGGACGCATCCAGTCGCTGGATGTGCTGGTCGAGGGGGAACGCATCGTCGCGGTGGGTGCTCCGGAAGCAGCCTCGGCGGACCGGGTGATCGAGGCCGCGGGCTGCTATGTGCTGCCAGGCTTCATCGATTTCCACACCCACGTGGATGACCAGATCGGGCCCTACTACCTGGCGGATACGTACGAGTCCGCCACTCGGGTGGCCCTGGAGAACGGCATCACCACCCTCTGCACCTTCGTGACCCAGGAGTCGGGCGAGACACTCCTAGCGGCCATGGCCAGGGCCCGGGCCAAGGCCGAGGGACGCAGCCACAGCGATGTCCTCTGGCACCTCACGCCCACCACCTTCAGTCCTGCGGACATTGACGTGCTGCGGGCTCTGGTTCACGGCGGGTACCATACCCTGAAGCTCTACACCACCTACAAGGCCGCCGGCATCTACGCCAGCTACGGCCGCATCGAGGAGCTCTTCGCAAGCCTCGGCTCGCTCGGGACCCAGTTCCTCATCCACTGCGAGGACGACGAAATCATCGAGGCCGTGGACGCCTCGGGCCTGGATCTTTCCAAGCCCTTCAGCCACACTCGCCTGCGGCCGGAAGCCGCCGAGGTCATCGCCATCAAGCGGGTGGCGGAACTGGCCATCGCCCATCGCACCTCCATGCACGTGGTGCACGTCTCCACCCTGGAGGGAGCCCAGCACCTGGTGGCGAACCGGAGCAAGGGCGACCTCAGCTTCGAGACCTGCCCCCAGTACCTGTTCCTGGACGAGTCCTGGCTGGCCCGAGAGGATGGCCACCGCTGGCTCTGCTCGCCGCCCCTGCGGGGTGACCGCGCGCCCTTCCTGGATCTGATCCGCCAGGGCGCCGCCGATATCATCGCCACGGATCACTGCCCCTTCTGCGCCCGTGAGAAGGACAGCTGGAACGGCCAGGACCTCCGCACCGTGCCCAATGGCATGCCGGGCCTGGGATCGCTCCCGCACGTTACCTGGAAGATCTGGGAGGATGATCCGGATCGCGCTGCCCTGGGCCTGTCCACCCATGTCTCCCTGAACCCCGCACTGCGGGCCGGCCTCGGGGATCGCAAAGGTTCGCTAAGGCCCGGCATGGACGCCGACATCGTCGTCCTCGATCCGAAGGGGCCGGAGCGCCCCCTGCGCTCGACCTTCTCCAACACCCACGAAGCCTATCCCGGTTTCCTGTCATCCCTGGCCATGCGCCATGTCCTGCTCCGGGGCGAAGCCCGGGTACAGGATGGCCGCCTTACTCAGCCCGAAGCCCCCATGGGCCTGCTTCTCCAGCCTTCACCCTCCACCCTGCCACTGACCTGAACCCATCAACAAGGAGCCCCGATGCCCTCTCTCGCCGACAACCTCAAAGCCTTCCAGGCCCTGAAGACCAACCTCTTCGAAAAGGATTTCCTCCTCACCTGGGAACACCCCGAAGAAGAGATCCGCGCCATCCTCACCCTGGCCGATACCCTCAAGACCCTGCACAAAGACGGCAAGTCCTTCCGCTCCTTCGACACGGGCCTGGCCATCTCGATCTTCCGCGACAACTCGACCCGCACCCGCTTCAGCTTCGCCTCCGCTGCCAGCGCCATGGGCCTGAGCCTGGCCGATCTGGACGAGGAGAAGAGCCAGGTGGCCCACGGTGAGACCGTGCGCGAGACCGCCAACATGATCAGCTTCCTCACGGAAGTGATCGGCATCCGCGACGACATGTTCCTGGGCGAAGGCAACTCGTACATGCGCGAGGTGGGCGACGCCCTCACGGACGGGACCCAGCAGGGCGTGCTGCACCGCCGTCCCAGCCTCATCAACCTGCAGTGCGACATCGACCATCCCACCCAGTCCCTGGCGGATCTGGCCTGGCTGAAATCCCACTTCGGCAGCCTGGAGAACCTGAAGGGCAAAAAGATCGCCATGACCTGGGCCTACAGCCCCAGCTACGGCAAGCCCCTTTCGGTGCCCCAGGGCATCATCGGCCTCATGAGCCGCTTCGGCATGGATGTGCGCCTGGCCCACCCCGAAGGCTACGGCCTCATTCCCGACGTGGTGGAACTGGCCGGCAAGCAGGCCGCGGCCTCCGGCGGGAAGTTCTCCGTGTCCAACAGCATGGAAGAGGCCTTCGCCGGCGCCGATATCGTGTACCCCAAGTCCTGGGCTCCCTTCCATGTCATGCAGCGCCGCACCGAGCTCCTGAAGACCTCGGACAAGGATGGCCTCAAGGCCCTGGAGAAGGAGTGCCTGGCCAACAACGCCAAGTTCATGAACTGGGAGTGCACCCGGGCGAAGATGGACACCACCGCGAACAAGAAGGCGCTCTACATGCACTGCCTGCCCGCGGACATCACCGATGTGAGCTGCAAGGCCGGTGAGGTTTCCGCCGAGGTCTTCGAGCAGTACCGCATCCCCACCTACCAGGAAGCCGCCTACAAGCCCTTCATCATCAGCGCCCTCATGTTCCTCACGCGCATGAAGGATCCCGGAGCCAAGCTCGAGCAGATCATCAAGCGCTCCCAGAACCTCAGCCTGTAAGCATCGAGAGGAATCGACATGTCCAGAATCGTAAAGACCTACAACGCCGAAGTCGTCAAGCGCACCGCGAAACGCTGCAAGGAGAGGGGCATCATCATCCCCACCTTCGCCCAGATGCGGAACCCCGAGACCGCCCCCGATTCCGTCAAGGCGAAGCTGAAGACCGTGGGCCTCTGGGATATCGATCCCGCCAACCTCTTCCGCATCACCTGGAAGAACGACCCGGAGACCGGCCTCTTCGGCGGCCCCAACCACCTGGAGATCCCCAGCGTCATCACCGGCGTGAAGGCCCGCATCATTGGCCTGGTCGGGAAGTACTTCCCCACCGGCGCCCACAAGGTGGGCGCGGCCTTCGCCTGCCTGGTGCCCCGCCTGGTGAGCGGCGAGTTCGATCCCGACTACCACAAGGCCGTCTGGCCCTCCACTGGCAACTACTGTCGCGGCGGCGCCTTCGACTCCGCCGTTCTGGGCTGCACGGCCATTGCCATCCTGCCGGAGAACATGAGCCAGGAGCGCTTCACCTGGCTGGCGGAGATCGGTTCCGAAGTGATCGCGACACCTGGCTGCGAAAGCAACGTGAAAGAAATCTACGACAAGTGCTGGGAGCTGAAGAACGATCCCAAGCATCTGATCTTCAATCAGTTCGAGGAATTCGGGAATCCCGTGTGGCACTACAACGTCACGGGCCCTGCCATCGAGGACGTCTTCAACGCCATCAAGACCCCCAAGACGCGCCTGGCCGGCTATGCCAGCGCCACGGGCAGTGCTGGCACCATCGCCGCCGGGGACTACCTCAAGACCCTGCACCCTGGTTCCAAGACCATCGCCACCGAGGCGATCCAGTGCCCCACCCTGCTCCTGAACGGCTTCGGCGACCACCGCATCGAAGGCATCGGCGACAAGCACGTGCCCTGGGTCCACAACGTCCGCAACACGGACGCTGTGGCCGCCATCGATGACGAGGACTGCATGCGCATCCTGCGCCTCTTCAACGAGCCCGCAGGCCAGGCCCACCTGGCCTCCCTGGGTGTAGATGCTGACACCATCGCCAAGCTGGGCCTGCTGGGCATCAGCGGTATCTGCAACATGCTGGCGGCCATCAAGGCGGCCAAGTACTGGGAGCTGGACGAGAACGACGTGATCTTCACCATCTTCACGGACAGCGTGGAGATGTACCGGTCCCGCCTGGCCGAGCAGACCACCGAGCACGGCGCCTTCACCGCCGTGAACGCCGCCACGGCCCACATCGGCAGCCTCGAGCGCCAGGCCACGGACAACTTCAAGGAGCTGACCTTCCTCGAGAAGAAGGCCATCCACAACCTGAAGTACTACACCTGGGTCGAACAGCAGGGGAAGACCTACGAAGAGATATGCGCCCAGTGGGATCCCGAGTACTGGCGCCAGCTCTTCACCGAGGAGGCCGCCGAGTTCGACAAGCTCATCGCCGCCTTCAACCAGCAGGTGGCAGCATCCTGATTCATTTTTCTATCTCTTGAAGAAGATTCACCACGAAGACAGGAAGACCACGAAGAAAAATTGACCAAGCAATGAAATAGCACTTCTTCGTGGTCTTTCCGTCTTCGTGGTTAAGAAAAAGCCTTAGGTCATGAACGCACACTGGTATCACAGGTAAGTTTGATGTCCACCCGCATCCTCATCCACAACGGCACGATCCTCACCTTCAGCGCCCCCCATCCGGTGCTGGAGGGGCAGGCCCTGCTCATCGAAGATGGCCGGATTGCCAGGATCGCGCCGAGGTCGGCCATTCCCGGCCCCTTTGACAAGGTGATCGATGCGGGTGGCCAGGTGCTCATGCCCGGCCTGGTTAATGCCCACATGCACTTCTATTCCACCCTCGTGCGGGGGCTTGGCAAGATGGCCCCCAGCGCGAGCTTCCAGGAGGTGCTGGACAACCTCTGGTGGCGCCTGGACCGCAAACTCAGCCTGGATGACGTGGAAGTGAGCGCCCAGGTCGTGCTGCTGGATGCCATCCGCAAGGGCACCACCACCCTGGTGGATCACCACGCCAGCCCCAACGCCATTCCCGGCTCCCTGGATCGCATCGCCGATGCGGTGAAGGCTTCGGGACTGCGCGCCTGCCTCTGCTACGAGGTCTCGGACCGGGATGGGGAGGCCACCGCGACTGAGGGCCTGGAAGAGAACGCCCGCTTCGCCCGACGCTGCACCGCCGAGCAGGATCCTCAGCTCCGGGCCCTCTTGGGCCTCCACGCTGCCTTCACCCTGTCAGATGAAACCTTGGACCGGGCCGCCAGCCTGGGTCGGGACTTGGGCATCGGGTACCACGTCCATGTGGCCGAGGCAGCTTCTGATGTGGCCATCAACCTTGAGCAGCATGGCCTCACGCCCACGGCGCGGCTCCATGCCCATGGCCTGCTGGGTCGGAACAGTATCGCGGCCCACGCCGTGCACGTGACGGACGCGGATATCGACCTCCTGGCGGCCACGGGCACCTTCGTGGCCCACAACCCCCAGTCCAACCTCAATAACGCCGTGGGCATCGCCGATCTGCTCAGACTTTCCTCCCGGGGCGTGCGTGTGGGGCTGGGCACCGACGCCATGACCGTGAACATGCTGGAGGAAGTGCGCGTGGCCCTGTGGGCGCAGCACCTTCGCCAGGAGAACCCCAGCTGCGCCTTCATGGAAGTGGCCAACACCCTCTTCGTACGCAATCCGGAACTGGCCAGCCAGCTTTGGGACTTCCCCGTGGGCACGCTCCAGGAGGGCGCCGCGGCCGATCTCATCCTGGTGGACTACGATCCGCCCACGCCCCTGAATGACGATACGGTCCTGGGGCATCTGATCTTCGGCATCTCCCAGGCCACCGTGGATACCACCATCTGCGCCGGCCGGGTGCTCATGGAAGGCAAGCGCCTTACCCTCGATCTAGACGAGGCGGACCTTGCGGCCCGCAGTCGGGCCCTGGCCCTGCGGTTGTGGGAGAGGTTCTAGGCGAAAACGGCACCAGCGATCCACCTCCGATCACCCATACCCCACGGTTCTTCGAGTCTCCCCCCAAGCAGTCCACCCACATCCCCGGAACCCAGGTTCCGACCCAACAGGAGAACAGCATGAAGCCCACCCTCAAGACCGCTTTGACCGCGGCCTCCCTCCTCACCCTCTTCGGTGCCACCGCCCAGGCCGCTCCCGCGGCCAAGGTCCGCATCGCCCTCATCGTGGAATCCACGGTGGATGACAAGGGCTGGTGCCAGTCCATGCACGACGCCATCCTGGCGGTTCAGAAGAAGCACGGCGTGGCGAACCTCGAGTACAGCCACAGCGAGAAGATGAAGCCGGTGGACGCGGGTTCCGCCGCTCGCCAGTACGCCTCCAAGGGCTTCGACATCATCATCTGCCACGGCGCCCAGTACAACAACCTGGTCACCGAGATGGCCGGCGTCTTCCCCAACACCACCTTCGCCTACGGCACCAGCGCCAACATCGGCCCCAAGAACGTGTTCACCTACACGCCCTTTAGCGAAGAGACCGGCTACCTCAACGGCATCATCGCCGGCATGGTGACCAAGTCCGGCAAGATTGGCAACGTGGGCCCGGTGGATGGCGGCGATTCCGCCCGCTACACCCGCGGGTTCATGATGGGCGTGAAGGCCGCCAACCCCAGCGCGGCCATCCGGGTCGCCTTCACCGGCAGCTTCGGCGACTTCGTCAAGGCCGGCGAGCTGGCCCAGACTCAGCTCAAGGACGGCGCGGACGTCCTCACCGGCTCCGCCCAGCAGGCTATCGGCGCCCTGCGGGCCGTCGCCGCGGCCCCCGCCGGGATCTACTGGGTGGGCCAGGACACCGCCCAGCTGGGCATGCCTGAAGCCACGCGGGTCATCGCCGCCTGCAGCTACAACTACGCGGCCGTAGTGGAAGCCCTCATTGCCAAGCGCGCCTCCGGCGTCAAGGGCGGCGAGAGCCTGCCCCTCCAGTTCGCCAATGGCGGGTTCCGCTTCGAGTTCAATTCCAAGATGGACGCCAAGGTCCTGACCCCCGCCGTCAAGAAGGCGGTGGAGCAGGCCAAGGCCGACCTGACCTCCGGCAAGCTCAAGCTGGATTGGAAGAGCATCAAGTTGTAGTTCCTTTACGGCTCCCGCTGCGGTCCCGGCGTGGCCGAGCCCGCAGCGGGAGGGTTTATTGACCAGGATCAATCATGACTGCAGCTGCGGAGCCCATCTCCGAACTCAAGCTGGAAGGCATCACCAAGCGGTTCCCGGGCGTCCTTGCCTGCGACGGCATCTCCCTTGATGTGCGTCGAGGTGAGGTGCTGGCCCTGGTGGGCGAGAATGGCGCGGGCAAGACCACGCTGATGAACATCATCATGGGCCTCTACCGGCCGGACTCCGGCTCCATCTCCGTCAACGGCGAGGTGGTTCAGTTCCGCGCCCCCGGGGACGCCTACGCCCGCGGCATCGGCATGGTGCATCAGCACTTCATGCTCGTGCCCAATATGACTGTGGCCGAGAACCTGGCACTGGGGTTGAAGGACCTGCACCACTTCATGCGGCTGGACATCAAGGGCGCCGCCCAGAAGATCCGGGAAGTCTCGGAGCGCTACGAGCTGCCCGTGAACCCCGACGCCTATATCTGGCAGCTCTCCGTGGGCGAGCAGCAGCGGGTGGAGCTGGTCAAAACGCTCTGCCTGGGCGCGAAGCTCCTCATCCTGGACGAGCCCACCTCGGCCCTCACTCCCCAGGAGACGGACGATCTCATCGAGCGCCTGCAGCGCATGGCCTCCGAGCTGGCCATCATCTTCATCAGCCACAAGCTCAACGAGGTGAAGGCCCTTTCGGATCGGGTCTCGATCCTTCGCCACGGGGCCGTAGTCTTCAACGGTCACACCGCCAACCACGAACCCTCCGAGCTGGCCGCCCTGATGACGGGGCATGAAGTAACGCTCCCCCGCAACGAGGGCAGCGGCCTCCAGGGTACGCCCCTGCTGTCCGTGAGGCAGCTCCGGGTGCGGGGCGATCGCGGCAACTTCGCCCTCGATGGGTTGGATCTGGAACTCCGGGCCGGGGAGGTCCTCGGCGTGGCCGGGGTCTCCGGCAACGGTCAGCGCGAGTTTGCCGATGCCTTGGCGGGGCTGCGGCCGGTGGAATCCGGCGAGATCCTGTTCCAGGGACGCAACCTGGCCAACAAGACTCCCCGCGAGATCATCGATTCCGGCATGGGCTATGTGCCCGAGGACCGGCAGACGGAAGGCATCGTCCCCTCCTTCTCCGTGAAGGACAACCTCATCCTCAAGGACTTCGCCGCCAAGAAATTCAGCAAGCTCTCCTTCCTGGCCCGCAAGTCGATCGACCGGAACGCCGAGCAGCTGAAGGAACAGTTCGATATCCGCTGCCCTTCCACGAGCACGGCCACGGGTGCCCTCTCCGGCGGGAACATCCAGAAGGTCATCCTGGCGCGGGAGATCGCCCGGGGTCCCAAGGCCCTGGTAGCTGTCTATCCGACCCGGGGCATCGACATGGGCGCCCAGGAATTCATCCACTCCCAGCTGCTGGAGCGTCGCCGGGAGGGCATCGGCATCATCCTCATCTCCGAGGAACTGGAAGAAGTGATGAACCTATCGGACCGCATCGCCGTGATCTACAAGGGGCGGATCCTGAAGGTCCTGTCGGCGGTGGAAGCCACGCGGGAGCGACTGGGCATTCTCATGGCCGGGCTGGCGGACACGGACCCACCTCCGGCCGCGGGCGCCTCCTCCCTCCCAGCCGCGGGAGCCGCGCATGAATAAGCAGAAGGTTTTATTCGGAGGAACGGTCATCATCGCCGTCTCCCTGGTGGCCGCCGCGCTGGTGGCCCTGGTCCTCCTTGCCATCGGCGCCAGCCCCCTCGCGACCTACAAGACCATCCTCACGGGGCCCCTTTCGGATCTGTTCGGGGTGACGGAAGTCCTGGTGCGTTCGGTGCCGCTGCTCCTGGTGGGTCTGGGCATCGCCATCTCCTTCCGCAGCGGCATCCTCAATATCGGCGCCGAAGGCCAGATCCAGATGGGGGTCCTGGCCGCCACTGCCATGGCCCTGGCCCTGCCGGGACTGCCCAAGGGTTTGCTCCTGCCGCTGGTGCTCCTGGCGGGCGCCCTGGGCGGAGCCGTCTGGGGCGGCATCGCCGGCTGGCTGCGTGCCCGGCTCCAGGTGAACGAGATCCTCAGCACGGTGATGCTCAACTACATCGCAGCTCAGATCCACACGTTCCTGCTGCGGGGTCCCATGCTGGATCCCAATGAGCTGGAGACGGGCTCGGGCACGCCCCAGTCCATGCGCCTGCCCGACGCCTCGTTCCTGGACCAGATCATTCCCGGCACACGCCTGCACACGGGCCTCATCCTTGCCCTGGTGGCGGCGGTGCTGGTCTGGGTGCTGCTCTGGAAGACCACCCTTGGCTACCGCATGCGCGCTGCCGGGGCGGGGGCCAAGGCCGCCCGCTACGCTGGCATCCCCGTCGAGCGCTACCTCATCGTCGCCATGCTCCTGGCCGGGGGCTTCGCGGGTCTGGCGGGTGCCGTCGAGGTGACCGGGGTCCACCACCGCGCCATCGAAGGCATCTCTTCCGGCTACGGGTTCGCCGGTATCGTGGTGGCCCTCTTCGGCGGCCTCCATCCCGCCGGCATCATCCCCAGCGCCTTCTTCTTCGGCATCCTCCTTATCGGTGCCGACATGACCCAGCGCTCCGCCTCGGTACCCGCGAACATGGTGCTGGTGCTGCAGGGCGTGATCATCCTCGCCATCGTTTCCGCCCAGAGCTTCCTGCGGAACCCCTATGCGCAGGAGCGGGTGCTGCGCTGGATGGCGCGGCTCGTTCCCGCCTGGTTGAAGTCAAAGAAGGGAGCCCAGTCATGAGCCCGGACGTCATGATCTACAACGTCCTCTGCCTGGCGGTGCCCTTCTCGGTGGCCATCCTCATCGCGGCCCTGGGGGAGAACTTCAATCAGCGGGCGGGGGTCTTCAACCTGGGCTGCGACGGGATCATGTGCATGGGCGCCTACCTGGGCTTCATGCTGCCCTACACGCTCAAGGGCGGTGTAATGGCTCCCTATGGCAACTTCCTGGGGCTGCTCGGTGCCATGGCCGTGGGCGCCGCCTTCGGCCTCCTGTTCGCCCTGGTGACCGTGACCTTCCGGGCCTCCCAGGGCATCGCCGGGATTGGGCTGCAGATGCTGGGTTGGGGCCTCTCGGGCACCCTCTTCCGCCACTTCGTGGGAGGCGTCACCGGCGTGGAGGGCATCCAGATCCTGCCCATCCCCTACCTCTCCAAAATCCCCTTTCTCGGCGGGGTGCTCTTCAACCACAACCCCCTCGCCTATGTGGCCTTCCTCCTGGTGCCGGCAAGTTGGTTCCTCCTCTACAAGACTCCCTGGGGACTCAAGGTGCGGGCCGTGGGCACCCATCCCCGCGCGGCCGACACCATGGGCATCCACGTGGACCGCACCCGCTACCAGGCCCTGGCCCTGGGGGGCGCCATGGCGGGCCTGGCCGGTGCCTACCTGTCCCTCTGCCAAGCCAAGATGTTCTCGGATGACCTGGTGGCCGGCCGGGGCTTCATCGCCGTGGCCCTGGTCTACTTCGGCCGCTGGAGCCCCCTGGGCATCCTCGGGGGCGCCCTGCTGTTCAGCATCGCCCAGTCCTTCCAGCTCTCCATGCAGGTCTGGGGCATCAAGTTCCCCTACGAGTTCGCGGTCATGCTCCCCTACGTCCTGGTCATCGTGGTGCTGGCCCTGGCCCGCAAGGCCCGGCAGCTGGGCCCCACGGACCTGGGCAAGCCCTACAACCGCGAGATGCGCTTCTAGGCTCCATCCACGCCATCGTCTGCCACCATTCGTTGTCGAGGCACCCATGACTTTCCCAGTCGAGCACCTGCTGCAGGCCCTCAAACAGGCCTACCCGACCTCCCACATCCGCCTGCTGCCGGAACCCGCCATGTTCCTCCGCAGCAATCTGGGGCGGAGCTACACCGCCGAGGGCATGCAGATCGTCAGTCTGGAGGGCGCCCTGGACTACGCCAAGGCCTACATGACCGGACTAACGGAACGGGCCCAGGCCACGGAAGGGTTCGACCTGAATCCGGACCATCCCTGGATCATCGGGGTGTTCCCGGGCAATGCCTCCTCCTCGGCCCTGATCTTCATCTTCGGAAACATCATCCGCTACGGCAAGGAAGCCTGGGTTGAGGTGGGCTTCCCCACCTATGAGCAGCTGGAGTTCTAGCCTTTCCAGAAATCCTGGTGCAGCGCTGCGATCTCGGCTTCCACTTCGGGGACGGGGCCAGTCACGGGGATCTGCTTCTGCCCCCGGGCGAACAGCTCGCGGCAGGGCAGGTCCAGGGTGGGATTCTCCGGATTGGCGCCCGTGAAGGCCAGCAGGCGACGCTCATCCATGCCGTAGACCAGTTGCCCGATGTTGGCCCAGTACAGGGTGCCGGCGCACATGGCGCAGGGCTCCACTGTGGTGTAGAGGGTGCAGCCAGCCAGGTAGGCCGGGGAGAATTTCGTGTCGGCGGCGCGGGCCAGCACCGCTTCCGCATGATTGACCGTGCTCAGGTTCCCCTGTTCCAGGAGGACCGTCTCGTGGTCGGGGCCCACAAGGATCGCTCCGAAGGGGTGGTGGCCAGCACCGGCCGCCTGTTTGGCCACCGAGTTGGCGTGCCGGAGATGGCGGATGACTTGTTCAGGCGTCGGCGCGGACATGAAGCCTCTTGGATGGCGATTTGCGTTGATAGGGGTGAAGGTGTTCTCACTTCACCGTGAATCACCACCTCACAGGCTGAAGATCCTCTCCTCTATTATCCCCGTCTATCCCCGTTCATCCCCGGCAAAAAAATCTTCGATCCTTCGACAACTGAGTGCTGGAGCCCACCATGCTTGAAGAGCTGCATTCCGAACAGATCATCGGCCCCGTCTTCAAGGTGGCAAACACCCTTGGGCGGCTGCCACCGGCCTGAAGATCTGACTGCGCTTGAATTTCGGGTCGCCCAGATCGAAGTCAGGCGGGGGCGGGATCGGATCTGAAAAGCATTTGGCCGGGGATGGACGGGGATGAAAGAAAAAGAACCGCTGCCGGTGATGAAGGCAGCTCTGGTTCTGACGCCATCGGTGGCTCAGGGCTTCCGCACGTGTCCCACGTTGAAGGCCCCGGGTTGCATGGGCAGCCAGTGGTTCACCAGGAGGGGCTGGGCCACCTTGTCGGCAGCCTTCAGGCGCTTGAGGGTGCCCGAGTGATCCTGGGCCGCCACCACGATGGCGAAGGCGTGGGCCAGGGCGGCGAAGGTGGTGATGCTGCAACTGAAGAGCAGATCCTCACTGGGCACGGGGATGAGGATGTCTGAGTGCGGCTTCAGGGGCGAATCCGCGTGGTCCGAGAAGGCGATGACGGGGATCCCGCTTTCCTTGGCGAACTGGGCCGCGTCCAGGGTTTCGCGGCTGTAGGGCGCGAAGCTCAGCACCACCAGGACGTCCTCGGTGCCGAGGTTGGCCACCTGGTTGGAGAAGTCCGATGGGATGGCCGCGATGCAGGGCAGGCCGGCCTGGGTGAGGTAGAACCCCATGATGAGGCTCATGACATGGGACACCCCCCGTCCAAGGATCACCCGGTGATGGGCCTTGACGAGCATCCGGACGGCGGCTTCGAGGGTGGGCTGGTCCACCATCTGAATCAGGCGGGTGAAGTTCTCCCCATCCCGGCGGGCCACCTCCGCCAGGGTGCCAAAGACGTCCGTGGGGGCTTCCATGAGCTCCAGATCCGAATCCCCCGAGCGGGCGTGGCAGGCCCCCCGGAGGGCGTCCCGGAATTCGCTGAAACCTCTGTAGCCGAGGCGCTTGGCGAAGCGGACCACGGTGCCGACGCTGACCTCGGCTCGGGTGGCCATGGATTCGATGCCCCAGAGGGCCCCCAGCAGGGGGTCGGACATCAGGGCATCAGCCACCCGCCGCATGGCTTCCGGGAGATCCCGGTAGGCTTCGGCGAGGCGTGTCTGGATGGGCTGGGGAAGGGTATCGTTCGCCATTTTGATGGGGAATCATACCATCCGGCGGGGCTTTGGTCTGATTCCCTTGGGAAAACCGTTCAGTGCTGAGCTTCAGTGTCGTTGCTGATGCCCAGGCGATCAAAGCCCCAGAAGAGCAGGCTCAGGCCGATGGCCACCACCGTGCCCAGGGCCATGCCCTTCAGCTCCACGGTGCCCAGCTTCACGGCGGCGCCGCTGATGCCGCTGATGAGCACCACGGAGGTGAGGATCAGGTTGCGGGACTGGGTGTAGTCCACCTTCTTCTCAATGAGCATGCGGATGCCCGCGGCGGCGATGACGCCGAAGAGCAGGATGCAGACGCCGCCCATGACCGGCGTGGGAATGCTGCGAATGATCGCGGCCAGCTTGCCGGAGAACGAGACCAGGATGGCGATGATCGCGGTGCCGCGGATGACCCACACGCTATAGACCTTGGTGATGGCCATGACGCCGATGTTCTCGCCGTAGGTGGTGTTGGGCGTGGCGCCCACCAGGCCCGACAGCACGTTGGAGAGACCGTCGCCCAGCAGGGAGCGGTGCAGGCCGGGCTCCTTCATGAGGTCGCGGCCCACGATGTTGCCGGTCACCACCAGGTGGCCCACATGCTCGGCCAGCACCACCAGGGAGGCGGGCAGGATGATGAGGATGGCTTGCAGGTTGAAGGTGGGCGCGTAGAGCGTGGGCACCTGGAACCAGGGGGCCGCACTGACCGCCTGCAGATCCACCACACCGAGGCCCAGGGAGAGCAGATAGCCCGCGAGGACGCCCAGCAACACCGGGATCACTGCCAGGAAGCCGCGCAGCAGCACGGAGGCCAGGATGGTGATGGCCAGGGTAGAGAGGGAGACCACCAGGGCCAGCTTGAGGGACATGCCCAGGGGCACGCTGCTCGCAGTGAGGCCCGCCATGTTCGTGGCCACCGGGGCCAGTTCAAGGCCGATGATGGCCACGATGGCGCCCATGGCCGCGGGGGGGAAGATGATGTCGATCCAGCCAGTGCCCGCGAAGCGCACCACCTGGGAGACCAGGATGAAGATGAGGCCGAAGACGATGAAGCCGCCCTGGGCCGCGGAATAGCTCAGGCCCGCCGCCAACACGGCGAAGACCGGCGAGAGGAAGGCGAAGCTGGAGCCCAGGTAGGCGGGGATGCGGCCCTTGGCCACGAAGAGGTAGATGAGGGTGCCCACGCCGTTCATCAGCAGGCAGGTGGCGGGGTTCACCTTGAAGAGGAAGGGCACCAGCACCGTGGCGCCAAACATGGCGAACAGGTGCTGCAGGCTCAGGGGCACGGTCTGCAACAGGGGCAGGCGTTCTTCGACGTCGATGGTGCGGCGCAGCATGGGGGCCTCGGGGGGATCCTGACGGATGGTTTGGGGATAGCCGCCGATTCTTGGTGGAGCAGCATCGGCAGTGGAGGGGCCTGTAGAGCGGGTTGGGACCATTCTCGACCAAGGCCGGAAATACGCGCATCACAATTCCGGCGCGGGTCCACAGGCTCCAGTCCATCCGGACGATGGCCCCGCCACATCCGACCCCCGGTGACGCCATCCCTGGGGACCCGACACGAAAGCGCTAGGCCTTTGCGTGTCTTTTTCGTTTTTATTTCCTCTTGTTGACTTCTCTGGTGTTTATACACTTCGAAGTGGTTCTCAGTGGAGAAAAGTGGGCTGAAGTGGATCAAAGTGGTCGTGCTCCGGTTCAATCTCCTCTTCTGGGTTGTTGATTGAAAGGCGATACCGGTGCTGCGACTTCGCGGGAACTCACCGGCCACGGTGGATGAGAAGGGGCGCTTGAAGCTCCCCACCTCCTTCAAGGCCGAGTTGGAGACCTTCGCCCAGGGCGAGGGGGGCGAAGGCCTGCGCGATGGGGCGGTCGCCCTGCGGCACTACCTGACCTCGCTGGATGGGCGATCGGCTCGCCTCTACCCCCTGCCTGTCTGGGAGGCCATCGAAGCCCGCCTGGCCACCCTGCCTTCCACCAGCCCTGCCAAGCGCAAATTCCTGGAGACGACGGCCTACTTCGGCAGCGAAGTGGAACCCGACGCCCAGGGCCGCTTCGTCATCCCCCCCATCCTGCGGGAAGCCGCCCAGCTGACGGGCGAAGTCGCCGTGCTGGGCCAGATGGACCACCTGGCCCTCTGGAACAAGGCTGGCTTCGAGCGCCGCCTGGCGGCCGAACCCCTGGGCGCGGACGACCTGGCCCAGCTCGCGGACTTGGGAATCTGATGATGACCGCGGCTCCCGTTCATGTCCCCGTCCTGCTCCAGGAAGTTCTGGACCACCTCGTGCTGCCCCCGGCAGCCCGAATCCTCGACCTCACCCTCGGGCTCGGCGGCCATGCCGAGGCCCTGCTCGCGAAGGCCGACACCGACAGCCGCTACCTGGGCGTGGATCGGGATCCCGACGCCCGGAGCCTGGCTGCAGAACGTTTGGGCTCGGATGCCCGGCTCAGCATTCTGGCCTCTGCCTATGAGGACCTTTGGGACGAACCGCAGTTCCTGGCCTGGCGGGCCGCCCAGGCCCCCGAGGGCTTCGACGCCATCCTGGCGGACCTCGGCGTTTCCACGCTCCAGCTCCGGACACCGGAACGGGGCTTCAGCTTCCGGGACGCAGGGCCGCTGGATATGCGGATGGATCCCGAGCATGGCCTCTCGGCCCGGGCCTGGATCGCCGAACAGACCGATGAAAGCCTGGCCAATGCCATCTACCAGTACGGCGAAGAGCGGGCCAGCCGCCCCATCGCCCGGGCCATCCTGCGGGCCCTCCACGAGGGCCGCCTGGACACCACCCACGACCTGGCCCGGGCGGTCTACACCGTGATTCCCCGGGAACCCGCCAAGCGCAAGGGCCACAGCGACCCGGCCACCCGCACCTTCCAGGCCATCCGCATCGCCGTGAACGGCGAGCTGGACCGGCTGGCCGTCTCGCTGGAAACCGCCGTATCCCACCTGCGTCCCGGCGGCCGCCTCGCGGTCATCAGCTTCCACAGCCTGGAGGATCGCATCGTCAAGCAGACCCTGCGCCGCCTGGCTGGCATCTACGACGGTCCGGGCCGCGTGGCCCCCGTTGAACTCCCCAAGGTCCTGAAGCTCCTCCAGGCCGGTGGCATCGCCCCCAGCGAGGCCGAAGCCACCGCCAATCCTCCCTCCCGGTCCGCCCGCCTGCGCGTGGCGGAACGGCTCCCCTGAACGAGGTCCCCATGGTCGTCGGAATTCTGCCGAACTCCGCCTCTCCCACCCGCACGGTGGAGAGCGAGGGCATCCTCCGCCTGCTCCTTCTTGTGCTGGCCCTGGCCATGCCCCTGGCCACCCTCGCCTACCTGAAGATCCAGAGCACCCGCCTGAGCTACGCCATGGGCGAGATCAAGGAGCGCATCCACAAGGAGGAGGAGCTGCAGCGCAAGCTCATGCTCGAGCGCAGCCGCTTCCAGCGGGATGAGGAAGTCCAAGTCTATGCCCAGAAGGCCGGGCTGCAGCCCCGCAAGCAG
The DNA here is from genome assembly GCA_025363715.1 of Holophagaceae bacterium. Taxonomy (GTDB): domain Bacteria; phylum Acidobacteriota; class Holophagae; order Holophagales; family Holophagaceae; genus Geothrix. Next base: position 21,674 of record JANYLR010000054.1, on the reverse strand, counting down.
GGCCACCTAGTCCACCGTGCCTTCACTCCGGATGACCAGCGCATCGCCAAGCTCCGTCCGGTCTCTTCGGATGGGCTGTAGGATGTAGGCTCTAGGCTCCAGGCTCCAGGGGGGCCGTTCAGATCGAGGAAGCTGTTCATGGCTTGATGTGCGCCCGTTGGAACCACCAGGATTCTTTCCTGAAGCCTGAAGCCTGAAGCCTGAAGCCTGAAGCCAACCCACCCTCCAACCGCCCATAGCCCACAGCCCACCCGTGTCCCTCCGCTTCGCCACAGAACCCCATGTCTCCAGGCGCGTCCTGGGCCGGCAGGATCCCGTGGATCTGCTGGGTCGGCGCATGCCCTGGATCATGGGCGCCATGGCCTTCTGGGCCCTGCTGATTTTCCTGAGGCTGCTCTGGCTCCAGGGCATCGAGCACAAGCGCTACCAGGCCAAGGCGGAGCAGCAGCACACCACCCTCGTGCCGGTGCCGCCCATCCGCGGGGAGCTGCGGGACCGCCGCGGCGAGCCCCTGGCCATCTCCATCAAGGTGGAAAGCCTTTTCGCCGATCCCCGCGTCTTCTACCCCGACTACAAACCCGGCAAGGGCGACGAGCGCCAGTGGGGGAGCCCCAATCGGAAGGCCGCCGCCGAAGTGGCGGCCCGGCTGGCGCCGATCCTGGAGCAGACCAAGGGGCAGCTCACCGACAAGCTCCTGCGTAAAAAGACCTTCGTCTACCTGGAACGCCACCTCCCGCCCGGCAAGGTGGCCGCCATCCGGGCCCTGGATCTGGATGGCATCGAGTTCCAGCCTGAAAGCCAGCGCTTCTATCCGCGGGGCAGGCTGGCCGCGCAGATCATCGGCTTCACCAACATCGACGGCCTGGGCCAGCTGGGCATCGAGCAGAGCTACGACAAGCAGCTGGCCGGCGTGAAGGGCGAGCTCATCGCGCCCCGGGACGCCCACGGCAAGCTGCTCATCCTGCAGGAGAACTACAGCCAGGTGCCGGTGAATGGGGCCTCCCTGCAGCTCAGCCTGGACGCTTCGATCCAGCACATCGTCGAGAATGCCCTGGAGGAGGGCATGAGGGTCTCCCGGCCCAAGACGGTCTACGCCGTGGTGGTGGATCCCCAGACCGGCGAGATCCTGGCCATGGCGGGCACCCCCACCTTCGATCCCAATCACATCCTGCCGAAGAAGTTCAAGAACCGGGCGGAAGCCGAGCTGTCGGCCGGAGAGCGGGATGAACTGCACCGCGAGCTGGAGCGGCAGAAGGCGGCCCGCAAGGTGCACCCGGTGGAGGACGTCTACGAGCCCGGCTCCACCATGAAGATCTTCACCGCCGCCATCGCGCTGGAAGAGCGCAAGGTCCGGCTGGGGGAGCGGATCGAATGCATGGGGGGGCGCTGGCTGTACAGCCCCAAGGTACCGGCCATCACGGATACCCATCGCTATGGCGTGCTGTCCTTTGAAGAGATCCTTTGGCTGAGCTCCAACATCGGCGCCGCCAAGATCGGCACCCGCCTGGATCCGGCCATCCACTACCAGTACCTGCGCAAGTTCGGCTTTGGCGATGCCACCGGCCTGAACTTCCCCGGCGAAAGCGCTGGCCGCATGATCGCGCCGGATCGCTGGAGCGTGCCCACCCAGTACACCTTCTCCTACGGCTACGGCCTCAGCACCACGCCCCTGCAGATCCTCATGGCAGCCTGCGCCCTGGCCAATGGCGGCAAGCTCATGCAGCCCATCCTCGTGCAGCGCATCTACAACGACAAGGGCCTGCTGCTGAAGGAATTCAAGCCCACGGTGCGCAGCCAGGTCCTCAGTGAGGAGACTGCGAACCTCATGAAGGAGACCCTCAAGGGCGTCATCACCCAGGGCACCGGCAAGCGGGCCAAGCTGGACAACGGCGTGGAAGCCTTCGGCAAGACCGGCACCAGCCGCAAGCTCATCGACGGCAAGTACGATCCCAAGCGCCACTTCGCCTCGTTCATGGGGTTCTTCCCGGCGGACCGGCCCCAGTTCGGCGTGCTGGTGATGCTGGACGATCCGGCCGGAGACACCACCGGCGGCGACGTGGCCGCGCCGCTTTTTAAGCGCATCGGCGACGGCATCCTGCGCTTCCGGGAGACAACGCCGGATCCGGATCGCGAGGCCGATCTCAAACTCTCCCTGCGGGACTGGCCAGTGAGCGAAACGGACGAGGCCACCGTGCACGTGGAGCGGGGCCGGGTCCCCGAACTCAAGGGCCTCAGCCTCAAGGCCGCCATCCACCGCGTCGTGCTGGTGGGCGGCCATCCAAAGGTGGAAGCGACGCCAGGTACCACAGCCACGCGGGTGCTGGGCCAGACGCCCGAGCCCGGCGCGCCCCTGGAGCCCGGCGCCGTGGTGAAGATCAAGGCGGGCATGCCATGAACCTCGACTCTCTGATCGACGGCATCGCCATCCGGAACTCAGGACCGGATGTCGAGGTGCTGGACCTCACCAGCGACAGCCGGGAAGTGCAGCCTGGCTGGGCCTTCCTGGCCCTGAAGGGCGAGAAGGCGGACGGGGATTCGTTCGTACCCCAGGCCCTCGCCCAAGGCGCCATTGCAGTCATTTCTAACTCTGGCGTGAACACGCCAGAGCAAGTCGCGGCCTGCACCTTCCTGGCGGATCCAAGGCTGCGCATGGCCGAGATGGCCCGCCGGCTGCACGGCACGCCAGACGAGCGGATCGCGGTCATCGGCGTGACCGGCACCAACGGCAAGACCACCACCACCACCCTCATCCGGCAGCTCCTGCGGGGCGCGGGTATCGGTTGTGGCATGGTGGGTACGGTGCTGAACGCGGCGGGTGAGGTGGAAGAAGAGGCCGTTCGCACCACGCCCGAAAGCCCGGCCTTCTACCGCTGGCTGCGGCGCAGCCTGGAGGTCGGCGATGTCGCCTCGGCGGTGGAGGTGAGCAGCCATGCCCTCTGCCTGGGTCGGGTCCACGGCGCGCGGTTCAAGGTGGGCGTGTTCACCAACCTCACCCAGGACCACCTCGACTACCACGGCACCCTGGAGGACTACTTCCTGGCCAAGGCCCGCCTGAAGCTCCAGAGCGAGCGCTTCCTGGTGAACGTGGATGATCCCTATGGCCGCCGGCTGCTCGAGGGGGGCCGATGCTGGGGCTATGCCATTGACCGTGAGGCCGACTACCGGGCCACGGAGCTGGAGCTGGGCCCCACGGGCACCCGGTTCCGGCTGCGGGGACTCCAGGGTGACTTCGACATCGAGAGCCCGCTGCTGGGCCGCTTTAACGCCTACAACCTGCTGGCGGCCTTGGCGGCCTGCGCCGAGGCAGGGTTCGACCTGAACCGCCTGCTGCCCGCGGTGCCAAGGGTGACGGGCGCTCCCGGCCGCCTGGAGCGGGTGGATTGCGGCCAGCCCTTCGGCGTGATGGTGGACTACGCCCACACGCCGGATGCCCTGGAGAAGCTGCTGGCCGAGGGGCGGCGGCTGCTGCCAACCGGGGGCCGACTGCACGTGCTGTTCGGCTGTGGCGGCGACCGGGATCGCACCAAACGGCCCCTCATGGCCGCGGCCGTGGGGGCCGGCGCGGACGTGCTCTGGCACACCAGTGATAATCCCCGGACGGAAGATCCCGAACGCATCCTGGACGATGCCGCACCGGGCATTCCGGAGCCGCTCCGTGCGGATGGGAATCGCTACCACCGTAACGCCGACCGCCGCGAATCTGTGCGCCAGGCCCTTGCCGACTGCCGCCCCGGCGATCTCTTGCTGCTGGCGGGGAAGGGCCATGAGCCTTATCAGGAAATCCACGGCGTGAAGTACCCCTACAGCGACCGCAGCGCCGTGGAAGCCGTGCTCGTCAATCAATCAAAGGGGGAGGCATGAGTCTCTTCGCCTTTCGGCCATTCGAGACAGAGGCCTGGTCCTGTATTAATCGGTGTTCATCGGTGTTCATCGGTGGATCAAAAAATCGTTTTTCAGGTGCTTTAAATAATGAAGAAATAGCTGGAACACAGAGGGCACAGAAAACCACAGAGGACACAGAGAACTGCCATGTGGTGGTCCCAAACCTGACCCCTGGCCATTCCCAAATGCCTCCACTGGTCACAGAAGACACGAGACCTCGCGGAGAACGCGGAAGGGGTCGTGGCGCTCACCGCACGGGCCCGCCGAAGGCGGCTTCCGGCATGGCCGGAAGTGATCCCGGGGGCGCCTGGGCCGCGCTTTTGGGACGCGGAAAAGGCGCCCCCGGGATGCAGCCCGTGCTTTCGAAGCGGACGCCCCTGCCTTTCTCTGTGTCCTCTGTGGTTTTCTGTGTCCTCTGTGTTCCGCTTTTCAGGGGCCCCAGGTGACGCGCCTGCTCAAGGTATCAGGACCGGACGACCGGACCATCCTCGAGGCGGCTGCCATCCTCGTGGCGGGTGGCCTGGTGGCCTTTCCCACAGAGACGGTCTACGGCCTGGGGGCGGACGGATTGAATCCCGAGGCCGTGGCCCGCATCTACTCAGCCAAGGGCCGACCCGCCACGAACCCGGTGATCCTGCATGTGGCCGATGTGGCGGGGGCCCAGGCCCTGGTGTCGGAGTGGCCTGAGACGGCGCGGCTCCTGGCGGAACGGTATTGGCCCGGACCGCTCACCCTGGTGCTGCCGGCTTCGGAGGCTGTGCCCTCCATCGTTCGCGCCGGCGGTCCGACCGTGGCCCTGCGCTGCCCAGCCCATCCTGTGGCCCTGGCCCTCATCCGCGCCGTGGGGCGACCGCTGGCCGCGCCCAGCGCCAACCGCAGCCAGCACCTATCCCCCAGCTTGGCCCTGCATGTGGTCTCGAGCCTGGGCCAGGCCGTGGACCTGGTGTTGGATGGCGGTGCGACGGAGGCCGGGCTGGAGTCCACCATCCTCGATCTGAGTGGTGCGCGGCCCCGGATCCTTCGTCCCGGGCCCATCACGCCGGCGGAACTCGCCCGGACCATCGGCGACTTGGAGACTTGGGAAGGTGTGGTCGAAGCCGGACAAAGACAAGATGCGCCAGGCATGGCCGAGCGCCATTATTCGCCCCAGGCACGCCTGGAACTGGTGGACCGCGGCAAGGGACTGTCTGCAACCTCCGGAACCGTGGCCTATGTGGGGTTTGGCACCCTTCCGGCGCTGCCCATCGGTGTGCGCGGGGTCCTGCTTCCCCTGGATGCAGAAGTGGTAGGGACACGTCTCTACGCTCTGCTGCACGAGCTGGACGATGCCGGTTTCGCCAGGATCGTCATGGAACGGCCACCAGAGGGCGAAGCCTGGCTGGCCGTCCGGGACCGGCTGCAGCGGGCTTCCGCGAAGGAGAGGGTATGAGCCTCTGGTCCCTGCACCAGGCCGCCTCCCAGGTGGGGGGCGAGATCCTCGGAGACGGTTCCGTGGTGCCTGGTTCGCTCTCCATGGATACCCGGACCCTCCAGCCCGGGGCCTGCTTCGTGGCCCTGCGGGCTGAGCGGGATGGCCACGAATTCGCCCTCCAGGCCGTGGAGAAGGGGGCCACGGTCCTGCTGGTGGATCACCCGCTGGACACGGACTGTCCCCAGCTCGTGGTGCCCGATACCCTGGTGGCCCTCCAGCGCTGGGGCCAAGCCCGGCTCAATGCCGTGCGGCCAAAGACCGTGTTCGGCATCACGGGGAGCGTGGGCAAGACCAGCACCAAGGAGCTGCTGGCCGCCGCCGTGGGCGGCTGGAAGACCCCCGGCAACCGCAACAACACGCTGGGTCTGCCCGAAGCCCTGGCCACCTTGCCGGAGGGGCTCGGCGCGGCCGTCCTGGAGATGGGCATGAGCACCCCCGGCGAGATCCAGCGACTCACGGAGATCGCCCCTCTGGACGCGGGCCTGATCACCCTGGTGGGCACGGCTCACATGGAGAACTTCCACGAGGGCCAGCGTGGCATCGCCCTTGCCAAGGGCGAGCTGGTGGCGGGGTTGAACCGCGGGGGGATCTGGGCCCACCTGGCCACGGATCCCTGGTGCCGCTGGATCGCTGAGCAGCCCTGGGCCCGCCATGCGGAGGCGCTGCCGATCGGAGAGGGCGAAGCCTTCGGTTGGGAGGCGATCGAATCCCTGGGCGCGGCGGGCGGGGCCTTTCGGCTGCGAACTCCCGCAGGGACGGTCCCGATGCGGCTCCAGCTGCCAGGCGAGCATCAGGTGCGGAACGCGGCCCTGGCCGCGGCGCTGGCCATCCGGCTCGGCTTTGCGCCGGAGCGGGTGGCCCTGGGGCTGGGCACCGTGGTCCCGGAATCCGGTCGCGGCCGGCTGCATAGACTATCTGGGGACGGCTGCCTGCTGGACGAGACCTACAATGCCAGTCCCGACTCCATCCTGGCCTGTGCCGGGGCCCTGTTGCAGCTTCCCGGTGGCGAGGCCATCGCCGTGCTGGGCTCCATGCGGGAGCTGGGGGCTGAGGCGTCCAGGATCCATCGGGAGACCGGTGCCGCGCTGAAGAAGCTGGGCCTGTCCCGGCTCTGGGTCTTTGGTGACTTCGCTTCAGACTATGCCGAAGGCTTCGGTCTGCGCTCCGCGGCCTTCCCCAATTTCAAGGCCCTGCGTGACGATGCGGCGGGCCTCTCCGCAATTCCTGCCGGTGCCCGTATCCTGGTGAAGGGCAGCCGGTACTGGCGCGCCGAGCGCGTCGTTGATTGGTTCTTGCAGTCCTCAGCCCCCAGTCCTCAGTCCTCAGTCCCCCATCCTCGATCTTCGGGCCATTGAACGGATCTTCATGCTGCCTTGGCTCCTCTATCCTTTCCGCGACGTGGTTCCGGGCTTCTCGGTCTTCCGCTATGTCACCTTCCGCACGGCCATGGCCGCGGCCACGGCCATGGTGCTGAGCCTGCTGCTCGGACCCTGGGTGATCCGCACCCTGACCGCCCTCAAGATGGGCCAGCATATCCGGGACGTGGGCCCCGAGAACCACCAGAAGAAGGCAGGCACCCCCACCATGGGCGGCATTCTCATCCTGCTGGTGATCACCGTATCCACGCTGCTCTGGTGCGATCTCAAGAGCGGCGCCATTTGGGTGGCCCTCATGGCGCTGCTCGGCTTCGGCACCGTGGGGGCCTTCGACGATGCGCAAAAGCTCCTCAAGAAGCAGAACCTCGGGCTCAGCAGTTGGCAGAAGATGGCCCTGCTGACGGCCATCTCGCTGTTCGTGGCCTGGCTCATCTTGCACTTCGGCTTGCGTGGCGCGGCCACCAGCAAGCTGTCGGTGCCCTTCTTCAAGAACTTCCGCCCGGATGTCGGGATGTTCCTGATCCCCTGGATCTGGCTGGTGATGGTGGGTACCAGCAACGCAGTGAACCTCACCGATGGCCTGGATGGCCTGGCCACCGGCGGTACGCTCATCGTGTCGATCACCTACGCGATCCTGGCCTACGCCGTGGGCCACTCGAAGATCGCGGCCTACCTGGTGGTGCCCTACGTGCCCGGCGGCGCCGAGCTCTCCGTCTTCATGGGGGCCATGGCCGGGGCCTGCCTGGGTTTCCTCTGGTACAACGCCCATCCGGCGGAGATCTTCATGGGCGATACCGGTTCGCTGGGCCTGGGCGGGGCCCTGGGCACGGTCGCCGTGGTCATCAAGCAGGAGGTGCTCCTGGTCATCGCGGGCGGCCTCTTCGTGCTGGAGGCCGTGAGTGTGATCCTGCAGGTGGGCAGCTTCAAGCTGCGGGGCGGGAAGCGCATCTTCCGGATGGCGCCCTTCCACCATCACCTGGAGCTGGGGGGACTGCAGGAGACCAAGGTCGTCATCCGCATGTGGATTACGGCCATCATCTGTTCGATCCTGGCGCTCAGCTCTCTAAAACTGCGATAGGCACCGTGATGGGTTTCGGCCGGGTGGGCCAGGGCTGGCCCAGGATGAAGCCCTGGCCCCAGGGCACGTCGGCGTCCATGACGGCCTCGAGTTCCTCGAGGGTTTCGATGCCTTCAGCGATGAAGCCGATGCGCATGCGCTGGGCGAAATGGGAAAGCGCGTTCAGGAGGGCGGCCTGGTAGGGTCGGCGGTGGACCTGCTCCACCAGGCTGCGATCGGCCTTGATGAAATCCGGGGCCAGCCGCGCCATGTGGGTGAGGCTGGCCACGCCGGCGCCCAGGTCGTCCACGGCCACTTGCAGACCCATGTCCCGCAGGCGGTTGGCGTAGCCCTGGAGGGCCAACAGGTCATGCACGCCCTGGGATTCCGTGAACTCCATCACGACATTGTCCGGGCCGAAGGGCAGGGACTCGAGCCAGCGGGGCATGCTCTCCCAGAAGCCGGGCGCCTCCAGGCTCACCGGCTCCAGGTTCACGAAGTGCAGATGGTTCGCGTCGCCGGTGCGGGCAAGGGTCTGAAAGGTCGATTCGAGGAATTTCAGATCCAGGATGAGCCGGTCCTCCGGAGGGAGGGCCGGATCCTGCAGGAGCGTTCCCACGGGATGGGCGCGGTTATCCGCATCCAGGTACCGGGCCAGGTACTCCAGGGCCATGAGGCGGTTGTCGCTCAGCCGGTACATGGGCTGCACGTGGGGCACGATGATGCCCTCGCCGTTCAGCATGTGCTCCAGAATGCCCTTGGTCACGTCCACCCCACACTCCGACAAGGGTTCTCCCGACAGTCTAGCGTGGCGGTCCGAAGAAGTCCCCGTGAGTCGAGGCATTCCAATAATGGTCATGGCCCTCTAGTCTGAAGAGGGAGGCGGCATGCGCACCGTGGTCATGGGGGCAGGACGGTCGGGACTCGCAGCGGCGCGGTTCCTCGCGGCCCACGGGCAGAGCGTCGTGCTGACGGACCGGCGGCCCGATCCCGGTCCCGCCCTGGAACTGGAATTGGCCAGCGTTGGTATTCCAGGTGTATGGGGAGATCATCCTTTCGTACTACTCGAGGCCTGTGATGGCCTGGTCGTCAGCCCGGGCATTCCGCGACAGGCGCCCTTCATCGCCGAGGCCATCGCCCGCGGGATTCCGGTGATGGGTGAGGTCGAACTGGCCCATCGTTGGCTTCGCCAGCAGAACCATGGCAGCCAGGTACTGGCGGTCACGGGCACCAATGGCAAGAGCACCACCACGGATCTGGTGGCCCATCTGCTGAGGGCCGCCGGGCTCGCTGCGGTGGCCTGTGGCAACCTGGGCACCCCCATGATCGAGGCGGTCCAGTCGGCGGGTCCCGGTACCGTCTTCGTGGTGGAGCTAAGCAGCTACCAGCTCGAATCCATTCTGGCGTTCCATGCGGAAGGCGCCGCCTTCCTGAATCTGACCCCGGACCACCTGGCCCGGCACGGCACCATGGACGCCTACCGGGACACCAAGCTCCGGATCTTCGAACGGCAAACATCCCAGGATCTCCGAGTGGTGCCCGAGGCCCACCCCGAGTGGTGGCAGGACGCCCCCGGGAGCGGCGGGACGGCCCGGTTCGGCTGGCGGAAATGCGAGGCCTGGTGCGATGGACGGGGCGACCTTCGCCTCCATGGTGAGGTGCTGCTGAACCGTTCGGAACTGCGCATCCCCGGCGATCACAATGTGGAGAACGCCCTGGCCGCCAGCCTGCTGGCGAAGCACGCGGGCGCCTCTCTCCTGGGCCTCCGTCAGGGGCTCCGCAGCTATCCGGGGTTGGCCCACCGCCTCGCCTTCTGTGGTGAAAGGGGTGGCGTGAAGGCCTACAACGATTCCAAGGGGACCAATGTGGACGCCACGCTGACGGCCATCCAGGCCCTTCCGGGGCCCCTGGTGGTGCTGCTCGGCGGCACTGACAAGGGCACCAGCTATGGGCCCCTGCGGGCCGCCCTGGCCGGCAAGCTCCGGCGCCTGGTGTTCCTGGGCGAGGCCATTCCTCAGCTCATGCGGGACCTCGGTGACCTGCCCCATGAGGCGGTGCCCGCCTTCGACGAGGCCGTGCGGATCGCCCTCGCCCTGGCGCAGCCCGGCGATCAGGTGCTGCTCAGCCCCGCCTGCGCCAGTTTCGATCAATTCGACAACTTCGAGCAGCGGGGAGAACGCTTTGAGGCGCTGGTGGGCGCCTGGTCGAACCACACGGAGGACTCTCATGCCTGACGCCGTCCGAATCGCCGCCGACTTGCGCGCCATGCTTGGCAGCGATGCCGTCCTGACGGAGGCGGAGGACCTGGTCCGCTACGAATCGGGCTGGAGGTACGGCAAGGGCAAGGCCCTGCTGGCGGTCCGTCCTGGCACCACGGCCGAGGTGTCGAAGCTCATGGCCTACTGCCATGCCCAGGGCCTCCGGGTGATGCCCCAGGGGGCCAACACGGGCCTGGTGGGCGCCTCCAACCCCGATGCCAGCGGCGAGATGCTGGTGCTGAGTCTGGAACGGCTGAACAAGCGTCTGGAGATTGATCCCATCAACCGCACGGCCGTGGTGGACGGCGGCGTCCTGCTGAGTTCATTGAACGAGGCCCTCGTGGCCCAGGGCCTCATGTTTCCCATCGATCTCGGGGCGGATCCCACCATCGGCGGCATGATCGTCACGAACACCGGCGGCACCCGCCTGCTGAAGTACGGTGATGTGCGCCACAACCTGCAGGGCGTAGAGGTGGTGCTGGCCGATGGCACCGTGGTCGACGCCCTGAACCACCTGCGGAAGAACAACACCGGCCTGGACCTGAAGCAGCTCTTCGTGGGCACCAGCGGCGTTCTTGGCGTGGTTACCGGCGCGGTGCTGCAGGTGGTGCCGGTGCCCAGGCAACAGGCCACGGCCCTGGTGGGCTGCGCTTCCGGAGAAGCGGCCCTGGCGCTGCTGCAGGCCCTGGAGCGGGACCTGGCGGATGTGTTCACCGCCTACGAGGTCATCAGCGCCAACGCCATCATCCCGGTCTTCGCGCACCACCCCGATATCCGTAATCCCTACGGCACCAGCCAGCCCCCTGCCTACACGGCCCTGGTGGAGCTCTCCTCCACACTGCCAATTGAGGCTCTGGACCTGCCTGAGGTGCTCGAAGAGCGCCTGGGTGCCTTCCTCGAAGGCGAGGCCGGGGAAGGCATCACGGACGTCTTCATGGGGAAGCCCGAGGACTTCTGGGCCATCCGCCACCACATCAGCGAGGGCCTGCGCAACGAGGGCAAGGTGCTGGCCTTCGATATCAGCGTGCCCCGGAGCCGCATGGCCGCCTTTACCACAGCCGCGGTGGAACTGCTCGCCCAGGACTATCCCTTCGTCCGGGCCTGCGATTTCGGTCACTGGGGGGATGGCGGCACCCACCTGAACCTGGTCTGGGACGAGGCGGCGGCGCCCGTGCCCACCGCGGAGCTGGTGCCGGTGCTCCAGGCCCGCATCTACGAACTGGCCGTGAAGGGTTTCGAAGGCAGCTACAGCGCCGAGCACGGCGTTGGCCCCCACAACCAGCGCTTCTACGATGCCTACACGCCGGAATCCGTGAAGGCCGTGAACCACGCGCTCAAGCAGCTGCTGGATCCCGGGAACCTGATGGGAACCACGCGCCTGGACTGAATCCGACAAGGGACTGAACGATTTCACAAAGGATGGGGACCATGGGCGGGAAGAAGTGGATCTATCTGGTGATGGCTTTCGCCTGTCTGGCGGGAATCATGTGGCTCATGCCCACCTCGGTGGCGCTGAAACCAGCCGCCAAGGCTTCCCTGGCCATCGCGGTCTTCGCCATCATCATCTGGGTCACCCAGGCCCTGGATGACGCGCTGAGCGCCTTGGTCATCGTGTTCCTACTGGCGGCCCTGAAGGCTACTGACCTGGCGGGATCTTTCGCGGGCTACTCCAACACGGCGCTGTGGCTCATCGTCATCGGCTTCATCATGGCGGCCTGCATGGAGAAATCGGGCCTGTCCAAGCGCATCGCCCTCTTCCTCGTGAACGCGGCGGGCGGCTCGGCCATCAAGGTCTACTGGGCCGTGGCGCTCGTCATGGCGGTCCTGAGCTTCCTGGTGCCCTCCATCACCGCGCGGACCCTGCTGATGCTCCCCATCATCCTGGGTGTGGGCCAGGCCTTCGGCACCAAGCCCGGCGAGAGCAACATCGTCAAGGCGCTGCTCTTCATCGTGGCCATGAGCGGCACCATGATGAGCATCGGCGTCCTCACAGCCCATGTGGGAAACCCCATCACCGCGGGCCTGATCCAGACGGCCACCAAGACCACCATCTCCTGGTCCCAGTGGCTCAAGGTGGGAGCCCCGCCCGCCTTCCTCCTCGCCTTCGTGTCGGTCTATGTGATCCAGCTGATGTGGCCACCCGAGTTCAAGGACTTGGGCAAGGGCCAGGACTTCATCCGCGGCGAGCTGGCCGCCCTGGGCAAGTTCAGCGGCATGGAGGCCTACACCCTGGCGGTGTTCCTGCTCACCCTGGTGCTCTGGGCCACGGATTCCTTCCACAAGATCAACGTGGTGATCATCGGCCTGCTCTCCGTGATCCTGCTGCTCTGGCCCAGTCGGGGGGTCATGACCTGGAAGGAAGCCCAGCAGAAGGTGCCCTGGAATGTCTTCGTGCTCTACGGCGCGGGCCTGTCCATGGGCTCGGCCCTGGCCAGCTCCGGCGCGGCGAAGTGGCTGGCGGGGACCATGCTGGCCCCCATCGTGACCATGCCCCAGGCGGTCCAGATGGTGATCCTTATCTGGTTCATCACGGGCCTGCAGATCTTCTTCACCGGCGGCGGACCCAAGACCACGGCCCTGACGCCGATCATCATCGCCCATGCCGTGACCATCGGTGCGAACCCGCTGGGCTTCGCCCTCATCCTCGGCATGAACATGCAGCACCAGTACCTGCTGCCCGTGAGCAACATGCCCAATGCCGTGGCCATGGGCACCGGGCATGTCACCACCAAGGAGCTGATGAAGACCGGCGCCGTCATGAGTGTGCTGGCCGCGGTGTTCATGACCGGAGTTGTGTTCACCTACTGGAAATGGCTCGGTCTTATACGGTGATTCGATTCAACCCTGGAGTCTTCATGCGCACCTCCCTTCTCGCTCTGATTCTCGCCGCTCCATTGTGGTCCCAGCCCGCCACGCCGCAGGCAGATCTTTTCGCTGCCGTGAGGTTCCTGGTGGGTGAGTGGCAGGGCGAAGGAAATGGCAAGCCCGGCCAGTCCACAGGCATCGCGACCTTCCGCTTCGACCTGGAGGACAAGGTCCTGGTGCGCCACGCTCATGCAGACTCGGCGCCGACGAGCGGGAAGCCTGCCTTCCATCATGAGGATCAGATGACCATGTTCGCCGAAGGCGGGCAGTTGAAGGCCCTCTACTTGGACAACGAGAACCACGTCATCCGCTACCTTGTGGCCGCCGTACCAGAGGGCGTCGCATTCACCAGCGAGCCGGGCCCAGGCCCCCGCTTCCGCCTGACCTACCTGAGGAAAGCCGAAGGCGTCGTCACGGTGCGGTTCGAGTTCGCGCCACCCGGGAAGCCCGAAGCCTTCACCACCTATCTGGAAGCGGTCACCCGCAAGGTGAAGTGATCTCAAATGACCTTTTCATTACTGCGAAATGGCCCCCGGTTTCCGGGGGCCATTTCGCGGTAATGGGGAGACTACGCCTTTGAATGTGGCTTCTGCTCCCAGAACCGAGCCGGAGCCCAACAGACGAGCATGAAGATGAACTGGCTCGCACAGAACGTGCTGAGGGCCACGAAGGCCTTGTCCATGAAGCCGTAGGAGTGCAGACCCACGCCAAGCATGTTCACGCCGAACCAGGAAAGCGCGGTGATGATGTTGCCGAAGATGGCCATCACCATGGTCCCGCGTTCCCGGACATAGCCGGCCATACGGGCATGGAGGATGATGGCGTTCCACAGCACGATCAGCAGGGCGCCGTTCTCCTTCGGGTCCCAGCCCCAGAATCGGCCCCAGGACTGATCGGCCCAGATGCCTCCCAGCACGGTGCCTACGAAGCTGAAGAACAGGGCGAAGCAGATGATGCCGTAGGCCATGTCCACGAGGGCCTTGTCGGTCTCCACGTCCACCTTGGGGGCGATGTGCTTCTTGAGGGCGTAGGCGATGGCGATGGAGCCGGCGAGGAAGGTGCCGGAATAGCCGATGGTGATGGTGACCACGTGGGTGGCCAACCAGAAGTTGGAATCCAGCACGGCGCGCATCATCTCCATGGTGTCGCCATCGGTGCCCAGGTTCTGGGCCACGATCAGGGAGGCGAAACCGGCGGCGGCGGCCACGGCGGTGCCGAAGCCCTTGCGGTACATCCGCTCGATGATGAGGCCCAGGATCACCGCGCCCCAGCCCACGAAAACGGCGGAGGAGTAGAGGTTCGTGACCGGGGGCCGGCCCTGGAGGATGATGCGGGCGGCCAGTCCCAGGGTGTGGACGATGGCACCGGAGCAGAGCAGGGCATAGGCGGTGGGGCGCAGCAACTCGGGCTTATAGATCCATGAGAAGCAGAGCACCATGAACGCGATGAAGTAGATGGAAAGGCCCACGAAGAAGGGCTGGGCGCGATTGAAGACAAGCTCCCTTCCGGCCTGGCCGAGGGCATCGGGCTTGAGGGTGGACACCACGCTGTCCATCTCGGCAAGGGCCTGGTTGAAGCTGGCAGAGTCGTTCGTCACATAGGCGGCGTTCATCTTGGCGAGGGGGACCAGGCCAGGGTGCAGGGGGCCGCCGGTCTGCCCCGCGCTGAGGGCCTGGCCGACGCTCTGCCAAGCCTCGGGGCTGGCTCCCACAGGGGGCGGCAGCATGCGGAAATGGGCCAGCTGAGTGAGATCCTGGTGGCGAAGGTTGGCATCCGAAGTCCCGAGGGACTGAAGCTCCCAGCCGAGGCCCGGTGACCCGGCGAGTTGCAGGGTGTTCCGCAGCCTATAGTAGAGGTAGACGCGGTCGAAGAGGTTCACGATGGCACTCTGGAAGCGCGTGCGCTTCTGGGCCGCGATGGGCTGGGCGGAGGCCGCCTGCTTCTGAATCTCGTCGAGATGGGTGGAGAGATCCGCAAAGCTGAAGTAGTTGCGGTTCTTGGTCTGCTTGGCGCCGATGAGGCTGATGACTTCGGGATCGTCGATCACGAAGATCGGCTGCTGGTCAGCCACCTGGGGGCGGAACAGCACGTCGAGCATCCACTCGTCCGGACCCACCATGCGACCCTCGTGGCGGAAGCCCTGGCGGCTGTGGATCAGTAGCAGGGAATTGCGGGCCAGGGAATCGAGCGGCTTCACGCGGCCGCCTTCAAGAATGGGCAGGGTGCCAAAGCCGCTGGCATCGAAGCCGCGGGCCTTGCCGCCGGGCAGGGCGAAGATGAGCGCGACCAGCAGGGCCAGGACGCCGGCTCCCCAGGCAACGTACTTATTGATGAAGGTCATGTTCAGCCCTCCTTCTGGTCCTGGCGGCGCTTGAGCGAGCGCCGAAGGACGATGGCGAAGTGCACGAGCAGGCCAAGGGAGACCAGCACGCAGGACACATACGGGAGAAGCCAGCCGGGATTTTCAACCACGGAAAGGACGGACAGGGTGTCATTCTTGCCAAAGCTCGCCTGGTAGAAGGTCTTGCCCTCGTACCGCAAGGGCTGGTTCATGTAGATGAGTACCTCGCGGGATTCATTCCGGGATGGGTTCATGACCTGGACCAGGCTGGAGAAGTTCTTGGGGATGCTGGTGCCCGGGTACACATCGTGCCGGAACTGCTTCAGGGTGAACGCATAGGGCAGGTACTGGCGCAGCAGGCGCATGGAGAGGAGGTAGGTGCGACCCTCGTGAGTGAACGATTGGGGGGCGCCCAGAGCCACCGAGGTGAGCCAGACGCCATAGCTGCGTCCGCCCGCCACCGGTTCCACAAAGGCCGAGGCCTGATTCATTTCGTTATCGGCGGATACCACCGGCTGCTCGACCACGGACACCCCGGTGCCGACCCCGGCGGTGGCCAGGGAGGGCGGTGCGCCGGGGGCCAGAGTGGTCAGCTGGGCGTTCGCGAAATAGCGCTTCACATTCAGGGAGAGGGGGGTGCCTGGAATGGCTACGGTGCCGCCCTTGGCCAGCAGGTTGTCTGGCACCGAATAGACTTCATCCCAGGTGGGATCGGTCACATCGATGACGGCCAGTTCCATGTTCTTGTAGCTCTGCACGTAGTTGACGGTCTGGCCCACCTCGATGGACAGGTTGGTGTCCACCTGCATCATCCCGGCCACGAACTCACCGGCGAAAAGGATCACCAGGCCCGAGTGAACGAGCCACATGCCGGCCTTGGCCCAGGTCCGCTGCAGTTCGAGCGTCCGACCCGTGAGGTTGATGGTGAGGAGCAGCCCCACCAGGGCGCCGCCCGGGAAGGGTAGCGACATGAGCAGTGGCTGGCGCCACACGATGAAGCTGCGCATGTAGGCGTTCACGGCACCCTGGGTGCCCATCTCCACCTGGGCCAAGGTGCAGAACAACACCAGGCACATGAGGAGGGCGAGCAGGATGATCGTCAGCTGGAGGGACCTCGTGTACTTCCAGATCCGCAAGGCGTAGGTCTTAATCAAGGCGAACACTCCCCAGGATGGTCATGAAATCGGGCTTGGCCTTGCCAACCGGATCTGCGTCCCCGGTCATCTTCAGGAACCAGGTATTGCCATCCGGGGTGCTGATGTAGCCCGCCACCAGGCGGCTCTTGGCTTGGCCCTCGCTGGTGAAGTCATAGACGTTCAAGGCGCCGGCCTTGGTCTTGAGCACCGCACGGGACTTGGCCAGGCTGGCCTCATCCATGGCCGGCAGGCCGATCTGTCCCCGCCAGCGGTTCACGTTGGCCAGCTCGCCGCCCGCCGGACCGGGCAGGACCACCACGGTGGCTTCCAGCTTGCCGGCATAGGGGGCCTTGAACGTGGCGAAGCGCATGGTGCCGCCGCCCGCGGCTTCACTCCAGCCCTTGGGCAGGGACCACTTGATGGCGCCCTTGGGGGTGGGCGGAGGAGGCATGCCAGGGTCGGCGTTCGCACTGGGAGGCATCGCCTGGGAACCCATGCCTTCTTCCGCATGACCGGGATGGTCCGGGTGAGAGGCGACGGCCTCTTTGGGCACGCGGTAGTGGGACACCTGGTCTGGCCTACAGCCGGTGGCCAGAGCGGCCAAGCCGATGCCCATCAGAAGGGAGGTCGCAAGAGGAGGAAGGATTGAACGACGGAGGGGGTTGGGCGGCTTCGGCAAGGGACTCCTCGATGGACATTCCAGAATAGCGGACCTTCCAGTGGATGAATAGGTCGAAAAATTGCAAATATCATAGATCAAAAGGTTTAACGGCTATGTCAATGGCCTCAGCCAGCCGATGATCCAGCTCTGTGATGCCGCCCGCGTCATGGGTGGTGAGGGAGATTCGCACGTAGCCCCAACCGAAAGCGATATCCGGATGGTGGTGCAGTCCTTCGGCCGGGCTCACCACGGCGCTGACCAGGTTGTAGGCCGTCAGGAAGTCTGGCGTCTGGAAGGTCCGCACCAGCTTGCCCTCGTGCTCGATCCAGCTCATTCCTTCGCCTCCAGTTCCGCCACTTCGGCCTGCAGGAGCCACTCGGCCGGATGGTCTACCGCCTTTGCCTTCAGCACACGCAGGCGGTTTGCATCGATGGGACCGCGCTCCCGCAGGGTCCTGGCCTCTACATAAAGTGCGGCCACCTCGCCCGACAGGGCCAAGGCCTTCCGGTTCCGGGCCTGGGCCTCGGCCTCGCCTTCGGCCAGGGCAGAGTGATCGCCAAACCAGGCGTCCCAGGCGCCGGGGTCAGCCGGACCCCCCGCCACCGAAGGCAGATCCGCGCTGAGGAACAGGAGGGCCCAGCTGGGCAGGTCGAGGGGGCGTCCATCCTGGTGCCCCCGCAGGTTGATGACCTCGTGTTCTCCTACCCGGAACCCTGTGAGGAAGAGGCCCGAGGGCAGGTCCAGGCTGAAGGCGCCCCGCTGGGGCAAGTGGCCGTGCCCGAAGGCCACCAGGGCCTCTCCGGGCCAGGGACGCTCCAGGGACTGCCCATGGCGCGAGATCTGGACGGGCCCCTCCACTCGTACCAGGGCTGTGGCCAGGCCCGGTGCCAAGGGGCCCCGGGCAGGGATGCGGGCCACCACCTTGCCCGTGAGTTCGAGCCCTTCCTCCAGAGCCAGGTGATTCACCGTGCGGGCACGGAGAGCCTCCTCCAGCCCATGGTCGCCGCCCCGCCGCCAGCCCAAGGTGGCTTCGAAGGCCTCCAGCACTTCGAAGAGGTGATCGAAATCCCGGGCCACGAAGAGCTGGGGCTGCATCCGCGTGATGTCGTACTCCGTGTCCGCGCAGACCAGTCCGAGGGGCATCTTTTTTACGTCCGGTTGCAGGCAGTGCGTGGCCTCGCCCAGGCTGCTGAGGAGTCCGGCGCCGTAGAGTTTCGGGTTGGCCAACTCGCCCACCAGCCCGTACTCTGCGGTCCACCAATATAGTCGACTGGCCTTGGTGCTTTCGCTCACGTAGCGGCGGCTGGCCGAGGCGGCCCGCAGGCGCTCCTCGGCCAATCGGAGCTCATCGGGGCTGGCGGCGGGATCTTCCTTCACCACACTGAGGTTGCGGATGGCCTCGTAGACCGCCTGATCCTCCACGGAGGCGATGGCCCGGAAGCCTGTCTCTCCGCAGCGTTTCAGATACTCCGCGTAGCGCCGGTCCGCCAGGATGGGTGCGTGCCCGGCGCTTTCGTGGACGATGTCCGGGGCCGGCGTGTACTCGATGTGCTCGTGGCTGCGAATGTCCGCGGCGATGGCCAGAACCCCCAGGGATTGCAGTTCTGTGAACACGGCGGGGGGGATGAAGCCCCGCACGCCTACAGCAGACCAGCCCAGGGCCTCCAGCTTTTCATTCATTTCGTCCAGGCTGGGGATGCGTTCCAGCCCGATGCCCGTAGCTGCCAAGCCGGACAAGTAGCTCTCATGGGCCGTTTCCTTCAGCCGTTCCGCAAGCCGGTTCAGGATATGCCGCCACACCGCATGGTCCCTGGGCGAGTAGGCCCCGTGGTCCTGGTCCACCACGTAGCGCCGCAAATGCGCCGGTAACCGCTCGATGGCGCGCCGGGTTGGGGATGGGGCATCGAGCATGGCGGCCTCAGGCTTCATTAAACACTAAAATAGAATCAATTGGACCGGGAATCTCAGGCGCAGAGGAGTGCCCAGACCAGCGGCGAGCCTGTCCCCCTTTCGAACAGGGGTGGTCTTCATCAAATGAAGGGGGACCTTCAGCCGCAGACGTAGCCCGCGCCCCGGACGGTCTTGATGCACTTTGGACAGGAAGGATCATCCTCGATCTTGTCGCGGAGCTTGCACACGAACACATCCAGGGCCCTGGCGCTTCCGATCCGGATCTCGCCCCAGACTTCCTTTCCCAATTGGTCCCGGGATAGGACCTGGCCGGGATGTCGGAGCAGGGCGGCGAGCAGGGCGAACTCCCGGGGTGAAAGGTTGAGGTCAACGCCGCTCTTGAAGGCTTTCTGGGTATGCAGGTCGAGCAGCAGCTCGCCGAAGACCAGGGGTTCAAGGGAAGGAGTCCGCTGCGCCGAACGTCGGAGCACGGCCCGGACTCGGGCCACCAGTTCCCGGGGGTTGAAGGGCTTGACGATGTAGTCGTCGGCACCGAGATCGAGCCCGGCGACCTTGTCTTCGGGTTCGGACCGGGACGTGAGCATCAAGATGGCGATGTCTCCCCGCTTCTCGCGGATCTTCCGGCAGACCTCGAAGCCGTTGAGGCCTGGCAGGCCGATATCCAGGATCACCACGTCGGGGGAGGGGACATGTTCGAAGTGGACGAGGGCTTCCTCACCACTCTCGACTTCGATGACCGGGAAGCCTTCCTTCGCGAGAGCCGTGCGGATGGCCAGCCGGGTCAGGGGTTCATCCTCGACGACCAGCACCAGGAGGTCGGTCCCCTCCACCAAGTCCGCCTTCGTGAATGGCCGGGAATCGGCGGATTGGCCAGCCGAAGGCTCCGGCGCCAGCGATTCTGGAACACGCTGGGCGGGTTCGTTCTCGAAGGGTGGGTGAGCGGATTCGGGTGGACGCATCAGAAGTGGAGTGTACTAGTCGTTTCCGTGTGGCTGGCCACATTGTCTTGGGTTTTTCACCTCGGACGCCAGGCAAGGCCTGTGTACCTTAGAACCCAAGCAATTCCTTGAGTCGGGGCGCGGCGGCCCGGCTGACCGTGAGCTCCAGGTCATTGCCCACGCTTGCCTTGGCTCCGCCACCAAAGGTGGAACGGAGGTCAAGCACGGCTTCGGGTCTCAACAGGAGATGGCGCTTGATCAACAGGAAGAGGACGTGATTGAAGGCCAACTCGACCTCGCCAAAGCCGCGCCAGGCTGTTTCATAGCGCTGCCCCTTTGACCAGGCCCAGACCTGGCCGTCGATCAGCTCGAAATGGCTGGTCAGGTTCAGGTCCAGCGTGACAGGGGCACCGCCGTTCATGGCAGGGAACCATTTGGGAGAAACGGTGGGTGTTTGCCCAGTCGGTCCGGTGGGTCCGGATGTGATGCTCGGCTTGGGCGGGGCAGGGATTTCGGCTTCCACGAGGGGCAGCACCACCCGCTGGCTCTTCTCTTTGGGCGGGGTGTTTTTTTTCGGATTGGCAGCCCTTCTCGTTACCGGTGGTGCTGGCAGGGTGACCGTTGGAGGGGCTGGGTTGGGCGGTTGCTCCTTTACATCCGGGGCCTTGGGTGTTTCCTCCCCGGTCTGGGATCGGCAGGCCTGGGTCAGCTCGGCGAGATCCTGTTCTCCCCAGCCCCGGGCGGTCGCCGCCTGGAGGCGAACCTGGAGCAGGTCCTCCACGGGGATGGCCACACCCATGTCCCTGGATTTCTGTAGCAGCAGCTCATTGGCCGCCAGATCGAGGGTTTGGTCCGCCGGGTCGAAGGAGGGACGGGCCAAATGCTCCCCATAGTGGTCCACCATGTGGGAGCGGAAGACGGCCGTATTGAGGAACCGCAGGAAATCCGCAGGAGGCAGGCTCGCTTGCTTGGCGTAGGTGAGGATCTCCGAGACGGCCAATTCCATGGCCATGGTGAGCATGTTGCCACTCAGCTTCAGGGCGTGGGCCGGGGCTGCGTGGGGGCCGACGCGAGTGTAACCCTGCCCAAGGGCCTCAAAGATGGGACGGCAGCGGTTCACCTGGGGCTCCAGCCCCCCAGCCACGAACCAGATGTTCCGCGTTGCAGCGGAATCGGCCCTACCGAAGACCGGGGCTGCCACATAGCCTTGACCAGCCTTGGCGTGGGCCGCAGCCAAGGCCGCGGAAGTCTCGACCTCGATGGTGCTCATGCAGAGATGGATGGCCTTGGGGGGGAGGTGTTGCAGCAGTCCAGCAGGGCCGTGGACGACCTCCTTCACGGCCGCATCGCTCTGAAGCATGGTGATGGCCACTTCGGCGTCCTTTACCGCTTCGGCCACCGATGGGGCTTCCCTGGCACCTTGGGCGATCAGAGCCTTCGCCTTGCCCGGCGTTCGGTTGTAGACCGTGAGTACGTGTTGCGATCCCAAGAGGTTCCGGGCCATGGGCAGGCCCATGTGTCCAAGACCCAGGAAGGCGATGCGCACGAGTACTCCCACGAACGAAGCCCTAAAGATACCTGTTATCTACCTGACCTAATCATCCGAGTTCAAGAAATTCGTTGAAACCAGCGCCATAGTTGGAACTTAGTGGGTTCATGGTATCACCCAATGGGTGATGACAAAACGACCGAAGCTCTTCGACGTAGGTGGAATCCAGGTGGAGATCGGGCCTCCGATTTCGACGGACGGGGGTCTGGTCTTCGTGGCGCGGCATGTT
>JANYLR010000040.1 GCA_025363715.1 Holophagaceae bacterium | reverse complement strand
GGCCAGCTGGGCAGGTTCGGGGGCCGCGGCCGGTCGGCCCACCCGACTGGCCGGGAAGTGCAGGCTGGCCTCGGTGCCTTCGCCGAGCTGACTGCTCAGCGTGAAGGTGCCTTCGTGGGCCACCATGGTGCCGTAGACCATGGCCAGCCCCAGGCCCGTGCCCTTGCCCTGGGGCTTGGTGGTGAAGAAGGGTTCCATGGCCTTGGCCAGCACCTCGGGCGCCATGCCCTCGCCCGTATCCCGCACCCGCAGGTCCACGCCACCTTCCGGCGTGGCGAGGGTCTGGATGTGCAGGCGGCCGCCCTTGGGCATGGCATCCATGGCGTTCACACACAGGTTCATGAGGGCATGGCTCAGGGCCCCCGCATCGCCCAGGACCGGCCCTAGATCGGCCTGCAGGTTCAGGCGCAGCTCCACCCGCTTGAGCGTGGTGTAGCCGAGCAGTTCGCTCATCTCCTGCACCAGGGCATTGAGGTCGATGGGGCCTTCCTCCTGCAGGTCCTTGTGGGCGAAGTAGAGCAGGCCCTTGACTACGCCCCGACCCCGCAGGCAGGCGTTGACAATGGTGTCCAGGTTTTTGGCGGCGAGGGCGAAGGGGTCCACCGACTCCCGCAGGGTCGAGGCCAGGCCCAGGATGGCCCCCAGCACGTTGTTCATGTCATGGGCCACGCCACCGGCCAGGCTGCCCAGGCTTTCCAGCTTCTGCGACTGGTGCAGCTGGGCCTCCAGGGCGCGCCGCTCCGCCTTGTCCTGTTTCGCGAGGGTGATGTCTTCCTTGATGGCGATGTAGTTGGTGACGGCCCCATTTTCATCCAGGACCGGGGCGAGAATGGCTCGCTCAAAAAAGGTGCTGCCATCCTTCTTCCGGTTTTTGAACTCGCCGGCCCAGACTTCGCCCCGGGCCAGGGTTTCCCACATGTTCCGGTACAGCTCGGGCTCCGTGTCCGGCGATTTGAGAATTCGCGGGTTCTGGCCCACAGCTTCTTCAGCGGTGTAGCCCGTGGTGGCCGTGAAGGCCGGGTTGACGTATTCCATGGTGCCCAGGGGATCCGTGATCACGATGGACAGCGGGCACTGCGCCAGGGCCGTCTGGATCATCTTCAGTTTTCTTTCGGACTGCTTGCGTTCGGTGATGTCCTGGATGGTGCCCACCAGGGCGATCGGATGCCCCGCAGCATCCCATCGCAGTTCGCCCCGGCCGTGAACCCAGCGCAGCGCCCCATCCGCGATGCGGGTGATGGGGTAGTCCAGGTCGAAGACCTCGTGCCGCTCGATGATCCCCAGGACATAGGCCTGCATCTGGTCGCGGGATTCCGGGGCGACGATCGCCATCCACCCCTCCAGGTTCCGGAGGTAGTCCGGCCCGATGCCGAAGATCTGATCCAGGAAGAGGCTGCTCTTCCAGTGATCCTCTTGGATGAACCAGGTGTAGGTTCCGATGCCACCAGCGGCCTGAGCTTCCGTCAGGAAACGCTCGCTTTCCACCAGGGCGGCCTCGGCCTCACGCCGCCGTTCTTCGTCCAGCAGGTGATCCAGGGCGTAGGTGACATCTCCGGCCGCCTCCACCAGGAGCGCCGCTTCCTGGGGACCGAAGTAGTCCTTCTCGGAGGCGTACACCGCCAGGGCTCCCACCACCACACCCCCCTGCTGGATGGGGAAGGCGGCCACGGATCCGTAGCCGGATTCGGCCGCAGCGGCGTGCCACGGCGCGGTACCAGTCGCCTCCAGAAAATCGTTCACCACGCAGGGGCAGGCTTGCCGAATGGCCTGGCCCACGGGCCCCTGGGCCAATGAGGAATCCCCACGCTCCACGTAGATCCGGTCCAGGTAGCCCTTGGCATCGCCGTAGCTGGCCGCCACTGACACCCGCTGCGACAGGGGCTCATTCCAGCCGATCCAGGCCATGTTAAAGCGCCCGAACACCACTAGCACCTCGCAGATCTTGTCGAGCAACGCCTGCCGGTCCGGCGACCACACGATGGCCTGGTTCACCTGGCTGAGGGCCGCATAGAGCTGGGTCATCCGCTGGATTTCCCGCTCCTGGGCACGACGCTCCGTGACGTCCTGGACGAAACAGATCATCTGCCGATCGCCCCCGAGCGACACCACCCGGGCACTGACTTCCGCTGGGAAAGTTGTCCCAACCTTCCGGCGGTGCACGGTCTCGAAGCGGCCGGACCCCTCCGCCAGCGCCCGATTGATCGTCTTCTGCGACTCCGCCACATATTCGGACGGGCACAGGTCCAGGACGCTCATCTCCAGAAGTTCTGCCAGGGCGTAGCCGTACTGTTCCGCCGCCCGGGCATTCGCCTCCAGGATGCGGCCGTTCGGGTTCATCACCAGGATGATGTCGTTGGCTTCGTGCATCAGCGTTTCAAAACGCTCAGAAAGGCGCAGCTGCCTCAGCACCATCTCCGCATCATGATGCCGCAACAGCAGGGCCAAACCAGCCCCGATGAAGATCACCAGGCCCATCAAGGCCAGGCCGCCTACCCACACCTTGAACCGCAGCGGGCCGTACACCTCAGCCGTATCCACCTTGGCCACCATGTGCCAGGGCGTTCCCGGGATCCCGCGCAGCACCGCGAGGACCGCTATGTCCCGGTAGTCGCGCCCCTCCACCAGCCCCTCCTCGCCCAGAGCCGCCCAGACCGCCGGCACTCCGGGATTCGCCGCCAGGGGCAGGCGCAGGGTCATCGCCGTACCGGCCTGATGACGGAGGTCGTTCAGGAACAGGACCGTATCCCCCTCCCGCCGGACCAGGGTTGTTTCCGCACTGGCACTGGTGGTGGGCCAGGACTGCACGATGGGATAAAGGAACTGCCGGGGGTCCATGTTCAGCAGAAGCGCCCCAGCGGCCTTGCCCCTGGTGTCTGCGCCAATGGGAACCCACAGACCCATGTGGATATCCGAATGCCCGGGATGCCGGTGCAAGTCCTTCGCCAGGACGTCATGAGCATTCAGGGCCTCCTGGATTTCCTGTTCATCCGTATCCTCGGCACCGAAGGTTTCATCCGCCGGAATCGAGATCCGCGCCCGACCCTGGCCACTGAACAGGATCACCCGCCGATAGTGGCCCTTCTGCGTTTCCTCCATCCAGGCCCGCACATCTCCTTCGGAAGGGGCCTGGGGCGATCCCACCAGAAAGCGGTGCAGCTGGGTCTGCAGCAGCTTCCCGTGGAAAATCCGCTCGGCGTGGCCTCGGCGTTCGCCGTACCAGGCCCCGATCTGCCGGGCCTTGGCGTCCGAGATGGCGGCAAGCTCCGCCTGAACCTGATCCCGGGTGCTCTGGATCTGCCCGCGCAGATAAATGGAACCGCCGGTGAATACGAGCACCCCCAGCAGCAGGAAGAGGAACGTCATCCTCAGGGAGAACCCGCAGGCGGAGGCATCCTGCCCCTTCCGGCTCAGGAGGCCGAAGGCCGCCAGGGGCCAGGTGTCACAGCCCGCCGCCAGCAGGAGGGCGAGACCGAGCGGGAACACACTCAGCGCCGACGGCAACGACATGGGAATTCGGTCGGTCCCGTACAGCACCGGCGCGCCCGCGGCATAGCTGACCAGCACCACGGGGCCGATCACCAGGGGGACCATGGCGAGAACGGCGGCGACCTGCCGGAAGCGCCAGGACGGGGACGAAGGCCACCCATGAACCAGCGCGGACAGGGAGGCGCCGAGCAGGGCCAGGTCCGTCAGCAGTGACGAGAACTGGGTCCGAGTGCGCCCCAGCGTCAGCCACCGTTCCAGCCGCGCATCACCCAGGGCGTGCCCCACCACCAAGCCCAGGCTCACCCCAGCCACGAGCAGGCCCAGCACGAAGGGCAGGCGCCGGAGCATCGGGGCTTCCAGATGCCCTTCCCTCAGCAGGAGGGCGCCCGTCAACAGGATCAGCAGGACCGCAACGACAGGCGCCATGGGGACCCGCCCGGGGATCCCTGCCGCGAATCTGGGCAGGTCCAACAGTATCCCCAGCAGCGACAGGGTTGCCACGGCGCCGGCCGCCGCGGCCAAGGTCGCGCGCAGCCATCGGACAGCCTTGGATGAAGGGCGGGCGGGAGTCATTGGTGATTTACTCGTCAAAAAATTGCAATCCTCCCGGTTATCGGCGGGGCGAATCCGCCAATGAGAAGTGACTGCCTAAGAGATTTCCTGGACCCATCCATGGTGGCCAAGAGTCCGGGCAGGTGCGGCGGCGAAACCTGTGACAAAAATCACTACTTGGTCGCGTGAATTTATTCGCCTCGGACTGCCGACGATTAAAAACGTATGTAGGCAATTTATGGACCCTTTTGTCAGCAACAACACATCTCATCGCAGCCCATAAAAAAAAGCTCCAACCCCCATGCCAATCCCGTCATTACCCATTGTTCCAGGGCTCTTCCACGGAGATCTCCCTTGCTGACCAACCTGAAGATTGGCACCCGTCTATCCGTGGGCTTCGGCCTCATCCTCGCCCTGCTGCTGCTCATTGCGGGCGTGGGCATCAACCGCATGGGCAGCATCGCCGCCGATACCGAGCGGATCGTCACCCACTACA
>JANYLR010000119.1 GCA_025363715.1 Holophagaceae bacterium | reverse complement strand
AATCCCGGGGGCGCCGGGGCTGCGCTTTTTGGAACGCAACCCCGGCGCCCCCGGGTTCACTTCCGGCCGAGCCGGAAGCCGCCTTTGGCGGACCCGCGCGGTGGGCCACTCGGTCCCCTTCTGTGCCTTCCGTGAGACTCCGTGTCTTCTGTGACCAGCGGAGCTTTGGAGGGTTGGGTGGATCCCAAGGATAGAAGCCGCTCATTTTACCTTCCCGAACACCGACCCCTTCACTCGCTCCACGGTGTAGACGCCGCGGGCTTTGCGCAGGCCGGCCATCAACTCCACGAGATGGGTCCGGTCTCGCACGCGCAAGGCGATGTGGAAAAGCCCGGCGCCTTCCTCCGTGGCCGAGCCGTGGAACCGCTGCACGTTGATGCCCAGGCGCTGGATGCCCTCGGAAATGGCGGCCACCATGCCTGGCCGGTCCTCAGTGGTGAGGGTGATCTCGGTATCGTAGAGTTCCGTGCCGTGCTTGCCCCAGGCCACGTTCACCCGGCGCTCGGGGTGCAGGGTGCCGGTGTTGAGCTGGGAGCAGTCCGCCCGGTGGATGGCCGTGCCCCTAGAGCGGGTGATGTAGCCCACCACCTCGTCCCCCCAGATGGGCTTGCAGCAGGCCGCCAGGGTATAGAGGATGCCCGTCGTGTCCCCTACCACCACGGAATCCAGGAGGTTCGAGGTGTTCTCCTTCGGCCTGGCTCGCTCGGGCTCGGGGATCAGGGGCTCGATGAGCTTGTGGACCGTGATGCGGCCGAAACCCAGGGCCGCGTAGGCCGCCTCCCAGTTGGCCAGTTTCAGCTCCACCAGCCGGGCCTCGAGTTTCGCATGGGACTCAGGGTCATCCAGGCGCACGCCCATGGCTCGGGCTTCGCGCTCGAGGCGCTCCTTGCCCTGGGTAATGGCGTGGGCGCGTTCCTCCTCGCGGATGAAGGCCTGGATGCGGCTCTTGGCGCCCGCGGACTTCACGAACCCGAGCCAGTCGCGGCTGGGCTTGTGATCGGGCCGGGTGAGGATCTCCACGCGGTCGCCGTTCAGCAGGGTGTGCTTGAGTGGCACGATGCGCCCGTTCACCTTGGCACCCACGCAGCGGTGGCCCACCTGGGTGTGGATGGCGTAGGCGAAATCCACGGGCGTGCTGTTCTCCACAAGGCTGCGCAGGTCGCCCTTGGGGGTGAAGACCTGGATGCGGTTGAAGGTGAGTTCGCCCCGCAGGTTGGCCACCAGATCCCGGCTGTCCTGGGCGTCCTGGTGCAGCTCCACCATGCGGCGGAGGAAGGTGGCCTGGTTGATCTCGGAGCGGTTGGCGATGCGCCCGTCTTTGTAGGTCCAGTGGCTGGCGATGCCGGCCTCGGCATGGATGTGCATTTCCTCGGTGCGGATCTGCACCTCGAACAGGTCGCCCGAGCCCATCAGCACGGTGGTGTGGATGCTCTGGTAGCCGTTCTCCTTGGGCAGGCTGATGTAGTCCTTGAACTTGCCGGGCACGGGCTTGAAGAGGCTGTGCACCAGGCCCAGGGCCGTGTAGCAGCTGGCCCGGTCGGGGCAGATGATGCGATAGGCCAGCCAGTCGTGGATGTCGTCGAAGTTCTTGGCCTGGACGCCCATCTTCTTCCAGATGCCGTAGAGATGCTTGATGCGGCCATAGACCTGCGCGGAGATCCCCTGCTGGCGCAGGATGGCATGGATGGACCCGTTGATCTCCTGGATGGTGGCCGACAGCTTGGCGCGCTTGGTTTCCACCGCTTTGTTTAGTTCGGCATACTGCTCGGGCTCCAGCTGGCGGAAAGCCAGGTCCTCCAGATCGAGGCGCACCACGCCCATGCCCAGGCGATTGGCCAAGGGCGCGTAGAGCTCCAGGGTCTCCCGGGAGATGCGGCGGCGCTTTTCTTCCTCCATGACGCCCAGGGTCTTCATGTTGTGCAGGCGGTCCGCCAGCTTCACCAGCAGCACGCGCACGTCCTTGCCCATGGCCACCAGCAGCTTGCGGACGTTTTCGGCGTTGAGCAGGTGCTTGTCGGTAAAGGCCAGCTTGCTCATCTTGGTGAGGCCGTCCACGATCTCGGAGATTTCCTCGCCGAACTGGGCCTTCACCTGGGCCTGAGTCATGAGGGTGTCTTCCACCACGTCGTGCAGCAGTCCGCAGGCCACGCTCACGGCATCCAGGCGCCACTCTGCCAGGCTCTGGGCCACGGCCAGGGGGTGGAAGAAGTACGGCTCACCGCTCTTCCGGAGCTGGGTGGCGTGCATATCCCGGCCCACCTGGAAGGCTCGGAGCAGCAGGGCCACGTCGCCATTGGGGTGGTGTCGGAGGAAGGCTGCCTTCACGCCCTCGAAGGCCCCCTCGAGGGTCAGACAGCCATCCTCCCCGCAGGCTGAGCCTTCCCCCTCGCGGAGGATCGGTTCCGGGGCTTTCCCAGACACGGCCATGTTTGAGTGTCGCGCAGCGGCTGTCCAGATGCCAGACCGGAAGCGTGGATGACCAGAGGTAGGGGCTTGAAAATGAAGGTTTATCCAAGAATCTAGGGGCCAGAAATGCGGGACGCAGAGGACACAGAGGGCCGCAGAGGGCCGCAGAGAAAGGCGCTGGTTACGGAATCCACAGAAGACCACAGGAAGGCACAGAAAAGACACGGGCGTCCGCTCTGAAAGCACGGGCTGCATCCCGGGGGCGCCTGAGCCGCGCTTCTTGGGACGCGATCCAGGCGCCCCCGGGATCACTTCCGGCTGCGCCGGAAGCCGCCTTCGGCGGGCCCGCGCGGCGAGGGCCGCGGCCCCTTCTGTGTCCTCCTTGGCCCTCTGTGCCTTCTGTGTTCCTGCTTTTTCCCGGCTGATCCACACTGATGGTATGCCGCGCCGCTCCACTCCCGACGACGATCCCAGCTTCAAGGGCTGGGCGCGCCCGGGTCCCACGCCGCCGGGCGGTGTGGAGCTGGAGGCCGGAGAAACGCTGGACGGCCTCTGCGGCCGCTGGCGCATCTTCCAGTTGAAGAAAGGCAACCGTTTCAGCACGGACGACCTGGTGACCGCCTGGTACGGAACCACCTGGTGCCCCCGGGCCAGCCGCATCGCGGACCTGGGCTCGGGCATCGGCAGCGTGGCGCTCCTGGCGGCCTGGCGCTGCCCGGGCGCGGTGGTGCACACCGTGGAAGCCCAGGAGCAGAGCCTGCGCCTGGCCCGGAAGAGCATCCGCTTCAACGGCCAGGAAAGTCGCATCTTCCCCCGGCTGGGGGATCTACGGGAGCCCGATCTGTTCGCCGGGGAGGCCCCCTTCGACCTGGTCCTGGGCACGCCACCCTACTGGCCCGAAGGGCACCGCCTGCCTGCGGCCCACGCCCAGTCCGTGCCCGCCCGACTGGAGGTCCGCGGCAGCCTCGCCGACTACGCCCTGGCCGCGGCCCGGCTGCTAGCCCCAGGTGGGCTCTTCGCCTGTGTCTTTCCCAACGATCAGCAAGAGCGTGCCCTGGCGGCCCTGAGCGCAGCCGGCCTGCTCTGCCTCCATCGCCGCGAGTTCGTCTTCAAGGAGGGCGAGCCCTATGGCCTGGATGTCTTCGCCGCAGCCCGCCGTCAGGATCTTCCGGAGGATTTCGAAGCCCGGGCCCAGTGTCCCGAGACAGAAGCCGCGATCCTCATCCGCCGGGTCGATGGCTCCGTGGATCCCGGGATCGCCCGCGTGAGACTGGCTTTGGGGTTTCCTCCGGGGTTGTGATTGCCCAAATTGGGGAGTCCCGGGTTCCCGACCGATAAGCCTCCCGAGGGTTGATCCATGGACCGAGGCAGCTTCCTGGGTGTGTTGCTAGGCGTGCTCCTGCTGGCGGTGGCCATCGGGATGGGTCCCAATCCGCGGATCTTCTTCCATCCGGCCAGCACGGTGGTGGTGGTGGGTGGCGTGATCGCCGCGACCTTGATCCGCTTTCCGCTGGAGCATGTGAGCTACGCCTTCAACATCGCCAGCCGGGCCTTCTTCACCCGGGCGCCGGAAACCCAGGTCCTCGTGGCCCAGATCGTGGGCCTGTCCCAGCGGGCCCGGCGCGAGGGCCTGCTGAACATGGAAAAGTCCCTGGATGTGGAGGGTTTCCTAGCCAAGGGGCTGCGCATGGTGGTGGATCAGTCCAGCCGGGACCATATCCATGCGGTCCTGGCCGGCGAGCTGCGATCCACCCAGGACAGGCACCTGCAGGGCCAGGAGATCTTTCGGTTCATCGCCCTCAGCGCACCCTCCTTCGGCATGGTGGGCACCCTCATCGGCATGGTGCAGCTCTTCGCCAGCATCAAGAATCCATCCAGCGTCGGAGAAGCCATGGCCCTGACGCTGCTGTCCACGCTCTACGGCGCTGTCATCGCCTACCTGCTGGCCATTCCTATCGCCGGGAAACTGGAATTGCGCAGCAAGGAGGAACTGCAGCTCAAGCACATCATGCTGGAGGGAGTCATGGGCATCCAGGCAGAGATGCATCCCACGGCCCTGGAGGCCCAATTGAACGCCTTCCTGGCCCCCCGGGAGCGGGGCGCCGACCGGAGAGCCCGTGGGTAATTTCGCACCATTGAGGTTTGCGCGCCGCAAGGCGGACCTGGAGTCCCTCTGGCTCGTGACCTTCGCGGACCTGATGGTGCAGCTCATGGCCTTCTTCGCGCTGCTGTACTCCTTCTCTGTGGCGGATCAGACCAAGATGCAGCAGGCCTTGAACTCCATCCAGAAGGCCCTGGGCGTGCAGAGCCAGATCGGTGCGGGAGACGGCATCCTGCCGGGTTCCCGGGGCATGGATCCGGCCAAGGCCGAGGATCTGGAAAGGCAGCTCAGTGCCGCCCAGGCCGATGACGGCAGGGACGCGGGCACTCGTCTGCGCTTTGTGACCTTCCGGGCCGCCCTGATCTTCGAGGAGGGCAGTGCTGCTCTCACGCCTGGCAGTGATGTGCTGCTCACGCGCCTTTCCGAGCTGGCCCTGCGCTATCCAGGCTTCACCCTCGTCTGCGAAGGCCACGCGGCCCCCAGTGAGCGCGGCCGCGGGGGGGATGCCCTCGACCTCAGCGCCCAGCGGGCCCTCTCCGCGCAGCGCTACCTGGGGGCCATCGGCCTGCCGCCGGCCAAGCTGGCTTCGGAGGCCCACGGCGACAGCCAGCCCGAAGGCCAGGGCGACAGTCCGGAAGGTCGCGCCCTCCAGCGCCGCGTCTCCTTCCGGTTTCAGCGGGTGGCTGATCGGTAAGGCACCCCCGCGAATAACCCGAAGGATGGATGGTGCGCCAGCACCCGGAGCCTACATTGAGGATGCTTCGGCCAGGAGGTGTGGCATGACCCTGGAAAGCACCATCATCGATCTGACCTCCAGGACACCCAGCGGGGGCACCTGCTGGATCGGCGAGGTTCCCTTCACGGTGTCGTACTGTTCGGATTGCTGGGAATGGGAATTCCAGGGGAACTACTACTTCGACCCGCAGGACCTCAGCGAGGCCATCGAGGCCTTTCTGGAGGGGCTCAAGGCAGAGGCTCGAAGGCTTGCCCCGCCGATGCCGGAGGTCCAGACAAAGCTCCGTCCAGGCAGGGGGAAAATTGGGCACCATGGCACCCAAAAAAGTTCCTCGCGGACCAGCGTGTGGTTGCCAGCCGGGAGGAAGGCCTCCGTCCGGACAAGCTCTTAGACCGTGACGGCTTCCAACTCCTCGAAGCGGGCCTGGAAGAAGCGCAGGCTCTCGGGTTCGTAGACCATGCGCAGGCCGTTGATCCGCTCGCGGTTCTCGTAGAGGGCCATGCAGCTTTCGGCCACCACATCCATGTGCAGGTTGGTGTAGACGCGACGGGGGATGGTGAGGCGCACCAGCTCCAGGGCCGGGCGCACATGGTCGTGGGTGATGGGGTCGCGGCCCGCGCTGACGATGCCGCGCTCCATGGCGCGCACGCCGCTGTCCACAAACAGGGCCGCCGCCAGGGTCTGGGAGGGGAACTGGTCCTGGCTGAGGTGGGGGAGGAACCGCTTGGCGTCGAGGAACACCGCATGGCCGCCCACGGGGCGGACGATGGGCAGGCCCGCGTCCATGAGCTGCTGGCCGAGGTATTCGACCTGGCGGACGCGGCTGGCGATGTAGTCGTCTTCCACCATTTCACGCATGCCCTGGGCGAGCGCCTCCATGTCGCGGCCGGCCAGGCCGCCGTAGGTGGGCATGCCTTCGAAGACCACCACCAGCTCCTTGGCCTTCACGAAGAAGGCGTCGTCATTGGTGGCCAGGAAGCCGCCGATGTTCACCAGGTTGTCCTTCTTGCTGGACATGGTGCAGCCGTCGCCGTAGCCCATCATCTCGCGGAGGATCTTGCGGATGGGCACCTCGCGGTAGCCCTCCTCCCGCTGCTGGATGAAGTAGCAGTTCTCCACGGCGCGGGTGGCGTCGAAGATGATCGGCAGGCCCTGCTGCTTGGCCCAGGCGCTCACTTCGCGGAGGTTGGCCATGCTGAAGGGCTGGCCACCGGCCATGTTCACGCAGGGGGCGATGTTCAGGTAGGCGATGCTGGCGGCGCCCTTCTCGTCCACTAGTTTCTGCAGCTTGGCGATATCCACGTTGCCCTTGAAGGGGAAGTCGCTCCAGGGATCCTTGGCCTCGTCGATGATGCAGTCGTAGAAGATGCCCCCGGCCCGCTCCACGTGGGCGCGGGTGGTGGTGAAGTACATGTTCATGGGCACGTACTGGCCGGCCTTGATGCGGATCTGGCTGGTGATGTGCTCGGCGGCACGGCCCTGATGGGTGGGCACCAGGTGGCGGAAGCCGTAGATCTCCTGCATGGCCGCTTCCATCCGGTAGAAGCTACGGGCGCCGGCGTAGGCCTCGTCGCCCCGCATCATCATCGACCACTGCATATCGCTCATGGCCGTGGTGCCAGAGTCGGTCAGCAGGTCGATGTAGACGTCATCGCTGCGCAGCAGGAAGGTGTTGTAGCCCGCTTCGCGGATGGCCAGCTCCCGCTCTTCGCGTGTGGTCATGCGGATGGACTCGACCATCTTGATCTTGTAGGGCTCGGCGATGGTTCTCGGCTTCATGGGATGGGCTCCTCGATCTGGGATTTCGATACCCAATCCTACAAAGTTGGCTGGGCAATTATGTTTCAAACATTGCCCATTCATACGCATTTTGAGCAATAATATTGCTCAAAATGCGAGAGGGAATTCGCCATGAACCTGGACAACTTCGACGCCATCGACCACCGCATCCTGGAGATCCTCCAGAAGGAAGGCCGGCTGTCCAACCAGGAGCTGGCGGACCGGGTGGCACTGTCGCCGGCCCCCTGCCTCCGCCGGGTGCGGGCCCTCGAGAAGGCGGGCGTCATCCGCCAGTACGCGGCCCTGCTGGAGCCCCGCAAGGTGGGCCTGGGCATGATGTCCTTCGTCACCGTCAAGCTGGAGAAGAAGGGAAAAATGCCCGCCGAGGAATTCGCCAAGGCGGTGCGCGGCTGGCCGGAGGTAGTGGGCTGCTATTCCATGACCGGAGAGACGGATTATTTCCTCCAGATCTACGTGGAGGACCTGGACCACTACACGCGCTTCCTCATGGGCCGCCTGCTGAAGCAAGCCGGCGTGGTGGACGAGAAATCCAACATCGTCCTGGAAGCCATCAAGGACACCACCGCCCTGCCCCTGGAGCAGGCCGCGCCGGGGCGCCGGAAGCGCGGCTGAGCTTCCGGATCAGGCCTTGCCGAGCGCTTCCTTCACGCGCTCAGGGGTCATGGGCAGGTGGGTGAGGCGGATGCCGCGTCGCCGACAGCCTCCAGGATGCGGGGATGGGAACCGCAGCGGCAGAGGTGGCCTTCAAGGTGCTTGGCGATCTGTTCATGGGTGGGCTTGGGTGTGCGTTCCAGCAGGGCGGCCGAGGCGACGATCATCCCGGAGGTGCAGTAGCCGCACTGGAAGGCGTGGTGCTCCTGGAAGGCCTTCT
>JANYLR010000112.1 GCA_025363715.1 Holophagaceae bacterium | reverse complement strand
CCTCGTCCAACAGTCGGATCTGGTCCGAAAGGCGGCGGTCCTGCGTTTCGATCCGCTTGAGCATGTCATTGAAGGATTGGGCCAGGACTCCGATCTCGCCTTCCTGGTCCTGGGTCATGCGCAGGCTGTAATCCTGACTGGTGCTGACCCGGCGGGCCGTGGAGGCCATCTCGAGGATCGGTTTGGAAACGCCGCGAAGGACCCGCGAGCCGATGAGGAAGAGGATCAGCAGCAAGGCTGCGCCCTGGAGGGAAAGCGCCCAGATCGCCTTCCTGAATTGCTTCTGGATGTCCGCGAGGCTTGCGCGAAGGTAGACCGTGCCCTTCTTCTGGCCCTCATGCTGGATCTCGGACGCGAAG
Source organism: Holophagaceae bacterium (assembly GCA_025363715.1). Lineage (GTDB taxonomy): Bacteria > Acidobacteriota > Holophagae > Holophagales > Holophagaceae > Geothrix. Next base: position 2,064 of record JANYLR010000112.1, on the reverse strand, counting down.
TCCAGGTAGTTGTCGGAGAAGGCGTAGCCCTCGAGCCCCAGGGAGTCATGGCCGAAGACCACCCGCGATCCGGGCCGGGCTTCTTCTGCGAAAGTTCGACCGTCCTTGTCCAGGATCTTCACCGCCACGATCTCGGGGTTGGTCATGAAGGCGCTGATGGATTTCGAACCCGTCAGGGCCATCCCGAAATCCAGATCCACGGCCACGGCTCCGGACAGCACCTGGACCTGGGCCCGGAGGTCCTTCAACAGGCTCTGGCGGAGGGTGCTACGCGCATAGATGAGGGCGATGAAGAAGCTGAGGAGCAAGGTCAGGCCAAGCCCCCCGATCAGGAGGACGAGGAGGCGCTGCTGGAAGGTCATGCGGCGAAGCAGAGAGGTCATTGGGGCCTCCCCATGGATCCGCCCACCATCTGGGCTCGCATCGTCTGCAGGAAGTCCCGGTCCAGCTGGATGCCCGCGGCCAGGGCCGCCTGGGCGTTCACCTGAAGGCGGAAACGATCCCCCTTCAGAAAGAAGCTGACCATCACACCAGTCGAGGCGGCGTCCTCCGAACCGGCGACGGTGAGCACCGGGTGGTCCAGGCAGATGGCGAGGACATCCTTGAGGCGGTCCTGTTCGGAATCGCAGATGTAGAGGATGTCACAGGCACGGAGGGGATCGGGCCTGAGGCCCGACAGGACCACCACCTGGATCGCGCGCTCCTTCACCTTCAGGTTGGCCGTCTGGGACTTGAGTTCCTTGAGGAAGGGCAGATCCCCCAGGATGCCGATGATGAAGGGCGGAGGTTTCGCGGGTGAGGCCGCCTTGGAGGTCCGTTCGGGCCAGGTCGCCCAGTTGCCTAGGCGGCTCAGGAATTTCGCCCGAGCCTCGTTCTCGGTGAGGGCGGGCCTCTGCGCCGAGGCAGGCTCAAGGGCTGGCAGGGGCATCGCCGCCCAGGCAAGGAGGACAACCAGCGAAAGGGAGCGAGGAACCATCATGGCCAGGTCAGAAGTGCCAGCTGAGGCGAAGGTTGAGGTTTCTCCTGGTACCGGGGAGGGGCGGGTTGCCGCCCGCGCCCGGGGTCCCGTAGGCCTGGATGAGGGGATTGGCCACGTCCAGCAGATTGGTTCCGCCCATTCCAACCTCGAAGCCGCGGTTCCGGGTTGCCCAGGTGATCCAGAGATTCAAGAGGGTGGTGGTGCTGAAGCTGGTGGCCTGCGTGTCTCCCAATCGATATCCGTACCTCGGCCCCATGACGATCAGGCTCGGGTTCACGGACCAGCCCCTTCCCATCTGGAACTGGGCGAGGGAGGTGAACTTCAGGTTCGGGAAGCCCACATGGAAGGCATCGTTTCCCTGCACCCGGTAGAATTCCGCCGCGTGATCCGAGGCCCTGGAATAGGAGAAGGTGCTTCGGAGGCTGCCCGTGGCCCAGCGGGACTGGAGGTCCAGTTCCACCCCGGTCGACCCGGTGTAATCGAAATTGGCGTACCAGTCGATGCCGGGCGCGGGATTCACATAGGAGATGGGATCGTGGATCCGGAGGAAGTACACATTGCCCGTGAGATACATCGAGGGCCCGAGGCTCTTGCCGACCTCGATCTCGTAGGTCCTGGTGCGTTCAGGTCGGAGGCTCGGATTCACCTGCAGGCTCTCGATCGCGGGTGCCCGGAAGGCCCCCGCGGCCAGGACCTTGAAGTGCCAGCCGGATGAGGCAAGGGTGTAGGCGACGCGGGGGCTGAAGGAGTTGCCGAACTCGCTGTGGTGGTCCAGCCGGGCACCCACGTCCAGGTTGCCCCAGGCGGGGGACCAGGTGGCCTGGGTCAGCACGGCCTTGTTCTCGTAGGTGATGCGGGTCAGGCCATTGAGGAAGGGCCTAGTCTCGGTTGTCTTGCCCTCCTCCCGGGTCCCTTCGGCACCCAGCAGGAGTTGGAATGCCGGCCCCGCCTTCCAGGTGGCATTCAGGCCTGCCGAATACCGGTAGGCCTCAGGATGCCTCACGATTGATTCGGGAACATCCTTGTAGTTCCAGGGGCTCTGTTCCTTGAAGGAGAACCGAGGGCGGAGGGTCCAGGCATTCCCG
>JANYLR010000026.1 GCA_025363715.1 Holophagaceae bacterium | reverse complement strand
TTTCCTCGACTGAATCCAGCTCGGGCAATTGCAAAAGGGGGGCCGGATGGCCCCCCTTTGAAAGTGAACCAGCGCTAGGGATCAATCCGCGGCAAATGGCAGCAGAGCGATGTTGCGGGCGCGCTTGATGGCTTCCACGAGCTCGCGCTGGTGAACGGCGCACACGCCACTGGTGCGGCGGGGCAGCACTTTGCCGCGCTCGGGGGTGAAGGCCTGGAGGGTCTTCACGTCCTTGTAGTCGATCATGAGGGATTTCTCGACGCAGAACTTGCAGAACTTGGCGCGTCGTCCCCCAAAAGCCTTCTTCTTCTTGGGCTTGCCCTTCTTGGCATCGGCGCGGCGCTTCATCCCATCACCTCTTCAGCGGAACGTTCCTTGATCCCGGCCTGGGCCTTGCGTTTAGCTTCGCGCTCGATGCGCTGCTTGGTGCGCCCGGCGGCCTTTTCGGCCTCGTCCATGCGGATGCTCAGGTACTTGATGACCGAATCGTGGTTGCGGAAGCGGCGCTCCAGCTCGGCGATGAGGTTGGGGCCCGCGTTCATCTCGAAGAGCGTGTAGTAGCCCTCGCTGAACTTCTGGATTTCGTAGGCCAGCTTCTTGCGGCCCCACTTGTCGGTCTTGAGCAGTTCGCCACCCTGCTCGGCAATGATCCCCTCGAACTGCTTGACGAGCTCATCGCTCTGCTCGTCGGTCAGCGTGGGGGAGGCGATGAAGATGGTCTCGTAGCGACGCATCTGTCCTCCTTGTGGATGTGAAGCCCCCTTCGGTTTCCAGGGAGCAAGGAAGAGCCCTCCAGCGGAGGACGCGAAGGAACAGTTTCACGCGGAAAGGCTTGAAGATCAAGGGGAAGTCCTGGGCAGCTCCCCCCAGAACTCCGCGGGATTCACGAGGTTCCCCAGGGTGCCCAGGTCCTTGGTCTCCGCCAAGAGCTCCAGGAATCGTGCGAACGGCGCGTCCAGGGCGTCGAGGCGTTCCCATTCGGGTTCGGTCCAGGGGTCCAGCACGAAGTTCGCCAGGGGTCGCTCGAAGGGGCCGATGCCCAGGCGGAGGCGGGCGATATCCTGGGTGCCCAGCAGCTCGAAGACGGAGCGCAGGCCATTGTGCCCACCGTCGGAGCCGGTCAGCCGGAAGCGGCCGGTCCCCAGGGGCAGGTCCTTGTCATCGTGGAGGAGCACCAGTTGGCGGGGGTAGATGCCCGCGGCGGCGGCGTGGGCGCAGGCCTCGCCGGAAAGGTTCATATAGCCGCGGGGCACCAGGGCCTGGAGGTGCGCCGACAGAGGGTAGAGCACGCCGGAGGGCAGGCGCTTCTTGGGTGTGGGCGCGAGGTTGCGATCCGCCATCCAACGTTGGAGGAGGAGGCGGCCCAGATTGTGGCGGGTGTCCTGGTATTCAGGGCCTGGGTTTCCGAGGGGTACGAGGGTCCACATGTCGTTCAGTCCTCGGGCTTCAGGCTTCAGGCGCCAGGCTTCAGGGCAGGCCATTTGGGTCCATGCCTCAGTTTTCAGTACAAGCAGCGGGCGCCGCAAGGCGCCCGCACTGAAGCCTGAAGCCTGAGGCCTAAAACTACTTCTTCTCGTCTTTCTTTCCCTTCTTGGCCACCTCGGGCTCGACGGCGGCGGCCACCGGGGCGGCGACTTCCTCCTCGGCAGCCTTGCCGTGGACGGAACAGACCACCTGGTGGGCATCGCCTGTGATCACGATGTTGGCGCCGAGGGCGATCTGCTCGAAGCGGACGCTGTCACCCACGGACAGGTTGGTGATGTCCACATCGATGTGGGCGGGGATGATGCTGGGCAGGCATTCGATCTCGATCTCGCGGTGGGCGAAATCGAGCACGCCGCCCATGGCCTTCACACCAATGGAGGTGCCGACGAGGCGCACGGGCACCTTCACGCGCACCTTGAGGGCCATGTCCACCCGCATGAAATCGACATGGCGCAGGCGACTGGTGATGGGGTCGCGCTGCACGTCCTTGATGATGACGTGGCGCTTGATGTCGGTGCCTTCGCGCTGGAGGAAAACCACCGAATTCAGGCCGGTCTCGCTGGCTAGCACGCGGGCCACGGCCTTGGGGCTGATGGCGATGGCGACGGGGGGTTCCTTCAGGCCGTAGACCACGGCGGGGATCATGCCGCTCTTCTTGAGGTCGCGGATGGCGGCCTTGCCGAAGGTCTCGCGCTTGGGAACGATCAGGACTTCCTGGGACATGGGTTCCTCCTACCTGGCAGCCAGTTGCTGCCCTCTCGTTGGGATGGGTCCGGGCGGACCGTTCGAGCCTCCCTATGGAGGGCCGAACCATCGATTCTGCCCGAAAAGCCCTTGAAAACCAAGGAAGTTCTCTGGGAAGGACAATCCATCGCCTGTACCATCAGTCTGTTACATCCAGGCGCTAAGATCCGGACCGAGAGGCTCTCCCGTGTTTCATCCCATTCCCCGCCCCGAGGAGCTGCTCAACCGTGAGTTGAGCTGGCTGGATTTCAATGCCCGGGTGATGGAGGAATCCGAGGATCCCACCGTGCCCCTTCTGGAGCGGGTGAAGTTCCTCAGCATCGTATCCAGCAATTGGGACGAATTCTTCATGGTGCGGGTGGCGGGCATCTGGCGGCAGATCGATGCGGGCATCACCCAGCCCGGACCGGATGGCCTGACCCCCCGCCAGCTGCTGGAGCGGGTGTCCTCCCGCATTCACACGTATTCCGCCCGGCAGCACGAGCTCTTCCACGCCATCCTCGAGCCCCAGCTGGAGGCGGCGGGCGTGGTCATCCTGGATCCGAAGGCCCTGGATGAAGCCCAGGCTGCCTTCGCCCTGGACTACTTCGAGCGCAGCCTGCTGCCCCTGATCACCCCGCTGGCTGTGGATACGGGCCATCCCTTCCCCCGCCTGGGCAACCGGGCCCTGGTGCTGGTGGTGGAGCTGGAGCCCGACGAGGATTTGTTGGATGGTGACCTCCCCGCCTCGGAGCTGTCCTTCATCCATGTGCCCACGGGCCTGGCCTCGCGCTTCCTGCGGGTGCCCTCGGCCACCGGCGCCCACGCCTTCGTCATGCTCGAGGACGTGGTCCGGCACCACCTGTCGCGGCTCTTCCTGGGCTACACCGTCAAGAGCTGCCACGCCATCCGCGTCACCCGCGATTCCGATCTGCCGGTGGAAGAGGATCCTTCCGAAGACCTGCTCAAGACGGTAGAAGAAGGCCTCCGCGACCGCCGCCGCGGCGCCGTGGTGCGCCTCCAGTTCGAGCACGGACTCTCCACCAAGGTGCTGGACCTGCTCATCGAGGAAATGGAGCTAAGCCCCGAGGACCTCTATCCCTGCTCAGGTCTCACGGCCTTCTCCGATCTCATGCAGCTCTACGGGCAGCTGGATCTGCCGCAGCTCAAGGACAGTCCGCTGCCGCCCCTGCCCGTGCCCCAGCTCGATCAAGCCGGAAGCATTTTCGACGCCATCGCCAAGAACGACATTCTGTTGAACCATCCCTACCAGAGCTTCGACGACAGCGTGGTTCGCTTTGTGCGCGAGGCGGCGGAGGATCCCAAGGTCCTCGCCATCAAGATGACCCTCTACCGCGTCACCGCGAACAGCCCGGTGGCCGCGGCCCTGGAGCGAGCCGCCGAGCGGGGCAAACAAGTGGCCGCCATCGTGGAGCTGCGGGCCCGGTTCGACGAGGCCGCCAATATCGCCTGGGCGCGCCGTCTTGAGAAAACGGGCATCCATGTGGTCTACGGCCTGCCCAACCACAAGATCCACTGCAAGGCCTGCCTCGTGGTCCGCCAGGAGGCCGCTGGCATCAAACGCTACTGCCACCTGGGCACCGGCAACTACAACGAGCGCACCAGCCGCCTCTATTCGGACATCGGCCTGCTCACGGCTCGGCCCGAATTCGGCGAGGACCTGTCGAACCTCTTCAACATGCTCACGGGCTACACCCGGCCGCCGCGATTCCACCGGATCCTCCTGGCCCCGCAGCACATGAAGAAAGCTCTGAAAGCACGCATCCAGCGGGAGATCGATCACGCCCGCACGGGCCGCCCGGCCCGCATGGTGCTCAAGATGAACGCCCTGGTGGACCCCCAGCTCATCCAGATGCTTTACGAGGCCAGCCGCGAGGGTGTGAAGGTGGACCTGGTGGTGCGGGGCACCTGCTGCCTGCGGCCCGGTGTGCCCGGCCTGTCCGAGAACATCCGCGCCCTCTCCATCCTCGACCGGTTCCTCGAACATGCCCGGATCTACCACTTCGCCAACGATGGCCAGCCCGAAACCCTGCTATCCAGCGCGGACCTCATGCCCCGCAACCTCGACCGGCGCGTGGAGCTGGCCTTCCCTCTGGTGGATCCCCTCCTCGCCGCCCAGGTCATGGAAATGGTCGAGCTGCAGCTGCATGACACCCTGAAGGGCCGGGTCCTGGGGACCGAGGGCGAGGTACTTCGCCGCGGCCTGGACCCGCAGGATCCGCCCCTGCGCAGCCAGCTCCGCATCTACGAGCACACCCTGCTGGCCAGCGGTGTGGGTGCCATGACCCAGAAACTGGGGCCCCTGGATCCGGACATTTGAACGATCCATCGAAAGACGGCTGGTCGCGGAAATCGCGAAAGCGCACAGAAACCACAGAAGAAATCAAAGCGGCCATCCTGGTTTCCATATTTCGTGTCTTCCGTGAATCTTCTGCGCCTTCCGCGACCAGCTTTGGGTGTTTCGACCACCATCCGCCCCGTGTCAAACTGGTGGGCTGGAGACACGCATGACGAAAATCAGCCGCGCCGCCCTGTTCGAAGCCATCAACGCCTATACTGTCCCCGGGACCAATGCCAGCCTCACCACCCTCAAAGCCGTGAAGGGCATCGATGTCACCGAGGGCAAGGTGACCGTGCTGCTTCAGCTCATGGAGGCCTACCAGGATAGGGTCCAGGTCATCAAGGAGGCACTGGAAGGGCTGATCAAGGGCCAGCCTGGCGTGGCTGCCGTAGAGATCGAAATTGGCTGGGAGAAGACCGCCCAGGTGGAATTCAAGAACCTCATCCCCGGCATCAAGCGCTGCGTGGTCGTGGGATCGGGCAAGGGCGGGGTGGGCAAGAGTACCCTCACGGTGAACCTCGCCATCGCCATGGGTCAGCTGGGCCTGAAGGTGGGCCTCCTGGATTCGGATATCTACGGCCCCTCCATCCCCATGATGCTGGGCCTGAAGGATTCGCCCCTGGGGACGCCGGAGGGCCAGATCCTGCCCCTGGATGCCTTCGGCCTGAAGGTCATGTCCATGGGCCTCCTCATCGAGGAGGACCGGCCCGTGATCTGGCGGGGCGCCATGCTCAACAAGGCCCTGCAGCAGTTCCTGAAGGACGTGGCCTGGGGTGATCTCGACGTGCTCTTCATCGACCTGCCCCCGGGCACCGGGGATGTGCAGCTCACGCTCATTCAGAACGCCCAGGTGGACGGGGCGGTCATCGTCAGCACGCCCCAGGATGTAGCCTTCCTGGATGCCAAGAAGGCCATCGGCATGTTCGGCACCGTGAAGGTGCCCATCCTCGGCATCATCGAGAACATGAGCAGCTTCATCTGCCCGGGCTGCGGCCAGGAGACCCAGATCTTCGGCCATGGCGGCGTGAAGGCCGCGGCCCTGCGCATGGAACTCCCCTTTCTGGGCGAAGTGCCCATCGACCTCGCCATCCGCGAGGGCAGCGACAGCGGACTGCCCTTTGTCACTACCCACCCGGACAGCCCTCAGACCAGGGTCTTCCAGGAGATGGCCCGCACCCTCAAGGGCGTGCTGAAAATCTGATCAGCAGGTTCTGGCTACGGTCCCTATCCTGGCGAGTACACTCAACCATGGCCAAGCCCCGGATCCCAGAGACCCTCGCTCCGGATCTTCTGGAGCGTCTGCGCGCCCGGTTCCATCCCTGGGAGCTTATCAAGAGTTGGGGGCTCACCATCGAAGAGGCTTCGCCGGGGATGGCCACCATGCGCCTGCTGCCCACCAAGGCCGTCCTCAACGGGGCCCGGGGCAACGTGAACGGCGGCGTGCTGGCCACCATGGCCGACATGGTGGGGGCCCTGGCGCTGAGTACCGCCTTCGATGGCGCCATGCCCTTCGCCACCTCGGATTTGCACATCCGGTACCTGGAACCCGCCAAGGGCGAGGTGCTGGGCGAGGGCAAGGTCATCCGATTCTCGGGGCGGGGGGCCATCGTCGAATGCCGGCTCAGCTGCGGGGACCACCTGGTGGCGCTGGCCACGGCGAACTTCGCCATCAAGCATGGACTGGGCGGCTGACGTGCGGTTCCGAACCCCTTTCCCCCAGGGTCCCATCCAGGATGATGACGCGCCGCTGAAGCGCCTGCGCTATGCCCTGGCCCTGCTGGTGGCGGTCATCTTCGCCGGTGGCCTGGGCTACCACCTGCTGTCGAAGCTGAACGCGCTGGACAGCTTCTACATGGCCATCACCACCCTGTTCACCGTGGGCTTCCGCGAACTGGGCGAGGTGAACGCCCGCACCAAACTCTTCACGATCTTCTACCTCATCATTGGGTTGGGTGTCGCCACCTACGCGATCTCGAATCTCACCGCCCTGCTCCTCGAGGGCGACCTTCGGGGCTACATCATGGAGCGCCGCATGCAGAAACGCCTGGACGACCTGAAGGACCACGTCATCGTCTGCGGCTTCGGGAAGATGGGCTTCCAGGCCTCCTGGGAGCTGAAGAAGGCGGGCGTCCCCTTCGTCATCATCGAGCAGGACGAAACCAAGGGCCGAAGCCCGCGCTTCGCCGGCGAGCTGATCTTGTACGGCAACGCCATGGATGATCTGGTGCTCGAGCGGGCGGGGATCCGGCTGGCCAAAGGGCTCATTACGGCCCTGACCACGGATGCCGACAATGTGCTGGTGACCCTCACGGTCAAGCAGATTCGCCCGGATCTGCCCGTGGTGGCCCGCAGCGCCAAGCTGGGCACCGAGCGCCAGCTGAAGGCCGCCGGGGCGGACCACATCGTGAGCCCCTACGAGATCGGCGGGCGCCGCATGGCGGGCCTGCTGCTGAAGCCCGAGATGATGAGTTTCTTCGATATCGTGCTGCAGCAGGAGCAGCTGGAACTGGGCATGGAGCGCATCGCCATCGCTCCGGGCAGCCCCCTGGTGGGCCAGACCCTGCGGGAGGCGCGCCTCCGTCATGCCACCGGCTCCCTGCTGGTGGGCCTGGTCCATCCGAACACGGGACTGCGCTTCAATCCTCCCGGGGACGAGCGCTTCCAGGCCGGCGACGAGCTGCTCATCATGGGCCCCGCCGAGGCCCTGGCCAACCTCACGCGGCTGGCCCGGCAGGGAACGCCCACGCGGTAGGGGCGACCCAGGTCACACAAGGCAGGGGCCCCGGTGCGCGGTCCCGAAAACCTGCGATCCTTGTTCCTGGGGCCACTACCTTTCCTATCCGCGTACTTCGGCCCCTTTTCCCATTCCATGGAGTCTCCGTGACCACCCAGACCGAGCCCCAGGCCGAAACCGGCCTCAGCGAAACCACCCTCAACCTCGTGGCCCTCGGTGCCGCCATCGCCGCCAATGCCGAGCGCGCCTTCAAGGCCCACCAGAGCCGCCTCGAGGCCCTGGGCGTGTCCAAGGAGGACATGATCCAGGCCGTGAACATGGCCCTGCGGGTGAAGGGCGATCCCCACCAGATGATGCTGGCCCTGGCCCAGTCCACGCTGACCGATGGCGGCGGGTGCTGCGGCGGCGACTGCTCCTGCGAAGGCGAGGGCAAGGAGAAGGGCGAGGGCGAGTGTGGCGAGGACTGCGGCTGCCGCTAGAGCAGACAGATTCACATGATCCGCCCCGTTCAGCCCTCCGACGCCCAGGCCCTGGCTGACATCTACAACCCCTACATCCGCGACACCACCATCACCTTCGAGACGGAGGAGGTCACCGCCGAGGAGATGGCCTCGCGCATTGCAAGGGTGACGGAGGCCTACCCCTGGCTGGTGTGGGAAGAGGGGGGCCGCATCCTCGGCTACGCCTACGGCTCGGTGTGGCGCACCCGGTCGGCCTACCGCTTCGCCACCGAGACCGCCATCTACATGGACCAGAACCAGCGGGGGCGGGGCGTCGGCACGAAGCTCTACCAGGGCCTCATCGATGAGCTGCGGCGTCGCGGCTTCCACTCGGTCCTGGGCTGCCTGGCCCTGCCCAACGAGACCAGCGTGCGCCTGCACGAGCTGCTGGGCTTCCGGAAGGTGGGCCACATGCGGGAGGCGGGCCAGAAGTTCGATCGATGGGTTGATGTGGGCTTCTGGGAACTGCTGCTTTGAATTGAGGCGGAAGGAATCCGCCGCTTCCTTCTCCGGCGAGGGCCCAGTCGTGCCCCCTGAGACGGGAGCGGGGCTGGCGTTCTTGAATTTCTAAAAAAATCGAAATTAGGTCTTGCACTCTATTTCGACAATCCTAGAATTAAGCCGGGAGGAAGCCATGCACCGGCAATTGGACAAGGCAGCCGCACAGCTGAAGGCCCTCGGCCATCCGGTGCGCCTGTCCGTGCTCCGCCGCGTGGTGCAGGGCCCGGAGGCGGGGACGCCCGCCGGGGACCTGCAGTCCATCCTGGGCATCCCCGCCTCCACCCTCAGCCACCACCTGGCCACCCTCGCCGAGGCGGGCCTGGTCACCGTGGCGCGGGAGGGCACCACCCTGCGCTACCGCGCCGAGTACGCCACCCTGCGGGCCCTCACCGACTACCTCTGGCAGGACTGCTGCTCCGGCGGCAGGTACGCCGAACCCCCAGCCCCGCCCTGCTGCGGCAGGGACTGAGCTTCGCCCTCCCTTGAACTGGACGCCCCTGCGTCCCAGGAAAGGTGCGCCTCCACGCAAGGACGACCCATGGATTCCCAGACCATCAAGACCGCCGTCCGCGAGCGCTACGCCCGCGCCGTCACCCATTTCACCCGGGGGTCCCTCGCTGCGCGAACACCCCCGGACCCCCAGGTCGTGCTGCAGCCAAGCTGCGGCTCTGACGCTCTCCGGGGGTCCCTTGCTGCGCAAACACCCCCGGACCCCCTCGCAGCGCCGCTGCAGAGCCGCGGCGCTGCGCTTTCCCCGTCCTGTTGTGGCGGCACGCCCAGTCTGGACGAGACGAGCCTACAGTTGGGTTACCGCGCCCAGGATCTGGCCTCCGTGCCCGAGGGCGCGAACCTGGGTCTGGGCTGCGGCAACCCCGTGGCGCTGGCCTCGCTGAAGGCCGGCGAAACCGTGCTGGACCTGGGCTCTGGCGCGGGCTTCGACGCCTTCCTGGCCGCCCAACGCGTGGGCCCCGGGGGCCAGGTCATCGGCGTGGACATGACGTCCCAGATGATCGAGCGGGCCACCACCTTGGCCTCCACTCACGGCTACCCGAATGTGGAGTTCCGCCTGGGCGAGATCGAGGCCCTGCCCGTGGCCGATGGCAGCGTGGACGCGATCATCTCGAATTGCGTGGTGAACCTCAGCACGGACAAGGGGCGCACTTTCCGCGAGGCCTTCCGGGTGCTGAAACCCGGCGGGCGCCTCATGGTCTCGGATCTTGTGCTGGAGCGGCCCCTGCCCGAGGCCATCCGCCAGGACCTGGATGCCTACGGGGCCTGCATCGGCGGCGCCCTGCTGAAGGCCGACTACCTGGAGGCCATTTGGGCGGCGGGCTTCACTGGGGTGGCCGTGGTGGGCGAGCGGCGCTACGAGCTCGACATGTTCTCGCCGGAACTCCTGAAGGCGGCCCATCAGCGCTACCCTGGGACGGCAGCGGCGGAGCTGGAAGCCACGGCCGGCGCCGTGTTGAGCCTCCAGGTGGAGGCCACCAGGACCGATCGGGTCTGCGGCTGCGCGCCCACCTGCTGCGGGGGATGAGGTCATGAGCGGAGATGCGAAAACCTGTGCCTGTTCCGCCGAGTCGCCCATTTCTGGGGCCGGATTCTGGAAGTCGGGCGGCTGGCTGCTGGGCGCCCTCCCGGCCTGGATCCTGCTATATGTGGCTCTGAAACCCCTGGCGGACTGGCTGGCCTTCCGGGCCCTGGGTCTAAGGGCCGGCAGCCGCCTGGGCGAGGCCGTGGCCTTCTTGGCCTACGACGGTCCCAAGGTGCTGCTGCTCCTCGGGCTCGTCGTCCTGGGAGTCAGCTTCGTGCAGACCTACCTCAGCCCCGAGAAGACCCGGGATCTGCTGGCCCGCCGCACGGGCGTATGGGGCAATCTATTGGCCGCCCTGCTGGGCATCGCGACCCCCTTCTGCTCCTGCTCGGCGGTGCCGCTCTTCATCGGCTTCGTGCGGGTGGGGGTGCCCCTGGGCGCGACCTTCAGCTTCCTGGTGTCGGCGCCCATGGTGAACGAGGTGGCCCTCTTCCTCCTGCTCGGCCTCTTCGGCTGGCGCATCGCGCTGCTCTACACGGCGACGGGCGTGGCCGTGGCCTTCCTCTCGGGCTGGATCCTTTCGAAGCTCCGCATGGAACGGCACCTGGAGCCCTGGGTGCTGGACATGCCCTTCACGGCCTCCGTGGCCCCGTACGCTCCCATGGGTTTCGCCGGGCGGCTGGAGCTGTCGATCCAGGCCACCAAGGACATCGTGCGGAAGGTGTGGCTCTATGTGCTCGCCGGCATCGCCGTGGGCGCCTTCCTCCACGGCTATGTGCCCGCCGAACTGCTGGCCCGCTTCATGGGCAAGTCCTCCTGGTGGAGCGTACCGCTGGCCGTGGTGATCGGCGTGCCGCTCTACGCCAGCGCAGCGGGCATCATCCCCATCGTGCAGGTGCTGCTGGCCAAGGGCGCCGCTCTGGGTACGGCCCTGGCCTTCATGATGGCGGTGGCGGGCCTCTCCCTGCCCGAGACCATCATCCTGCGGAAGGTCCTGCGTCCCGTCCTGCTGGGTGCCTTCCTCGGCATCGTGACCCTGGGCATCGTGCTGGTGGGGTACCTGTTCAACGTGCTGATGTAGGAGCCGACGTGATCATCGAGGTGCTGGGAACCGGCTGCACCAAGTGCAAGCTGCTGGCGGAGCGGGCCGAGGAGGCCGCGAGGGGCCTGGGCCTGGACTACGCGCTGGTGAAGGTCACCGAGTACCCCGACATCGTGGCCCGGGGCGTCATGACCACGCCGGGCCTGGTAGTGGACGGCGTGGTGAAGGCCCAGGGCCATGTGCCCACGGTGGCGGCGCTGAAGGAGCTCCTGCGGTAGGATGGGCTTTCATCCGCGGAGCTCCCATGCGCATCGGCATCCTGGGCTACGGCCGCTTCGGGAGGGCACTGGGTTCGCTGCTCCTACAGGCGGGCCATGCCTACCGGGCCTGGGATCCCGTGGCGGAAGTGCCCGCAGATCACCAGGCCGCAAGCGCCCGCGATCTGGTGGACGGCCATGAGGCGCTGATTCTCTCAGTGCCCCTGCCGGCGCTTTCGGGCGTGCTCCAGGGCCTCCGTCCCCACCTGGGCGCAGGCCACCTGGTCTTCGACGTGGGCAGCGTGAAGGCGGGCCCCTGCGCCCTCCTGGACGAACACCTGGGCGAGGCCGTGCCCCATGCTGGCACCCATCCCCTCTTCGGGCCCGTGAGCCTGGCCCGGGCCGAGCGGCCCCTGCGTGTGGTGCTCTGCCCCTCGTCGCGTCACCCGGAAGCGGCGGCGCGCGTGGAGCGGCTCTTCCAGGGCCTGGGTTGCGAAGTGCTGCGCCAGAGCCCCGAGGACCACGACCGGGTGATGGCCACCACCCACGCCCTCACCTACTTCATCGCCAAGGGGCTGCTCGATGTGGGCGCAGGGGCCGAGCTGCCCTTCACGCCACCCTCCTTCCATGCCATCGCCCGCACACTCGAGGCGGTACAGGAGGACGCGGGCCATCTGTTCACCGCCCTTCAGAACGAGAACCCCTTCGCCAGCGGCGCCCGCGAGGGCCTGCTGGAGGCTCTGGCGGCCATCCACAGGAGCCTCGCGGAAGTCGCGGAAACCGGGGGCGGCGAGCAGTTGTCCATCCCCGACCTGGGCACCCGTTCCCCGGCCCTGCAGGAGGTCCGCGATCACATCGATGCGCTGGACCAGGAGCTGGTCGCCCTGCTGGCCCGCCGCACGGAGCTGGTGCTCCGGGCCGGCCGGGCCAAGGCCGAGCTCAAGGTCCCCATCCACGATCCCGAGCGCGAGGCCGCCCAGCTCCTGGCCCGGCGCCAGTGGGCCGCGACCCTGGGCCTGGACGAGCAGGGCATGGAGGAAGTCTTCCGGGCCGTGCTGCGGGCTTCCCGCTCCGCTCAGGGCAACGCGGGCTGAGGGGAAGGCTCGTCCCGCCAGACCACGATGGTCAGGCCCGTGGGCTCAGTGCCCGGCCCGGGTTCCGCGGTGATCCGCAGCTCCAGAGGCCAGGCCTCCGCCAGCCACGGTGCTTCCAGGATCTGGAGGCCCTTCCCCTGGGCATCGGGACCCTGCAGGTCGAAGCGCCGCCAGCCCGCCACCGTCCGCAGCCAGAGGGTGTGGCGGGTGCCTTCGGGCTGGGCGGAGAAGTGGGTCAGGGTCAGCACGGCCAGGCTGGCGCCGGGGGCGCTGCGGAAGGTGGCGTGGCGGCCCTCCTCACCAGGCGTGGCGGCGCCGCCCGGCACCAGGCGCAGGGCCCGGGTCTGGCTGCCCGCCAGGAGCTGGAGGGCCCGGCTGGACTGGTGCTCCCGGGCCTCCCGGCGGACGAAGAACCAGGAGGTGCTTCCGGCCACGGCCAGGGCCAGGAGGGCCACCAGCCCACCCAGGTGCCGCTCCAGCTGCCGCAGGCCGCTGCGGATGCGGGTCTTGGCGGTGCCCAGGGGCACCTTGAGGGTGCGGGCCACTTCCTCGTGGGTGAGGTCCGCGAAGAAAGCCAGGCGCAGGGCATCCCGCTGAGGTCTGGGCAGGGCGGCGACCGCCTCGGACACGGCCTCCCGCTGGTACTTCCGCCAGAGGGTCTCGTCCGGAAGCGGGTCATTCGCGGAGAGAGACCACTGCTCCAGCAGCAGGTCTCCGGCGATCTGGGGGCGGCGGGAGCGGGAGCGTAGCTCGTCCAGCATGCGGTGGTGCCCGATGCTCAGGAGCCAGGTGCGGAAGGAGCCGCGAGCGGGGTCGAAGTCCCGGGCCCGCCGCCAGACGGCCAGGAAGGTGTCCTGGACGATCTCCTCCGCCGCGGCCCGGTCCAGGGCTCGGCAGGCCAGGTGGAAGACCAGGGGCGCATGGCGCCGGTAGAGCTGCTGCAGGGCCTCCTCGTCGCCGTTCTGAACCCGCTGGATCAGGGCGGCGTCCTCGTCTCCGGAGGCGCCAGGCGCGGCGGGAAGGGGAAGGGCGGTCATGGTGGCTCCATCCTGGCCGTCTGGAGGCCGCCTGGCCAGTGACTTCGAGGCCTGCGATCCGCTCAAAGCCGGGTGTCGGGGGACACAGTGGTGGCGATGTCCACCTGGAGGCGGCCGCCGGGAGCCACCTCCCGCACGGCCAGGTGGCGCAGGGGGAGCTTGGCGGGTCCCTCGGTGACGGCCCCCTGGAAGTCATAGGCACTGTCGTGGCAGGGGCAGCCGTAGCCTTCGGCTCCTTCGGAGAGCACCAGGCAGCCCCGGTGTGTGCAGACGGCCGTGAGGGCGAAGATGCCCCGCGCATCGGCCGCCAGGTAGAAGGCGCCGAGCTTGCGGTAGTCCAGCACCTGACCGGGCGCCAGGTCCGTCCGGGTGGCCTCCGTGAGCTTCAGGGGCTGGGGATCCACCGGCCTCTCCGCCGGGGCTGGATCCTGGCCCTGGCCGCGGAGGACCGTGGCCGCCAGCAGAGCGCAGGCGGTGGCGCAGAAGGCCCGTCGGGACGGGGCCGGTGCGGGGTCGAGCGGCGCTTCAGGGCTCATGCAGGAGTCCCGGCGGGCTTCAGGGTGTCGGCCAAGGGTTTCTCCGAGACCTCCAGCACGCCCTTGTCCACGCCGGCCTTCAGCTGGCCTGGCTGGGTGCGCACTTGGCGGAAACCCAGGCCCAGGTAGGGGTGGGCCGGATCCCAGGGGATGGGCGCCCGCTTGGGCACGGAGCCCGGCGCCGGCAGGGGGAAGATAAGCGAGGTGGCTGAATGGTGCTGGATGTGGCCCGTGGCGTGATGATGCTCCTGGTGGATGTGCCCGTAGAACACGGTGACGAAACGGTGCTCCTTCAGCAGGTCCAGGGCCTTCTGCCCGTCCGTGGTGGTCCAGTCCCAGTCCGGGTAGAGGGCGAAGAGGGGCCGGTGGGTGAAGAGCACCAGGGGCTGGTCCTTGGGTGTCTTGCCGAGTTCCCGCGCGAACCACTGGAGCTGTTCGTCGCCCAGGATGGAGCCCTCCTGGGACACATTGTCCAGGGTGATGAAGTGGATGCCCTTGTGCTGGAAGGCGTAGTGGGAGGGCCCGAAGGCCTCGATGAAGGCGGCGCCGTGATCGCCCGAGGCATCGTGCTCCCCTGGGATGAAGCGGACCTGCCGGGTCCGGAGCCGCGCCGCCTGAGCCTTGAACTCCGTCAGGCGCTGCCGCCGCAGGGCAGGATCATCCGTGATGTGGGTGAGGTCGCCGGTGAAGATGACGAAGTCCGGCTGGGGGTCCAGCGCATTCACCGCGTCGATGGCCTTGGGCAGCGTGCCCTTGGCATCAGGGTTGGCCTTGGCGCCCTCGAAGCCCCAGTGGGTGTCCGTGAGTTGCACGAAGTAGAAGTCCGAGCCCTTCGCCGGCCCCGCGAAGCCCGGCAGACCCGTGGCGAAGACCGCCCCGCCGATGCCCATGACCTTGATGAATGTGAGCCGGTCCATCTGTGAACTCATGCGACCCCCTCCCGGGCCGGGCCCGGATCCAGATGCGTCCGCCCATGCGGGGGACACAGATGGATACGCCGGGGGCTCGGGTTTGGATGTCGGAGTGGATCGAGCCTGGTTGGCTCTACCAGGGCAGGTCCAGGGCCTTGCAGAGGAAGGCGACCAGGGGGGCGGCGTTCCGGCAGGCCTGGGCGAGGCGCTCGGGGAAGTCGGGTGCGAGGACCTGGGCATCCGTGAAGGCCGTGGCCGCGTAGAAGTCCTTGAACTTGAGGTCCTCGGCGCAGGGATGGTCGGGATCGAAGCCCTGGGGCACCCGCTTCAGGGCCTCGCCCTCGATCTCGATCCCCGCGGCGCGGAGCTTCTTCCAGGCGGCGGAGCGGGCCACGATATCTTGCCGGACCTTGAAGAGGGCCTCGGGCTCCGGGTGCCACAGCCCGCCGCCGGCGAAGCAGCCGCCGGGATCGAGGTGGAGGTAGAAGCCCGGCCCGTGGACGCCCCCCGCCGCCTCGGAGCGGTGCCGGAAGTTGACGCCGAGGTGGGTCTTGTAGGGCGTCTTGTCCTTGCTGAACCGCGTATCGCGGTAGATGCGAAAAAGCGACCCGCCCGCGGGGCGCGGATCGGCCGCGAAGTGCCGGCTGACCGAAGCCAGCGGTTCGCCGAATCCGGCGATGAGCCGCAGCACCGGATCCCGGGCCTCAGCCTCGTAGCGAGCCTTGTTCTCCTGGAACCAGGCCCGGTCGTTGTTCGCCTTAAGCGCCTTCAGGAACCGGAAGAGGCCCGGTCCCAGTGGATTCGCGAGCTCTTCGGTTCTCACCACCGCCTCCGCTCAGCTCACAACGCTGCGCGTTGTGAGTGGGGAAAGGAACAAGATGGGCGCGTCAGCGCCCCACGCACAGCGCGAAGTGCTGTGCGCCGGACCCCCAGACTACTTGCCGAACCGCTTGGACACCTCGGACCACTTCAGATTCTCAACGAAGGTATCGAGGTACTTGGCGCGGGCAATTCCATAGTCAACCATGAACGCGTGCTCCCAGCTGTCCAGCACCACGAGCAGATCCTGCTCGATGGGCAGGCCCAGGTGGTGCTCGGCGACGAAGTAGGTGTGCAGCTTGCCGTCGCGGCGGTTGCGGGTGAGCAGGGCCCAGCCGGGGCCGGTCATGGCGGTGGCTTTGAGGTCGGCGATGACCTTGGCCTGGCCACCCACGGCATCCAGGGCGGCCTGGAGGCCGGCGCTGATGGTGCCGTCGGCGCCCAGGTTCTCGAAGTAGAGCTCGTGGAGGAAGGAACCGTTGAAGGCCACCGCCTCGCGGCGCTTCAGTTCGCTGAAGTCGTTGAAGGAGTAGTTGGGCTTAGTGTTGTCCGCCGTCGCCAGCTTTTCCTCGATCTCGTTCAGCTTGGTGACATAGCCCTTGTACAGCGTGAAGTGCTGGTCGAGCTGGGCGTCGCTGAGCCCTTTCAGGGCGCCGCCCTTCAGGTGATCGTAGGATTTGGCGGTGTAGGCCATGGGTCATCTCCTCGGGTGCGCGGGGGCGCGGGGCAGTAGTTTACCAATAAAGTCGGAAATAGGAAGAATGAGTGACGGCTCGATCGGGAAAGAAGGGCCCGCTCAGTCCTCCAGGAGGCTGCGGAGCATCCAGGCGTTCTTTTCGTGGATCTGCATGCGCTGGGTGAGCAGGTCGGCAGTGGGCTCGTCCCCCACCTTGTCCACGATGGGGAAGATGGACCGTGCCGTGCGGACCACGGCCTCCTGGCCTTCGACCAGTTCCTTGATCATGGCAGTGGCCTTGGGCACGCCCTTGGGCTCGGGAATGCTGGAGAGTTTGGCGAACTCCGCGTAGGTGCCAGGGGCCGGGTAGTCCAGGGCGCGGATGCGCTCGGCCACCAGATCCACCGCTAGTGCCAGTTCGGTGTACTGGGTTTCGAAGAGCAGGTGCAGGGTCTGGAACATGGGACCCTTCACGTTCCAGTGGAAGTTGTGGGTCTTGAGGTAGAGGGTGTAGCTGTCGGCCAGCAGGCGGGAGAGGCCGTCGGCGATGGCTTTGCGATCCTCGGTGGGAATGCCGATATTGATGTCCATGGGGTTCTCCTCAGAAAGGCCAGGAGCTCCAGGCTGCGGGGGCAACCCAGCGGCCTGGGGCTTCGGCGTGGTTGGAGACAAGGGCGGCAATGCGGCAGCCGTCCGGTACCAGGTAGCGCAAGGCCAGCACCGCCGGAAGGCGATCATCGGGCCCGGCCGCGCCGCGGTCCACGGCGGGCGTGGCGAAGGTGCCATCGCTCAGCTCCAGGTGAAGCTGGTCGGGGAACCGCTGCAGCGCGGCCAAGCGCGCCTCGCGAACCGCATCGGGGAAGCCCAGGAAGAGAGTGGCAACCAGGCTCAAGCCGTTCTGTTCCCGGCGCGGTGCCAGAACTTCGAAGGAGGCCCGGGATTCGGCCACATCCTCGGCCGGGGCCGATTCCAGCGTCATGCCTTCGGCCCAGAGGGTCTCCACCACCTGATCCTCGACGCTTTCGACGGTCTCGGGCTGGAAGGTGATGCCCTCCGCCAGGTCCAGACGCAGGGCGGCCTGGCGGGCCAGGAAGGCCCGGCGCGTTTCGAAGCGGGCATGTTCAGTGGCGGGGTCGAAAGCGAGCAGCATGGGGAACCTCAGATGTGCTTGGCGATGTCGGCGTCGGGGGCGGCGATAGCACCGGACTGGAGGCGCGTCAGGGCGTCCTGGAAGCGGCCGGCATGGAAGCGCTCCACTTTGGCCAGGGTCTCGAACCAGGCGGCGATCTCGGCGTAGCCCTCTTCCTTGGCCAGGCGGGCGAACTCGGGGTACATGTCCGTGTACTCGTAAGTCTCGCCCGCCACCGCGGACTTGAGGTTGGTGAGCGAATCGCCCAGGGGCAGGCCCGTGGCCGGATCGCCGGCCTTCGCTGCCAGGAACATGAGGTGCTTCAGGGCGTGGCCTGTCTCACCATCGGCACTGTGCTTGAAGAGGGCGGCCACTTCCGGGAGGCCTTCCTTCTCGGCGACCTGGGCCATCCAGGTGTAGCGGCGATTGGCCTGGCTTTCTCCGGCGAAGGCGGCTTTCAGGTTCTGGTGGGTCTTTGAATCGGTGAAGGACATGGCATCTCCTCTGGGGCCGCGACGGGCGGCACCAAGGTAAAGCCATCCTCGTACCAAAGCAATAAGTCAAATCATTGAATAGATTCTGCAACTTTTCAGGAAGCAGCTCTGGAGAGATTCACGACCAGTCGAGAGCTTGATTCGCGATATGGCGCGAGACACAGTGCCTCCGGATACCTACTCGCTGTCGGGCTTGCCCTCATCGGTGGACTCATCCGTGTCTTCACTCTCAGGGATGTCATTGCCCAGGGCGTCCTTTTTCAGCGCCTTCTTCTGCAATTTCTCTTCCTTCTTTTTGATCCGGGCCAGGTCCTTCTGCCGCTTCTCGAAGTTGTAGTTGGGCTTCCTGGCCATGGCTTATCCGATCATCACGAAGGTTGGATCCACTCCTGCCTCTAGGGCAGTCTACCGCGAGCCACGCCGGAGCGCCTGGATCAGGTCGTCCAGCCGCTGAAGAAAGGTGGAACGGTCCCGGGCCGAGAAGGGCGGCGGGCCTCCGCCCAGCTCGCCCATGGCGCGGAGGTGGGCCATCAGTTCGCGGCTCGCCAGGGCGTCGCCGATGGATTCCGGCGAGTAGACCCGGCCCTTGGCATCCAGGACCCGGGCGCCCTTCTCCAGGCAGCGGGCCGCCAGGGGGATGTCGCCGGTGATGGCGATATCCCGGTCCGTGATCTGCTCGACGATCCAGTCGTCCGCACCGTCGAACTGGCCCTTGGCCACCACCATGGATTCGAAGAGGGGATTTCGCGGCACCCGGAGGGGCGAGTTGGACACCAGGAGGACCTTCAACCCGTAGCGGGTCGCAACCCGGAAGACCTCGTCCTTCACGGGACAGGCGTCGGCGTCCACGAAGATGCGGGTGGGGGTTCCCGCTGTGTCCGCGCTCACGCCGTCTCCGCGGCGGCGGTAAGCGAAGCCAAGGCGGTGCGGATTGAATTCTCCTGAACGGGGTCCTTCAGGTGGCCCTCAGCATCCATGCCCGAACGCGCCAGGGTCAGGCAGCGCGAGGCCTCGTGGACCACCTTCGCCGACATCACCTCCAGGGTGTGGACCAGGGAGGTCTGGGCCTTGGCGCCGCCTTCCAGGGAGGGCGAGACACTCCAGGCAGCCGCGGGCTTGCCCACACAGACACCGGAAGACACCACCCACTCCAGCAGGTTCTTCAGCACCGCCGGCATGGCGTGGATGTATTCGGGTGTGCAGACCAGCAGGGCATCGGCCTCGGCCAGGAGACCCCGCAGTTCGGCCACGACCGCGGGTGGCGGCTCAGTGTCGCGCTCGGGGCTGTAGTGGGGCAGGTCATCCAGGCGCTCCCAGCCGGACAGCACCAGGCCCGGCGTGGCCAGCCGGGCCGCCTCCTTCAACAGGAGCGTGTTCAGCGACTGGGCCCGCAGGCTGCCGGAGATGGCGAGGACGCGCACGGCTCAGCCCTTCCGACGCCAGACCAGGACCGTGCCCAGGGCGATGGCCGCCAGGCCCGCCCAGGCGGGAACATGGATGCTCTCCTTCTGTTTCAGGGTGAACTCCAGGGGTCCCAGCTTGGCGTCGTGGGTGGCGCGGGTGTAGCTGAGATCCGGCCACGCGAGGGCTGCGGCCCCGAGCGCGATGAGAGCCAGACCTACCAGTGCTCTGAGGTTCATGGAGACTCCAGGGAGGCTTCCATTCCACCATGGTCCTGGTCCTTTCGGAGTTCGTCCCATGCGCGTGCTGCTGGTCTTCGCCCATCCCCGCAGGCAGTCTTTCACCGGACAGCTGGCCGATGCGTTCTGCGATGGACTCCGGGTGGCGGGACACTCCGTGGAGTTCGCCGATCTGTATCTGGAAGGGTTCGACCCGATTCTGGACGCCGACCAGTTCGGGCTGGAGACGGCCATGGACCCCACGGCTCCGCGGCCCGCCGACGTTCTGGCCGAACAGGCGCGCCTGGAGCGGGCCGAGGGTCTGGTATTCATCTATCCGTTTTGGTGGTCCGACGCGCCCGCCCTCCTCAAGGGCTGGTTTGACCGGGTCTGGTCCTACGGCTATGCCTATGCCTACGAGGCCGATCTCAGCCGGAGCACACGATTGAAAGTGCGGAAAGCCCTGGCCCTCTGCCCGGCGGGGCACACGGACGAAAAACTGGATGCTTTGGGTCTGCGGGAGGCGCACCACCGGGTGATGGTCGAAGACCGCCTGCTGGGCGTCGGCATTCCAGACGCACGGCTGGAGTTGCTGGGAGGACTTTCTGGCAACCCATCAGACCTCCGCCAGCATCTGCTCCACCGGGCAAGAGCGCTGGGCGAAGGGTTCTAGACGGCCTGTGTGGGGCTGCGGGCAGTCAGGGCCCTTGGGGCGGCTCCAAACCGAGAGCGTCCAGCCGCCGATCCGCCTCCTCGATGCTGGAAACGCTCTCGGCCTCATAGCCAGCGGCTTCCGAAACGCGCTCCACCTGCATGCGGCTGATGGGGATCTTCACCACGCGGATGATGTGCCTGACCCCCTTGAGTTTCAGGGCGGACTTGGCCCGGAGGAGGTCCTTGAAGCCTTCCTGGTCGGAGGCGTGAAGCGCGGTGATATCGGTGACGATATCGAAGCGCTGGTCGAGCTTGGCGACCTCGGCCATGATCGCCCGCGTGACCTCCCGGCGCTCGCTCCCTTCCAGGTGCCCGGCCAGGGTGATGTACAGCCGGTTCTTGGCGGGGTTCGAGGTGACGTTGAACAATGCCAGGCCGCTTAGGTGCGGAACGGGACGGGAGGATGGGCCACCCAACTGCCCCCCATCAGAGTCGTCCGCACGGGCACGCCGGGGGTCTTCACGCCCCGGTGGCCCATGCAGGTGTGGACGGCCACCAGGTGGACGCCCCAGGCGGCGGGTTCAAGGTGCCGCTGCAGGGCCTCGGCGATCTGCTGGGCCATGCGCTCCTGCACCTGCAGGCGCCAGGCATAGGCCTGCACCACCCGGACCAGCTTACTGAGGCCCACGGTGCCACCCCTGCCGGGCAGGTAGCCGATGGTGGCGTGGCCTTCGAAAGGGGCCAGATGGTGTTCGCAGGTGCTGACGAAGGGGATGCGCTCCAGGATGACGGGTACCGCGGCCAACTCCCCGGGCAGGGGCTTCAACTCGGCGGCCAGGTCCATGCCGTAGCCCGCCAGCCGTTCGCCCCAGAACTCGGCCACCCGGCCTGGCGTGTCCTTCAGCTCTGGCGCCTCAGGATCCTGGCCGAAGGCTTTCAGCAGGGCCCGGATGGCGGCCTCGGTGGCGGGACGATCAAGGGGCACAGGCTGGTCAATCATGGTTTTGTCAGTCTACGCCCGGGGGGCCATCCCCAGGCAATCTGGTTCAGGGGCCGAACGACAGCTTCAGCGGACACCTTCTTAACTCTTAGGCCAGCAGGTCCACTGCGGAGTTGCCCTGGGCCGGGGTTGGGGCGGATTCGTAGCTCCTCATCACCCGCTGGAGGTTGGCCTGGGCCCGGGCGAAGGCCTCAGGACTCGGCTCACCGGCTTGAGGCTGGAGATTGCCCGTGCGCAGCACCTGGGTTGCATCCCGCACCAGTCCCGTCCCGAGCGCGCCGATGGGTGCCGCCAGGACCGCCTGGGCGACCACCCCGGCGCCGAAGCGGAGGGCCGTCTGCAGGGCGAAATCCGGGCTCAGGCTGGTGGCCAAGGCATCCTGGCCGGCTGGGAGTTCCTGGATGACCGGGGCAGGAGGAGCCGAGGGGGTCGCCGTGGAGGGGGTGGTGGCTGAAACCTGGGGCAGGGCCGGGCTCGTCGTGGTGTCCACCGGGGCCTGGGGCGCGCGAAGGGAGGCCAGCAGGGAAGCAGTGGCCTCCTGGGCCAAACTGGCGCTGCCCGTCAGGGGCTGGGCCACGGGGAACAGGGTCGTGGCCTGCAGGGTCCGCTGGAACAGCGTCTGGGCCAGGTCCTGGAGGGACACGGTGGCGGCTCGGCCGGGTTGTTCGACCTGAGTGGCCTGGTCCGGCAAGGCCTGGAGGGGGCGCAGGGCACTCAGGACGTCGAGGGCGACCGGCCTGAGGGGACTGACAGAGAGCGTTGCCATGACACTTCCCAGCATAGGCCTTTTCCACCCGGAGGTTTGGGTTCGGTTCGTCAGGTGCCCTGTGGGATCATGCTGGATTCGGGAGGGGTGATGAGCGAGAAGGTCAGCTACGCGTCCAGCGGTGTGGACATCAACCGCCAGGACGAGGCCCTGAAACGCATCAAGCCCCTCGTGAAAGCCACCAAGACCCCCGGCGTCCGCAGCGATATCGGCCTCTTCGGCGGGCTCTTCGATGCCCGCTTCCCGGAGACCAAGCCCATCCTGGTGAGCAGCATGGATGGCGTAGGCACCAAGATGAAAGTGGCCCGGCGGGCGGGCATCTGGGACACGGTCGGCCAGGATCTGGTCAACCACTGCATCAACGACATCCTGGTCCAGGGTGCCCGGCCCCTCTTCTTCCTGGACTACATCGCCGCCCAGCGCCTGGAGCCCGAGGTCATCGAGCAGATCGTCAAAGGCATGGCCACGGCCTGCCAGGCCTCCGGTAGCGCCCTGATCGGCGGCGAGCTGGCGGAGATGCCTGGCGTCTACGCCGAAGGGGAAGTGGACGTGGCGGGCACCATCGTGGGCGTGGTGGACGAGGCCGATCTGCTGCCACGCCTCGACGCCATGGCCGCAGGTGACGTGTTGATCGGCCTGCCCAGCTCGGGCCTGCACACCAACGGCTACTCCCTGGCCCGCAAGGTCTGCTTCGAGCTCGAGAAGCTCGATGTGAACGACCCATTGCCCGGCACCTCCCAGACCGTGGCCCAGGCCCTGCTGGCCATCCATCGCAGCTACCTCCCCCAGGTCATACCCCTGGTCAAGGCCCACAAGCTGGTGGCCATGGCCCACATCACGGGGGGTGGCCTCACCGACAACATTCCCCGCGTGCTGCCGGGAACACTGGACGCGGAGATCGACACCACCAGCTGGCAGATTCCCGCTCTGTTCACCTTCCTCATGGAGAAGGGCGGCCTGGGCATCAACGATGCCCGCCAGGCCCTGAATCTGGGGGTGGGCATGGTGCTGGTGGTGAAGGCCGACCGGCTGGCCGAGGTCATGGATGACCTCCACGCCGCCGAAGAACCCGCCTGGGTGCTGGGGCGCCTAGTGCAGGGATCGGGCATGGTGGGATACCGTTAGGAAATGCCATGCGGAACACAGAGGACACAGAGCCCCCTAGATGGAACCTGCCCATGGCAGTTATCCCTGTCCTTCCTGGCCCTCTGGATCCACTACGTTCCCGCCTTCCCTGAAATCCCGGATGAACCTAAAGAAAGGCCTGATTCGAGGCTTTGGGCCCTATCCTGATCGGTGATCTGCTTTTGTGCCTTATAGCGGCGGAGGATTCTTGGCCGAAGTATCCGCGAAACCCCCTCCCCGTCTCGGCTTTCTCGATCCCCTGCGGGGCATCCTGGCGCTTTGCGTGGCGGTCTACCACCTCAGTGTGTGGTTCGACCTGACCCAATCCGGCTCGGGGATGAACATGGCCTTGGCCCGCCTGGGGAACTACGGTGTCTCGGCCTTCTTCGTGCTGAGTGGCTTTCTCCTCGTTCGCACCGCCTCCTGGGCACGCATTCAAAACGAAGGGGTTGGGCGGTTCTGGCTGCGGCGCTTCCTGCGCCTGGCCCCGGTGTTCTACCTGGCCTGCGCCCTGAACGTGGCGTTCCATCTGGGCATGGGGCCAGAGCCCTCCTGGCGCTTCATCCTGGAGAACCTCACCCTCACGTTTGGCGCCATCCACCCCAACCACGCCCTGGTAACCGGCGGCTGGTACGTGGGCCTGGTCGCGCTGCTCTACTTCGCCTTTCCCGCCCTGGCCTGGCTGCGGGAAAAGGGCGACCTGTGGTTCCTCGCGGCCCTGGCCTTCGGGCTCTGGCTGTGGAGCCTCCCATCCACGCTGCACGGCGTGATGGCCCAGGAGCGTTGGAACCAGTTCCACACCTATGTGATGGCCCCCAACCAGCTCTTCCTCCTGGCCTGGGGCGGGCTGCTGGCGGGGCTGCACGCTCGGGCCAAGGCCCGACTGGAGCCCAGGGTGGCTCTGGGGTTGGCCCTGCCAATGCTGGCGGTGTTGCTGTTGCCCTGGCCGAAGTTCTTCGATCATCTGGTGGCCCTGACGGGCTGGATCCGCTACGCCTATCTGCTCCTTGTGACGCTACTGGTGGCCCTCGCCGCCTTCACGCGCAATGGCGAACCCGGCAGGATCGGCAAGGTGATCTCACGGTTGGGCGAGTGGAGCTTCGGCCTCTACCTTCTGCACCCCTTCACCATGAAGCTGGTGGCGCCCCAGGTGTCCGGCCTACTGGGCTTCAGCCTGTCGTTGGGCCTCGCGGTCCTCGCGGCGGCTTTGGTGCACCGGTGGATCGAGGAACCGGCGGGACGGCTGGGGCGCGGCTGAAACATCCAGCTTTTCAAGTTCTTAGAGAGATAAAGCAGGAACACAGAGGACACAGAAATCTCACAGAGGGCACAGAGAAAAAAGTGAAGTGCCTCCAACCGCAGATGACGCAGAAAGGGAATTGGCTCCACAGATTCCAGAGATTTCACAGACCCCATGCTTGCGAAGCGATACCCCAAGAAGGCTGAGCGGCCCTTGCCTATTAATCCGTGTGAATCTGTGAAATCTGTGGTTCAAGCCATTGCCCTTGAGAACCACCGGACTGTGCCATGCCGATAGAACGACCAGCCTTTATCTGCGTTCCGCTTTTGATCTCATTCAATTGCTGAACGAATGGATCAGCTGCCCTCGATGCGCGCATAGAAGCTGGTCCGGCGGAGGTTCTCCTCGACCTTGAAGGCCTGCTGCATGGGCGGGAAGGCGCGCTGTTCGCAGTCGGTCCGATCGCAGAGCCGGCAGGTGACGCCGATGGGCACGGGCGGCTGATCCAGGCGCAGGCCGTCGGCATAGATGAGCTCCTTGGCGTGGCCCATGTCGCAGCCCAGGCCCACGGCCTGCATGGCGTGCTGGCCGCGGTAGCCGCCCGTGTCCTTCTGCAGGGTGCGGGCAATGCAGAAGTACTTGCGGCCATCCGGCATCTCGCTGAGCTGGGTGCGGATGAGGCCGGGTGTGAGAAAGGCCGCATGGGCGTTCCAGCGGGGGCAGGCGCCGGAGAAGCGGGCGAAGCGGATGCCTGACGCCGAGAAGCTCTTCGAGATGTTCCCGGCGATATCGATGCGCAGGAAGTGGAAGGGCACCCCTTCCGCACCGGGGCGGCGCAGGGTTGTGAGGCGGTGGCAGACCTGCTCGAAGCTGGCCTGGAAGCGCCGGGCCAGGATATCGATATCGTAGCGCTCGGTCTTGGCGGCCCGCAGGAAGCGGACGTAGGGCATCAGCACGGCGCTGGCGAAGTAGTTGGCCAGGGCCACCCGGGCCAGGGCACGGGAGGCAACCGTGCGTAGCAACGGGTGGGAAGTGAGGCGATCCAGCAGTTCGTCGTGGTCCAGGAGGGCCAGCTGATGGGCCAGCTGGAAGGTCCGGCTGCGCTGGGGCAGCAGTTCCGACAGGCTGATGGACCGGCGGTCCGGGTCGAAGCGGCGCAAGAGACCCGGGCCTTCCGCTACCCGGTGGATGCGGACGGTGATGCCCCGGGCCCGGAAGGCCGACACGAGGCCCGGGTAGGGCTGATCGATATCCAGGCTCGCGCTGGCCCAGAGTTCCTCGGCGACGGTTTCCAGCTCCGGAAAGTGGTTCATGGCCTGCTGGATGAAGTCGCCGACTTCCTCCGAAGGCAGGCGCGTGGCCTCGGGATCGAAACCCTGGCCGTCGCTGAGCTTGGAGGCGAGGGTGCCCAGGCTGCCCTGGGCGTGCTGGAAGGCGCGGTAGAGCTCGAAGACCCCCCGGGCCAGGTCCGGGCTGTTCTGAACGAGCTCCCGCACATCCTGGGCCTGGAGGCCCATGGACTCAAAGAAGGGGTCTCCGAAGGCCTCCATGAGGTCCTCCGACAGGCGTTGGTCCTCCTCTGGGGCCAGGGCCTTGAGGTCGAGCTTGAACTGCTGGGCCAGGCGGATGAGCAGGGGGGCCGTGAGGGGCCGCTTGTTGCCCTCGATGAGGTTCAGATAGCTGGGGCTGATGCCCAGGGCCGCCGCCAGCTGCACCTGGTTCAGGCCCTCCTGGCGGCGAAGGAGGCGAATTTTGGCGCCGAGACGGGCGGCAGGCTTGGTGGGAGCGGCGGTGGGCATGGGATCTCGTTTACAATGATTTACAAATTCGATGAAGATAATTGACGAAATTTTTCAGTTCAACCCCTATTAAATCACTGGTTCATTGACTTGAACCAGAATAAGTCAATCTTTGACATAACGCCACCCCCAACTCTTTTCTGAGGTATTCCATGACCCCCCGCTTCCCCATCCCGCCCATCGAAGATGACTTCTCCGCCCACCGCTGGGAGGGCATTGCCCGCCCCTACAGCGCGGAGACCGTGAAAAAGCTTCGCGGCAGCCTCCGCATCGAGCACACCCTGGCCCTGCTGGGAGCGAAGAAGCTCTGGAAGCTGCTCCAGGAGGGCGAACCCACCCGCGCCCTTGGCGCCATGACTGGCGGCCAGGCGGTGCAGATGGCCAAGGCTGGGCTGAAGGCCATCTACTGTTCCGGCTGGCAGGTGGCCGCGGATGCCAACCTCTCGGGCCAGTCTTACCCCGACCAGAGCCTTTACCCCGCCAACTCCGTTCCGGCCCTGGTCAAGCGCCTCAACAACGCCCTCCAGCGCACCGACCAGGTGGAGCACGGCGAGGGCGGCATCAGCCGCGACTGGTTCCTGCCCATCATCGCGGATGCGGAAGCGGGCTTCGGCGGGCCGTTGAATGCCTACGAGCTCATGAAGGGCATGATCGAAGCGGGTGCCGCCGGCGTCCACTTCGAAGACCAGCTCTCCAGCGAAAAGAAATGCGGCCACCTGGGCGGCAAGGTGCTCATCCCCACGGGCCACTTCATCCGCACGCTGGTGGCGGCCCGCCTGGCGGCGGATGTCATGGACGTGCCCAGCCTCGTCATTGCCCGCACAGACGCCGACTCCGCCCGCCTCATCACCAGCGACATCGACGAGCGCGACCAGCCCTTCCTCACGGGGGAGCGCACCCCCGAGGGATTCCACCGCATCACCGGCGGCATCGGAATGGCCATCGCCCGCGCCAAGGCCTATGCGCCCTACTGCGACATGATCTGGTGTGAGACCTCGACCCCGGATCTGAAAGAGGCCAAGGCGTTCGCCGAGGGTGTGCATGCCGAATTCCCTGGCAAGCTGCTGGCCTACAACTGCTCACCCTCTTTCAACTGGAAGAAGAAGCTCAGCGACGCCGAGATCGCCACCTTCCAGCGGTCGCTGGGGGCCATGGGCTACAGGTTCCAGTTCATCACTCTGGCGGGCTTCCACAGCCTCAACCACGGCATGTTCGAATTGGCCAATGCCTACCGTACCGAGCACATGACCGCCTACTCCCGCCTGCAGGAAGCGGAGTTCGCTTCCGAAGAGAAGGGCTACACCGCCACCAAGCACCAGCGCGAAGTGGGCACCGGCTACTTCGACGAGGTAGCCCAGGCCATCAGCGGCGGCCTGGCTTCCACGCTGGCGCTAGCAGGCTCCACCGAGGCCCAGCAGTTTCATTAGGCTATTGGCTGAAGGCCGTGGGCGCGCTACTTCGGCGCGTCCGCGGCCTTCCTTTCGGCGACGGTCTTGTCGGTGATGACGTTGCCTGGGGTCAAGGGCTTCTTCGTGCTGGTGGCCGCGTAGGTTTCCCCGGTGCGATGATAGGTGAGGTACTCGCCGAAGTAGATGGCCATGAGGTCGGCGCGATCCTTGAAGTAGTCGAACCCGTGCTCCTCGCCCTCGGCCAGGTTGAGGGACACGCCCGGCAGGTCCTTCAGGGACAGGGCATTGCTGTGGGCCTCCTTGTCCCCGGCGGAGGCGAGCACCAGGGTCGAAGCCCGGCCCCGCAGCACGGCGGCCTTCAACTTCCCCTGGCCATCAGCGCCGAAGGCGCCGATCCCGGCGGGGCTGAGGCTGAGGATTGCCACAGGCTTGACCTCAGGGGCGGCCAGCAGCACGGAGAAGGCGCCCACGCTGGAGCCCGCCAGCCCGATGCGGCGGCCATCGACCCCCGCCTGCTTGCGAAGCCACTGGGCGGCCTGGGCCAGATCGGCGGGGATCTGGTCAAAGCCCACGGCCTTGGCAGAAGCCATGAAATCGGCCGTGACAGCCACGTTGAGCCCCCCCTTCTGGGTGCTGGCGCCGTGGCCCCGAAGATCCAGGGCCAGCGTCCCGATGCCCCGGGCTGCAAGGCGCTCTGCCAGGGGTCCCCAGCCGCCCCGGTTGGCGCCGAACTGATGGGCCAGGATCACCACGGGAACCTTGCCCTTGGCGGCCGGCAGGGTGAGCGTACCCTTGAGGGCGAAGCCATCTGCCGCCGTCAGCGCCATCTCCGTCGACGTGGGGATGGGGACGGCGGCCAGGGACAGGCAGGCCAAGGGGGCCAACAAGCGGAGCGTGCGCATGGGGACCTCGCGGTGGGAGTGCCCACACTCTAGCACGCAGGGGATCCTGCAGCGGGCTTCTCCCTGTTGTATAAAGGAAAGCTGTACAAGCGAGGTGCCCATGTCCGCCCAGACCCCCGATGCCATCCTGCAGGAGACCAAGCGACGCATGCATGGGTCTGTGGAGGCGCTGAAGAAGGAGATGGGCACCATCCGCACCGGCCGAGCCAATGCCAGCCTGCTGGACAACGTGCACGTGGACTACTACGGCTCCGTGGTGCCCCTGAACCAGATGGCCACCATCTCGGTGCCCGAGGCCGGCATGCTGGTGGTGACGCCCTTCGACAAGAGCGCCATCAAGGCCGTGGAGACGGCGATCCTCAAGTCAGACCTGGGCATCAATCCCTCCAACGATGGCAATGTCATTCGCCTGCCCATCCCCATGCTCACGGAGGAACGCCGCCGCGACCTGGTGAAGGTGCTCCACCGGCTGGGCGAGGAGATCAAGACCGGCGTGCGCAACATCCGCCGGGACGCCAACGAGGATGTGAAGAAGCTCGAGAAGGCCAAGGAGGCCCACATCTCCGAGGATGCGGCGAAGAAGGCCCTGGATGACATCCAGAAGATCACCGATGCCCACATCAAGGAGATCGACGAGGCCATGAAGCACAAGGAAGCGGAGATATTAAAAGTTTAAGCTCGTGCCCGGCCTTCCGGTCCTTCTGCTCCTCATGCTCGCCTCTCTCCTGGCGGGCTTCGTGGACGCGGTGGTGGGAGGGGGCGGGCTGATCACGATCCCCGCACTCATGCTCGCTCTGCCTGCCGGAACGCCCCTGCCGGTGCTGCTTGGGACAAACAAGGTGGTAGCGGTCACGGGCGCCACCATGGCCGCCGGGAAGTTCCTCCGGGCGGGAACCATCGTCTGGCGCGAGATGGTTGGTCCCGTGGCGGCTTCGGCCCTCGGGGCCTGCGGTGGCGTCTGGCTCACCTACCGGGTCCACGGGGACTTCCTGCGGCCGATCATGATCGTGCTGCTGGTGGTCATGTTGGCCTTCACGCTGCTGAAGCCGGACCTGGGTCACCAGCACGCGCCGCGGTTCGGTCAGGGTCATCAGCGCGGGCTGGCGCTGCTGATCGCGCTGACCCTGGGCTTCTATGACGGGTTCTTCGGCCCTGGTGTGGGCTCCATGCTCATCTTCCTGTTCGTGGCAGTGCTTGGCTTCGACTTCCTGCGGGCCTCGGCCCTGGCCAAGAGCATCAACTGGGCCTCGAACCTCACGGCCATGGGACTGTTCGTCTGGCAGGGCAGTTGGATCCCCTCGGTCGCCCTGGGCATGGCGGCGGCGAATGGGGTGGGAGGCTACCTGGGGGCCCATGTGGCCTTGAACAAGGGCAGCCAGTGGATCCGAGGCCTCTTCATCACGGTGGTGGCAGCCCTGATCCTTCGCCTGGGCTGGCAGATCCTGCGCGGCTGACCTTCAGGTAGGGTTTCTCCGTATTGATTGATCCTTTAGGTCAGCCATACTCGCCCGATGAGTGGTTCATGACCGAACGAAAGCGTCCGTCTGCGTGCGGATCCTTCATAGCTCCCCAGGGCCGGGCCACCCCTGCCGAGGTGAGCGGCATGGCGACTCTCTGTGGGGACGATCCGGTAATCCAGGCGGTCCTGGATGCCGTGGATAGTTTCGCTGTGGTGCTGAACTCCCAACGGCAGATCCTTGCCGCCAATTCGACGCTGCTTCAGGCCTTGTCCGCCGAGGAATCCCTCGCGTTCCGAGGCCTGAGGTCCGGGGAGGCCCTGGGCTGCATCCATGCCGCGAAAGGACCCGACGGGTGTGGCTCCGCCAGGGCCTGTCGAAGCTGCGGAGCCCTCCAGACGGTGCTCGCCACCCAGGAAACCCACCAGCCCGCCACGGCCGAATGTCTCATCAGCACTGAGCGGGGGGGTCGCTGGGAGGCCAGGGAATTCAAAGTCCGCACCCTCCCCCTCACGGTGGCGGGCCATGCGCTGACCCTGCTCACCCTCAAGGACATCAGTGCCCAGAAACGGCGGGAGGCCCTGGAGCGGATCTTCATCCATGACGTCCAGGATTCCCTTCAGGGGCTGCGGAGCTGGACGACGATGCTCCAGGCCTCCGGGGCCGATGCCACCGTGGTCGCCGAAGGGATCCTGGATGTGGCCGGCAACCTCGCGGCCAAAGTGGAGTCCCAGGCCCGGCTGCTGCAGGCGGAAAGCGGGGAGCTGGTACCGCAGGTCCACACCGTGTCACCGGATTTTGTCCTGGATGAGCTCTTTGGGTCTCTCAGCACCGACCAGGCGGCCCGGTTGATCCGGACGCCGACGGTCCCGGAGCCGTTGCTGATCCACACCGATCCTGAGATCCTCTGCCGGATTCTCCGCAAAATGACCCTGAATGCCCTGGAAGCCCTGCCTCTGGGCGGACAGGCCCAGATCTGGTACGAGTGCCAGTCAGGCTGTCCCACCTTTGTGGTCCAGAATCCCGGCTGCATACCCCCGGAGGTCGCGGACCGCGTGTTCCAGCGGTCCTTCAGCACCAAGGCGGAGCAGGGCCGGGGCCTGGGGACCTATGCGATGAAACTGCTGGGCGAAACCATTCTGGGCGGTCGGGTGGGTTTCACCACCAGCTGGGCGGAGGGTACCCGCTTCTTCATCGAGCTCCCGCTGGAGGAATGAAGGGCAGATCAGGCTATGCTGGTCTTTCCATGCCTGTTCCCCGCCATCGTCCCTTCGCCTGGGATGTCCTCTTCCGAGCGCTGAGGTTCTTCTACCTGCTGTGGGGTGGGATGCTTCTGTCCACTCTGGCCTTCTACGGGCGGCTCCGGCTGCCTGCTGCCTTCTGGCATTGGCCCGACCTCTGCCGGAGCCTCATGGGACCCTGGGGCCGCGCCCTGGCCCTTGGCTTCGGTCTGGTCATGTGCCTGGCGGCCCTGCTGGAGGCCTGGGAGCTGGTGGATCGCTTGCTGGTACGCTTCATGGGCGAGTCCGAGCACTGAGTCGCACGGAATGCGCTTGGTGATTCCGCCTCTTTTGGCGATCCTGGAGACTTGGGTTTGAACCCTTCCGGGGTTCGAGCCATTCAAGAAGCATGTGTCGGGAGGCGTGGGGTATGGCCCAAGTGGTTCGTGATGTCATCGGGGTGGGCTTGGTGCTGGGCCTCGGCGCCCTTCCAGCCGCAGCCCAGAGCATGGCCCTGCCGGCCGCTGATGCCGTGGGCATCGGGCGCAGCGGCGCCCAGGTTGCCTACGGCTACAGCCTGGAGGCGGCCAGCACCAACCCAGCGATTCTGGCTTCCCTCAAGGAAAGGACGGGCTTCTTCCTTTCCGCTGGTTTGGAACTGTCGGCGACCCAGCAGAGCATGGAGTCCCAGCAGAGCCTGGATTCCGTGCTGAAGACCCGCTTCAGCTATGACCGCAACCGCGCCCTTCCCGCCTTTGGCCTGGGCATTCATGTGACTCCCACCTTCAGCCTCGGCCTGAAACTGGATGCGCCCTACCTGCGCCACGGCAGGTTGCAGGACGATGCCCCGAGCCGCTACCTGGGCGATGGCATCGATCTGTCCACGCGGCGGCTGGAGGGCCAGGCGGCCTGGGCTTTGAACCCCAATGTCTCCGTCGGATTCGGCCTGGGGGCAGCCCGCCTTTCCTTCGCCTCTTCCAGCGTGATGCGCCTGAGCGTGCCCAACGATCCAACCCAGCCCCTGTCCGGCACGAACACCGTCAATGGTCTGGTGGAGCAGCGGGTCGGCCAGAGCAGCGACAAGGTCGTCCCCAGCTACTCGCTGGGCCTTCGCTGGGCCCTCAATCCCCGCTGGACCTTCGGGTTCGTTCACCAGTCAGGATTGAAGGGCGAGCTCGGCCTCAAGTCCGCCCTCCAGGATCCCAACCTGGGGATCTACACCACGGATGGCCTGAGCCGGTCCGCCAACCTGGGCACCGCGACCCGGGCTGCGGTTTTGCTGGCTGGCGTGGGGACCACGGCGGGGACTTCGACTATGGAACTGCCCTCCCAAACCACCCTCGGCGTGCGGCATCGCGTCCTGCCCATCATGACCTGGGAGGCCGACCTCCGCTGGACGTCGGCCGGCCTGAGGATGCCGGGCTTCGCCACCATTCAGACTCCTTCGGGGACAGTCTCGGCACCTGCCGGGCTTCCGCGGGGCAAGAGCCACCTGGCCCTGAGCGCCTCCACTGAGCTGGACCTGGGGAAGTACTGGACCCTGCGTGCCGGATTGACCTTCGATCAGCGCAGCATCGAGGAGGCCTCTGCCGAGCCTCTGCTGGGCGGGGCCCGCACGTCGGCCTTCTCCTTTGGTGCGGGCTACAAGTTCGGGGGTGGGGAGCTGAGCCTCGGCTACCAGTACCGCCAGAGCGAGGACCAGGACACCCGGCGGCTCGATGGCATCTGGAGCTCAACCGGGTTCAAGCCGGGCCTCACCCGCATCCGGATGGAAGGCATGGGGCACCTGGTGGCCCTGGGCTACAAGGTCACCTTCTAGCCATGAAATTTCTTGGCCCCCACGCCTGCGAAGAAGCCCTCTCCCGCGGGGAGTTGCACTCGCTCTGGGTCGCCCCGGCCGCCTTCGGGCGGGTGGCCCGGCTGGTGTCCGATGCTCGCGCCGCGGGCGTGGTGGTGCACCGTGATCCCATGGAAAGCCTGGACCGCCGCAGCCAGGGCCAGCGTCACCAGGGCGTGCTGGGTGAGGGTGGTCCCTTCGCCTATGCCTCCTTCGAAGACATCACAGCCACCGTAAAGGCCAAAAGAGAGGATGCCCTGGTGCTGGCCCTCGATGGCATCACCGATCCCCACAACCTGGGCGCCATCCTGCGCTCAGCCGCCGGCGCGGCGGTGGATGGCGTGCTGCTGCCGGAACGCCGGTCGGCCATGGTGAACGAAACCGTCGTCCGGGCCAGCGCGGGCACGGCGGGCCGCGTACCCGTGTGCCGGGTGGTGAATCTGGGCCGGGCCCTCGACGATCTGAAGGAAGCCGGCGCCTGGATCTATGGGCTGGCGGCAGGCGAGGGCAGCCACAGCTACCTGGACGAGGCCTTCGACCGCGCCACGGTGCTGGTCCTGGGCGCCGAAGGGGAGGGGCTGCACCTCAAGATCCGCGAACGTTGCGATGGCCTGCTGCACGTTCCCATGCCTGGTGGCATCGAAAGCCTCAACGTGTCCGCCGCGGCCGCGGTGGCTCTTTTCCGCGTGCTGGCGCGGCGTCCCACAGGCTCTTCGGAAGTTTCCCCTTGAGACACCCTCGATGCCGTGATACCTTTCGAGTTCCCTGTCAGGAAAGCCCTGCCTCGCAGTGACCCTGACCCGAAGCCCCAAGGGGCCTCGTTGGGAAGCCTCCTGGGGCATCCCTGGAAGGTTTGACAAGCCCCGGGAGGGGCGCCGGACAA